>JAAYJD010000091.1 GCA_012523135.1 Clostridiaceae bacterium
GGTGCCGGAACGGGCCGATCTGGCGGCCGCCCGGCTCGGGGCCAGGCGTGCGGTTACGGACTACCGCGACATGGTCGATGACCTGGACGCGGTCCTGATCGCCCTGCCCCATGACCTGCACCTGGAAACCGGCCTGTTTTTCCTAAATGCCGGCAAGCATGTCCTGATGGAAAAGCCATTAGCCAATTCCGAGTCGGCCTGTATTCAGCTGATCGAAGCAGCTGAAAAACGCAAGCTTGTCCTGATGACAGCCTATCCGGTACGCTACTGGCCGGCGATCCGGCGGATGAAGGAACTGGTCGACAGCGGTTACTGCGGCGAGGTGTTCCAGATGTCGATCTGGACCGAGCAATACACCCGCTACGAAGACGGGCACTGGGCCTTGTTGGCCGACCGGCTGGGCGGCGGCCAGTTTTTCAGCCACGGCTGCCATTACGTGGACTTGCTGCTCTGGTTTCTTGGCCGGCCGGTGCGCGGCGTTCACCTCGGCACCAGTCTGGGCACCCCCTGGATGGAACGCGAGGGCACCAGCAACGCGACGCTCACCTTCGCCAGCGGCGCCATGGGTTACCATTTCGGCACCTGGGGTGCCCGGGGCACCCGGCTGGGCTATAGCTTCCACATCCACGGAACCCGCTGCATGCTTGAATACAACCTGGCGGAAGGCAAACTGGTTCAGCATACCCATGTGATCGACGGCATCGCCAACCCGGATCCCGCGACCCGGAGCGTCGTGCTGCTGGCGGATGACGACCGCTCCAAGAAGACCCAGCATGAAACGCGCCATTTTCTCGACTGCATCCGGCAGGGTACACGGCCGCTGACCGACGGGCCGTCCAGCCTGCAGGGACTCAGGGTGATCTGGCGTCTCTACGCTGCGGAGCGGCAGAACGTAATCGCCGACCTGGGCGGTCTCGGCCTGGACGAAGACTGGCGCCTGACGCGCGCCGCGTCCGGCCAGGTCAGCCGATCCTGATTTCGTTCCCCTCGGGGCTGAACATGTAAGCCAAGCGGATCGCCCCGATGCAAATTCGCTTGTCCCTGGTCTCCCGTTGCGGAACAACGAGCGCCTTGCAGATAAGCAGTGGATCTGAAAGGAGCAGGCCAGGCAGCCATTCTGCCAGAATCCCGGCTATGATCGCGTCTGAACCAACGTGTGCCGCGAAACACATGTTATATGCTGTTCCTGCCTTTTTCCTGTGCGTCGCATGGATGAAACGGTACGGCGACCTCCGGTTGCTGTATCATGGTCTTGTCAGCCTGATACGCACGGCAGCTTTAAAGGAGGTGCCCCATGATTGGCGAACTCACCGATTACCTGATGGATCTTGAGATCATCGACACCCACGAACACCTGGCGCCGTTCGAGAAAGACCGGCCGCGCGGGGATGTTCTGTCCGACTTTTTGGCCCACTATTTCAAAGTGGACCTGATCAGCGCGGGCTTGTCCGCGGAAGACTATGCGCGCGTCATGGGTCCGGATCTTGCCATCGGCGAAAAATGGCATCTTGTGGAACCGTTCTGGCAGGTGTGCCGCTTGACCGGTTACGGGCAGGCCCTGGCGATCGCGGCGCGCGACATCTACGGGATCGAGACCATCGACGGCGAGACCATCGAAGCACTGAACGACGCCTTTTTGAAGGGTTTTGGCGAAGACCATTACCGCAAGGTGCTCAAGGACATGTCCCACATCCGCCTGTCCGTTCTGGACAACGCGGGCCTGGTCGCGTACGATCCGGACTATTTTATCCTTGCCAATCGCATCGACGCACTGGTCTGTCCGCAATCGATCGCGCAGATTGAAACGCTCGAGCAGCAGACCGGCCTCGCGATTGGCAGCTATCGCGACTACCTGGAAGCCTGCGCCGTCCGGCTGGCGCAGTTTGCGGCCGGCAGCCCGGTCCTGAAATGCGGCCTGGCTTATGTCCGCTCGCTGGATTTCGCCCGCGCGAGCCGGGCGGAGGCGGCGGGTGCCTTCCAGGCGCTGCGCGCTTCGGGCAAGCGTCCCGGTCCGGCCCTGGCCAACGACTTGTTCCGGCACGTCGTCGGTCTGGCCCAGGAACAGAACATGGTGCTGCAGATCCACACCGGGCTGCAGGAAGGCAACGGCAATCGCCTGGTCAACAGCCACCCGGCACATCTCAACGACGTTTTGCTCGATTTCCCGCGGATGCGCTTCGACCTGTTTCACATCGGCTATCCTTACCAGGCCGAGTTGGGCGTGCTTTGCAAGATGTTTCCCCATGTCTCGATCGACATGTGCTGGGCGCACATCATCTCGCCGGTCGCCTGCCGCCAGATCCTGGCCGAATGGCTGGAATTCATCCCTTATACGAAGATCTGCGGCTTCGGCGGCGACTACCGCGTCCTGGACGGCATATACGGGCACCAGCTCATGGCCAGACGCAACATCGCCCAGGTGCTCGAGGACAAGGTGCGCGCCGGTCTGTTCGGCATCGCCACGGCCCGCGAGATCGGCAAGGCGATCCTGTTTGACAACCCGGCACGGATTTTCGGCATCGCCTGAACCGCTTAGTCGGCCTGGTCGATCACCAGGATGTCGTGGATGCCGACCAGGTCCAGACGCAGCGACAATCTGCCGGCTGCATAGGTCCAGCTGACCGGTTCGGCGGCGGGCATGAGGCGGACCTGTCGCGGTCTTGCGGCCAGCGGGATATCCAGCGAGACGGGACCAGCCGGCGGGACGTGCTCCACCAGGGGGCTGTGAGGCGAAAGCGGATGGTCGCTGCCCAGGTTGACCAGGTGGACAAACAGCTGACCGTTCCGGTTACGCAGCGCGATGTGGACGCGGGCCGGACCCCGGGCCCTGGCCAGGCCGGGGCTGGCGAAACGGTCCAGCAGCTGGCCCAGCAGGGCGCGGACAGCCGGGTAATGGGCCTTGGCGTGGGTGGCGAAAATCGGGCCAAAGATGCCCGCCGCCATCCCTTTGCCGGCCGGGCGGCAGGTTACGGCACAGCCGCCGGACAACTGTGCGGCGCTGCCGGTGTCCCGGGTCAGCAGCAAGGGGGCGATCACCTCGGTTTGCCCGTCAGCGGGCCTGACCTGGCGATAGCGCCCCATGGCGCAGACCGAACCCGGCCCGACCGGGATGTGAAGCTGCATCTCCAAGTAAGCCGGTTCGAGCGCTGTCACGCCCAGCAAGCGGCCAAAGCGCGCGGTCTGCTCCGCGCCACTGACCAGCAGAACGCCGCCCGCGCGAACATAACGTTCCAGCTCGCTCACCAGCTCATCGCTCAGGTTGTCCTGCTCCGCGACGACACAAAGCGGATAGCGGTCGATCTGGCGTACCAGATCAGCGTCGTTCAGGATGTCCGCGGACACGCCGTTTTCCAGCAGGGCATGCAGCGCGCCTTCCAGCGCGTCAGATGCGTCGCCCAGGTTGAACAGCGGCTCGTTGTGCGCGTAGAAGTGCGCCGGCGCATGCAGGATCACGGCCTGGGGCACGGTCTTGGTTTCCTGGCAGAACGGCTGGCGGGCCCGGCAGAAGGCGGCGACCTGGCTCAGCGTGTCCATGTGCCACCCGACCAGCGTCCCGTCGCGGTTGGGCGTGTCGTAAACCATGAAGGCGCCGCCGCAGGACATCACGACCGCGGCTTCCTGGCAGAGGGCATCGGCCGACTTGAAAACCCAGTCCTGCATCGGGCCATGGCTGGAAAAGCCCCAGGCCATCAGGTCCCAACCCAGATGGCGGCCGGCCATGAAGCGGGCTTCGACGGCAGCTTTGGCCGCGCTCCAGATCCAGCTGAAATCGCCGCTGATATAATCGACCGGCGCTTCGATCCGGTCCGGCTGGCGTACGGTGTACATCCAGTTGCTGCAGACGGTGCAGCCAGGCTTGCGCCGGTGGACGGCGTCGGCGTAGCGGCGGACATGCGCGACGAAATTGGCGCGGCTGTAAGCCAGCCACTCGGCCCAGTGCGGCAGGCCGGGCTGATCGGGCACCTGGCCTATGGCGAACCCGGCCTGGCAGGCTGGGCAGTAGCAAGGCTGAGAAGCCCAGTTCTCGCCGTCGACCCAGAAGCCGTCCACGTCATAGTTGTCGATGATCTCAATCAGCTGGGGGATCATGTACGCATCCGTGTAGGCGGACAGCGGGCAGACCATCTTGGGGCTGCGCTCGCCGCCGGGCTGGGAAACCCGACCCCACTCCGGGTGGTTTTTCAGCGCAGCCGCGTCCCAGATGCCGGAAAAGTGCACGACCAGGGGGATCCCCATCTCCCGGGTGACCTCGCGCCAGATGCGCAGCTGGTCCCTGACGATCCCCGGCGACGGCACGCCAACCCGGGTCGGATAGCTGGCATAGCCGGGATGCCCCTTGCCGTCGCACTGCACGAAATCCGGCCGGGTCTTGGCCAGCTGCTCGCGCAGATGCTGCCCGGTCAGGGCCCGGCCCAGTTCGGTATCCTTGTCGGTGGCGTGCAAGTCAAAATGCAGGCCGAAAAAAACATCATTGTGCCAGCTTGCCTGTCGCATCGGGATCTCCTTTTCGGGTTGGCGCCCTCAGTCTGCCGGATCGAGGAAGACCTGCCTGACCGCCTCCAGGTAACCATAGCCATAGAGATCATCGGGTTGCAGGTAACTCGTTTCGGTCCATTCGTTCCAGCTGTTGAGCGTCAGCAGCGGAACCTGGCCGGGATGCGCGTCCAGGTACGCCCTGGCCATCTCCAGCCCCCTGCGGATGTTCTCGGGCGTGTTGTTTTTGACGATGCCCGGCCGGAACGCGGTGAAGCGCGGGTTGTTGTCCCATCCCAGGGAAATATGGGGAAAATAGGGCACCGGGTAGGTCTGGTCGATCCGCTCCCATTCCCGCTTGACATCCGCCAGGATCTCCAGGTAGTCCCTGTCGATGTTGGTGAAATGGACAAACTGGTAGTGACTGACCGAATCGAAGGCCAGGTGTTCGGCCAGCTCACAGCTGGCCTTGCGGCCGGTTCCGTCGACGCCGCTCAGGTTGACCACATACTCGCTCCACAAGGTCATCTGCAGATGCAGCCCTGGGAAACCGGCAGACCGGACCTTGGCCCTGAACCGGTCCAGGCAGGCCTTCGTCCGCTCCAGGCCACCCAAGCCGCGGATCAGGTTCGCCAGGTCGTAAATCATGAAGATGGGTTTGCCGTCAATCCGGTAATAGGTGTCCAGGCCGAAATAGCGTTCGATCAGGCGGTCGCAGACGCGATCGCACTCCCGCTCATCGCCGGCGCCGTCCCAGATCAGGTTGCCTGGATCTCCGGAATTTCGGATGTCCCAGGTGTTGTTGACGCTGTGGTTGGCCCACATCAGGTAAAACTTGACCCGGTTGTTGTTGCGCGCCTTGAGGTAGCCGTTGTTCAGGCACTGCTCCAGGAAGGGGCGCCGGTCATACCAGTACCAGTCATAGATCAGGACGTTGACGCCGTGGTCGGCGGCCGCGTTCAGCTCCATCTCCATCACGTAGGGATCTGCCTCGTTGACATAGCCCCACAGCGGCTTGCGCGGCCAGTCGTGATCCGGCTGCTTCTTGACCGCATTCTTGACCGACTGCCATTCCCCGATGCCTTCAGGCCAGAACGGGCGGGTCCTCGGCTCGTCGCCTGTGTAGGCCGGCCAGACATAGGCGGCCACATCGTATTTTTTACCCATGATTCACCTCTGCCGCGCACCAGCGGGCCATCTCGGCGATCAGGGCCAGCGGCAGCGGCTGGCCGATCGGGATTTGCCAGGCCCCCTTGCTGGTCTTGTAACCGGCCAGTTCGGCGGCAAAATGGGCGATGGCCTGATCGCCCGGATAAATGCCGATATGGCTCTTGAAAACCGCGAAGTGGATGATGTTGCGGCTTTGCCAAAAGGTCGGCATCTGCCAGGAGATGCGCTCGCTGGCTTCCGGCAAAGCCTGGCGCAGCGTATCCCGGACCTGGTTCAGGAGAACTTGCACCGGTTCCGGCTGCGCGGCGATGTAGTCCGTCACGCTCTGGGGACCGGTCGGGCAAAAATGATTCTGGTTTTGCTTCTTGAACGACCGGCCGCAGCTTGGGCACTGCCACATGGCGTTCACCTGTCCCTTTCCGTAAGCGTCACGCCAACCCAGTCGCCAGGCTGCTTGCCGATCCTGGCGCGGATATCCTTGCGCAGGCCGATGATATGGCCGGGTGTGCTCATGCGGACCACCTGGCCGTCGTACGGGACGCCATCGAAGGTCGCGTGGACCAGAACCCGGCCCCTGCCGAAAACCGCTTGCACGTCGAAGGGGATGTCGACATAGGCGCCGTCGAGACCGGGTACCGGCTTGATCCGGGCACGGAAGGCCAACAGGTCGGGTGTTTTGGGCCGGTCGTCCGCTCGGTTCACGGCCCGGACGAGCAGGCAGGCCGCCAGCTTATCCGGAAAATTGACGGTCATGCCGTCGACGCCGCAATCCAGCGCCCGGACCATCAGGTCCGGATCGGTGACGCCCCAGGCCCGGACCGAGTAGCCCTGCTGCCTGGCGTCCATGACCAGCTCCGGGGTCAGGGTGGCCGCTCTCGGGCAGATCTGGCGGATGTCGATCGCCGCCAGGCGCGCCAGCACGGCGCTGTCGATCTGTTCGGTCAGAAAGCCCAGGGAGAGATCCGGATCGAGCCGGCGGACTTCAACCAGGCTCTCCCAGACAAACGAGGTGACGATAACCTGGCTGCGGCAGCCGTGCCGGGCGATGGCCTCCAGGACGGCCTGTTCGATCTGCTTCTGCTTGATCTCCAGCGCCAGGTGCACCTGGAGGCCGGCAAAAGACGCCAAAAACGCATCCAGGGTCACGATGGTCTCGTTTGCGTATCGGGGGCCCATGTGGCAGCCGAAATCGAGCTTTTGCAGTTCAGCATAGGTCAGGTCGCCGACTTGCTGCTCCAATCCGGCGATCCGCTTCAGGGTCCTGTCGTGAAACAGGACCAGGACCTTGTCAGCCGACTGCTGAATGTCCGTCTCGATGCCGTTGGCCCCCAGTTCAAGCCCCAGGCGAAAAGCGGCCATGGTGTTCTCCGGCGCCTGCTCGGAAGCGCCGCGGTGCGCGTAGTTGATCAAGCCTGTTCTCCTCCCCGTCCGAACAAACCAGCCGGTCTGCGGACGTGTTTGCTGCTGCGTCTATTATAACGGACGGGATGCGGCCTTGCACGCACCCGGCAGACGGAAAAGCCGCCGTGAAACAAATGCGGATGGGCTCGGGTTGGGTTTCATCCTGACGCGTTTCCTTGTACAATAGGTTTGTCCATCGGACGTAACCGGAGATAACCTGGGTCTAAGATGCAGCAATGACAAGGAGTTCAACTATGAGTACCCCCGTAAACGCCGGTAAAAAATACGAGATTTTAAAGCAGGCGATCGAACTTTTCCGTCTGCACGGCTATGAC
>JAAYJD010000092.1 GCA_012523135.1 Clostridiaceae bacterium
GGGATAGCGAGGATGACATGCCCGATAGCCCATGTCTCGATGATGCCAACGGCAACGCACGCCAGCTCAGCCTGGATCAGATCCGTGAGCTGTGGTCGAAAACCTACAATACGGACGGGAAGCCGGACTGGTCGCACCTCTTCCCCTACTACCATCCGCAGATCGTCTTCCAGGACTCCATCCAGCGGATCGAGGGGATCGACGCGTTCCAGGCGATGTGCCTGCGCCTGACCAGCCGCTGCCGAAGCCTGAGGATGGATATTGTCTCGCTGGCCCGCGAAGGGCCGGTCGTCCTGATGGACTGGAAGATGACGATGTCTTTTAAGAAGTTCCCGGATACGCCCATGTACGGGGCGACCAGGCTGACGTTCCACGAGGATGGCCGGATCATCGGGCAGCGCGATTACTTTGACCTGTGGGGGGATATCTTTAACGGCATTCCCCGTTTCAAGAAGATGTACCGCCGCTTCATGCGGCGCAAATTCGGCTGATCAAAAAGCTTCAAGGAGGCTGCTTTGGCATCCGAATGGCCGGACAAGCGAAAGTTATTCGCCGACCGCAACGCACCCCAGCAATTATTACCGTCTCCATGGCAGGCAAGGTCTGCGTCATCACGGGCACGACCTCCGGCGTCGGGCTCGAAGCTGCCCGCAGCCCGGCCGATTGGGCATTCGCTAACTTTCTCCATGGGATAACCTCACGATCAACACCGTGCATCCGGGCGATGGGCAAACGGATCTGGGATCTGAGCGTAACGCTGACCGGCCTTTCTTAGTTCCTTGCTGACGCGGTCGGCAGCCAGTTTGCCGGTCAGGATGGAGATCGGCAGGCCGGACGGGCTGAACGTCCATTGGCCGGCCTGGTAGACATCGGGCAATCCCGTCAGGATTGATTTGGCGATTTTCGTCATGGTGTGCACAGCCGGCATTTCTGAGTTGGTGAAGGCCCAGCCGGTGATCGCCTCGTCGCTGTTGCCGGTTCGCCGGGCCAGTGTCAGGGGCGTTGCGACAAACGAATCGATAACCTTGTCCTCTAACGCGGGGTAAACCGAATCCTTCAGGATCCGGACCATGGTCCGGGCGCAAAACGTTTTGAACACCTCGTACCAGCCCGCCGTTTCAATCTGGCGCACCAGGTCATAATCGAATAAAGCGCTGACGATCAGGCCGGTCTGACCGGGCGGAGCGAGCCGCTTGTCACGCAGCACCGGACAGGCTATCTCATAGGTCGTGTGTTCGAGGTACTGCCGGATCCAGTCAAGGACGGCCCGGGAGTCATCCGCTTCGACCGACTCGCCTGGCCGCGCGGGCGGTTTAGGCGATACGCGGCTAAGACCGGCCTTTTGGGGTGTATAGAAGAAATGGGGCTGGGAAATGCCGGCGAAATAGGCCGGATCCAGGTCGACGGTCAGGTACAATGTCAGGATCGAGTCGCCGCCGGTTTTGTCTTGCAGACAGCGCTTGCGCGCGGCAACGGCCTGCCGGACCTTTGGTTTTGAAATGGCGATCTCGTCGATGGCCCGGTAGAACGCTTTCTGGTCGGCGCACCAGATCAGCTTCCGGTACGGGAAGGCGTTGCCGGCCTGGTCAAAAACACAGGTTTTCTCCAGGTCGATCCGGACGATCTCGGTACCGCAGCGGATCTCCCCGTGGTGATCGAGGATAAACTGCTTCATCCGGTCAGACAGCACGCCGGTGCCGCCGACGGGGTATTGGTAGTCCAGATAGAGGCTGAAATAGCTGAGGGCAAAAAAGGTGGGCGTGTCTTTGAAAAAGTGCTGGGCGATCATGTCGATTAGGGCCTGGTTGGCCGAGATCCGGCCCAGGTACTCCGCCACCGGCATGTCCAGCCGGGTGACTTTGCGGATGGTCAGCAGGTACTTGAAAAGCCAGGGCAGGATCGTTTTGACCAGATATTCCTTATCTTTCATGAGGTCAAGGAACAACGGGTTGTCGATCCCGTACAGGATATCCATGTACTGCATGATTTTCCGGATCTCGGCGCCGAACCGGCGGACATCCGGGGCGCTTTCGGGAAATTGGTCCTGCAGGAGCCTCAGGTAGTCGTCCAGACTGTCCTTATCGCGCAGGTGGACGATGGCATCTTCGATGCCGATCGACACGCCGTTGCGGATCAGGGGGATATCGATTCCGAGCTGGCGCAGCATGGGCAGCACGATGCCGGAATTTTCGACCGCGCGGATCCCGCCGTCGAAGACGAACCCCTTGTAATGGAACGAATTGACCAAGCCGCCGACCGCGGCTTCTTTTTCGAACAGCAACACCTTGTGTCCGGCCTGCACCAGGTAGGCCGCCGCCGTCAACCCTGCCATGCCGCCGCCTGTGACGATGACCTGATCGTCCATCCTCGATCCTCCAGTATCCTGCGGTTGGATGCGTGCCTGAGGTTATTTTACATCTTCACCGCCAAAATTTAACCCGGTGCCGCATTGCCCCGGATCAGCTGGTCCATCACCCAGCTGGTTCGTGCGGCGCTTTCACCGTGGCTGGGGCACGTGCCGGTGCCGCTGAGCTCGTCGACAATCGTCTGGATGAGCGGCTGCTGGATATGGCGTGGGTTTTCGAACGGGAACGCCTCTTCACCGTCTTCTGTCGTCA
>JAAYJD010000093.1 GCA_012523135.1 Clostridiaceae bacterium
GGCCTCTTCCTTGCTTTTTCAGCGATTCTACGCCACTGTCATTTTTAAGTGTTACAAAACGCCGGAAAAAGTGTCAGCTTGATTTTTGAAGTGATTCTCAAGAATCGGCTTTCGGCACCCGAACCATCTTTCCGTTATTGCGACTTTTCGCTTAGGAAATGTCGCAATATACATAACAGATTTTTCTTGTCGTTCTGGCTATAAAAACCCGACTGGCCAGTCGAAATATTATAATATTTGTAAAAAATGGGGCTGTACAAACCGCACCAAACGGCATATAATGAAACTGGGTCTTGAAAACGAGGTTAACCACGTTTTTCCTCAACCCGCAAAAGCGAGGCTGAAAAAAGAGCTGCCTGACTCCAGAATAAGCAGGTTAGGGATGCCATGATCCGTGTCGGCGGCGCGATCTGGCATCCCTTCTTTTTTATGACCAGGCAGCGGTCCAGGTCCCGTCACCTGCCTGGCGGTATGGCATCCAGGCAAAGACCAGATCCTTGACCAGAATGTCCTTCTTGTACGGCTGCACGACAAGTTCTTTCAGGTGCAGGTTCATCGGATCCAACTGTTCAGCCAGTTTGTCGGCCTCAGCCTGGAAGGTGTCTTCAAGTTCCTTCAGCTGGGCCTGGTAGGCCTCGACGGTTTCCTTGGAGCGATTGATATCGCCGCTTTCTTTCAACGCCCGGCTGGCGCCGCGCACCGCGGTCGTTGCCCGGCCGAGCGATGAGGCGCTAATCACCTTGCGGCCCAGGAACGCGCTCAGGATGGTCGCGCCGAAAGATATCGCGGTTTGGGCCTTTTGCTGCTTGGCCTGGTCTTTTTCGCGTGCGACCGCCTGCTCGGCCTTGCGGATCTTCTCTTCCAGGGACTTGATCTTCAGCTCGTATTTCTTGCGCAGCTTTTCCGTCTCGTCATCGCGCACTTCGCGGGCTTTCTGCTGCAGGCGCTGCCGGAAGGTTTCCTCATCTTCGCCGGGCTGGGAGGCAAGGCCGGCGACCGGATCCTGCCAGAGCGTCAGGCGGCTGGTCCGGTAGGTCCAGTCAGCCAGGTCTCTTTTCCAGGTTGTGAAATTTTTCACCTCAAGAGCCGCCTCGGGCAGTTCGTCGTAAGCGGTTCCGCCAACACCTTCCGGATCGAAATCCGTCAGTTCGAGCGGCAGCGTTTCGGCCTGGTCCCAATTGACAGGAAAGACATCGTTCGTGACCGCTGCCGCGACGATTTTTTCCTCACTGTGGTAGATCCCGTATTTGCGGTCGGAAAAGCCGACCTGAGTCAGGCCCAGGACGCAGGGGCGGTAGACGACCCCCTCGGGCTGGCCCCGGAACGGGGCGTGGACAACCGTGACACTGCCCGGCAGGGACGGGGCGGCAGAGGCCGGGCTCGTCTGAACGGCAACAGGCTGCGGAACCGTTCGGACGGGGGCCTGGGGCAGCGGCGCCGCCGGCTGCCAGGTCTGGCCCAGCTGCTGGATCTGGGTGCGCGTCATCGGGCCGCGCAGATAGGAAAGGCACCAGCGGGTTTCAAAAAGGGTGGGCTCGTCCTGGTAGATGCTGTGCATGAGGAAAATCCGGCTGCCCAGCCCGGCCAACATTTGTTCCATCTCCGAACGGTCAAACGAATGGCCCTGGCTGAGCGAAGCGCCTTCCAGCCCTTCCAGCACACGCATCTTGTCGCGTTCGGTCTGGAGCCGCCCGATAAACCAGGTTCCGGCGTTGGCCAGCCCCTTATAATCGAGATCGACGGGATTTTGGGTGGTCAGGACAACGCCGACGCCATATGCCCTGGCTTGCTTGAGCAACGTCAGCAGCGGGGCCTTGGACGGCGGGTTGGCAACCGGCGGAAAATAGCCGAAGATCTCATCCATGTAGACGATCGCCCGCAGGCTGGACGTGCCAGGCTGGCTGCGCATCCAGGACACGACCTGGTTCAGTAGCAGCGAGACGAAAAACATGCGTTCCGCATCGTTGAGATGGGCGATGGAGACGATGCTCAGGCGCGGCTTGCCGTTCGGCGCATAGAGCAGGCGGCTGATGCTCAGCGGCTCGCCCTCAAGCCAGGAGGCAAATCCGGGCGATGCCAGGAGATGGTTGAAACGCAAGGCCAGGTCAAAGCGGTCCTTTTCCGGGTAGAAAGCGTCCAGCTTCATGACGCCGACAGTCTCAAAGGGCGGATCCTGGATCATCTGGATCAGTTCGGCCAGATCGAGTCCGCGCCCGGCACGCCAGCTGTTGAGCAGGATATTGGCTACCAGGATATGCGCACGGCTGCGGATCGGGTCGGCCGTCTCCCCGATCAGGCTGAGCAGACTGCTGGTCAGCCCGCTGACTTGCTCCTGCAGCAACTCGGTGTCGTCGAGCACTTCCTGGGCCGGCACACCGAAAGACTGCAAGATGGAAATCGGTATACCGGCCGAACTGCCGGGTGTGTAGACGGCAAATTCCGTCGTGGCGCGCATGTTCCGGATGCGGGCACCGTCCTGACCCCAACTGGCGATGCCCCGGCGCCACTTTTCCGCTTCTTGTCCGGCAAATTCATCGGGCGTCAGTCCGGCTTTACGCGCGTCGTCCTCGTTGATCCAGGGCCTGAAGTCCGCCGGATTGAGATCGGGGAACGACAGCATCAGGTTGGCCATGTCGCCCTTGGGGTCGATCACGATGGCCGGTATGCCGTCCAGGGCCGCTTCTTCTAAAAGGCCGATGCAAAGCCCGGTCTTGCCGCTGCCGGTCATGCCGACACAAACGGCATGTGTGGTCAGGTTCTTCGACTTGACCAGCAAGGTGTCGTTTTCCAGCGCTTCCGTCTGGCCGGGCTCATGGGGACGGCCAAGATAAAAAATGCCAAGCTTTTCAAAATCCATAGACGCTCACCTCCGGATATTTTCCCTGTTTGTATTTTAGCATAATTTTCAGCTGATGCGCTTTTGACCGCCAAATGTCGCCTGGGTTACTGCCGCGATCCGCAATCAGGGTTATTCTGAAAGAAATAGCAATCGCTTCTGCTTGAAAAGGAGGCATGAACCATGGAATATGCAAATTTAGGCCGCGCAGGTCTTAAAGTCAGCCGGCTTTGCCTGGGCACCATGAACTTCGGACCGTTCACGACAGAACAAGACGCTTTTCGCATGATGGACGAGGCGCTCGACGCCGGCATCAATTTTTTCGACACGGCCAATGTCTACGGCGGCCGCGAGCACACCGGCTGGACTGAGGAAATCATCGGCCGCTGGTTTGCCCAGGGCGGCGGACGGCGCGAAAAAGTCGTCCTGGCCACCAAGGTTTACGGTGACATGCGAAGCGACCATGACGGACCCAACGGCGGCGCCGGCCTTTCGGCCTACAAGATCCGCCGCCATCTCGAAGCGTCGCTGCGCCGCCTGCAGACCGACCATGTCGAGCTGTACCAGATGCACCACGTGGACCGGCAGGTCAGCTGGGACGAGCTGTGGAACGTTTTTGCCAACCTGACGCAAGACGGTAAAATCGTCTATGTCGGCTCGAGCAACTTCGCCGGATGGGATCTGGCCGTCGCCCAGTACGAAGCCAAGGCCCGCAAGCTGTTCGGCCTTGTTTCAGAACAGCACAAATACAACCTGAACACCCGTTTGCCGGAGCTGGAAGTTCTGCCCGCCGCCAAAGAACTGGGCATCGGTGTCATCCCCTGGAGTCCGCTGGACGGCGGTTTGCTGGGCCGCAACGCCTTGAACCCGATCAATGTCTCGCGCACGGAAGCCAACCGGCAGCGCGTCGAAGCCAACCGGACCAAGCTGGAAGCTTTCGAGAAGCTGGCCCGCGATCTCGGCGAAGCCCAGGATAACATCGCGCTGGCCTGGCTGCTGGCCAATCCCGCGGTTACGGCGCCGATCATCGGGCCGCGGACCTCCACCCAGCTGAAAGAGTCGCAGCGCGCACTCGATCTGAAACTTGACGAAGAGACGCTTCGGCGCCTCGACGAGATTTTCCCCGGGCCGGGCGGCGCCGCACCCAAGGCGTACGCCTGGTGATCCCCCGTCCCGATGAAAGAGGCCGGCTGCCCAGCCGGCCTTTTTATATCCGGCCAGCTCTGGCCTTCCCGGCCATTTTCCGTTAAGCTGGTCTTAGTGACAGTTCATCACTAAGTTGCTCTATAGGTTCTCCGGGAGATTGACCAGACTCGTCAATCTCTCAAAGAAAAGAGCAACTAATTCCTTAACAGTCCCTTAGTGAAAACCCTCGCGGCGCGCATGCAGACAAGAGGAGGTTCCTATGAAAACATACGATCTGGTGGTCGTCGGCAGCGGTTCCGGCCTGATGGTCCTGGAGGCGGCTCTGGAGCAGGATTTGTCCTGCGCCCTGGTCGAAAAGGACCCCCTGGGCGGTACCTGCCTTAACCGGGGCTGCATCCCGTCCAAAGTGCTGGTCTACCCGGCGGATGTGATCCGTGAAGCCGAGCATGCTGCCCGGATCGGGGTGCATTTTACCCCGCCCGAGATCGACTGGCCGACGATAGCCAAGCGCATGTGGACCTACATCGGCTCCAACAAGCAGATCGAAACCAGCTTGAACGAGGTGGAGAACCTGACGCTCTACCGCGGGACCGGTGTCTTCACCGGTTCTGATACCATGCAGGTGGCGGATGAAAAAAACGGACGCACCGAACCGTTCACCGGCCGGATGTTTGTCCTGGCGCCAGGTGCCCAGACGCGGGTTCCGCCGATCCGGGATCTGGAAGCGGTCGGTTTCGTCTCTTCGGAGAGCTTTTTCGGCCCGCAGTTCCCGGAAAAACCCTGGAATAGCCTGACCATTGTCGGCGGCGGCGCGATCGGGCTGGAGTTCGCACACATTTTCTCCGCCCAGGGTACCCGCGTCACGATCGTCGAGATGGCGGACCGGCTGGTTCCGCTGGAAGAGCCGGAGATCTCCGCCATGCTCGAGGAGCAGATGCGCGAGCACGGCATCCGCGTCCTGACCGGTTACAAGGCGGTCGCAGCCCGGCTGGAACAAGGCCTGAAAACGCTGGTCCTGGAGCCGACTGCCGGCGGCGCGGCCGAAAATGCCACCAGCGAGGAGATCCTGCTGGCCGCCGGTGTGCGTTCCAACGCCGACCTGCTGCAGGTCGACAAGGCGGGCATCGCGACCGATGCGCGCGGCTATATCGTCACCAACGAATACCTCGAGACCAACCGCAAGCACATCTGGGCGCTGGGCGATGTCAACGGCAAATTCCAGTTCCGCCACAAGGCCAATTATGAGGCCGAAGTCCTGGCCCACAACCTTTTCCGTCCCGACCTCAGCCGGCGCAAGGCCCAGTACGACGCCGTGCCCTGGGCGATCTTCACGTCGCCGCAGATCGCCCACGCCGGGCTGGGCGAAGAGCAGGTCAAGGCCAGCCACGTCCGTTACAAGGTGGGCGTCAACCACTATGCCGATATCGCCAAAGGCTACGCCATGGGCTACCGGTCTCGCGACAATGACAACGGCTTCGTCAAGCTGATCGTCGACGAAAATATGAAAATCCTCGGCGTGCACATCATCGGACCGGAAGCGGCTGTCCTGATCCAGTCTTTCGTCTATCTCATGAATGCCGGCTACACCTGCCCGGACCAGCAGACGCGGTCCGGCGGCGAAAAAAAAAGGAAAAGGGCCGTTCCCGGCCTTTTCCCTCCCTGCCCCGAGGCAGGCACCCTGGATCCGGTTTCCCGGTCCATGGTGATTCATCCGTCTTTGAGCGAGCTCACCGCCTGGGTCATCGACGAGCTGGAATGGGTCGAGCCCGATTCCTGATCCGCGTCACTTCAGGAACAGCTCGATCACCGGCACCACGACCGGCGGCTTGACCGGCGGCAGCTCCAGCACCAGCAAGCCGTCCCCTTTGGCCGCGCCTTCGCTGAAATGGCGTACGGCGCCTTCTGTAAACTTGATCTCACTGGCGTCATGCAGGAACTGGGCATAGTCCACCCGCCCGGCCAGACCCTTGAGCAGGACATGGGCAAAGGGGTAGGCAAACAAGTGCAGGTACAGGCGCTTGCCGTCCTGGCTCTGGGTGAAGCGGGCATCCGGCGGCAGCGAACCCAATAGGTCCGGCTCGGCCATCGTGCAGTTATAGATCGAGCGGCCATTGACCTTCATCCAGTCGGCGTAGACGGCCAGGGCGGCCTCGGCCCGGCTGTCCAGGTAGCCGCGGGCCGTCGGCCCGACGTTCATGAGCAAATTGCCGCCCAGCGCGACCGTGTTGACCAGCATCCGGATCAGCATCTCCGGCGATTTCCAGGTCTGCTCGTCCCGGTGGTAGCCCCAGGAGCCAGACAAGGTCTGGCAGGCTTCCCAGGTGACAAGCTCGCCGGTTTCGGCGTGCCGGATCCACTCCTGCGGCTGGTATTGCTCCGGCGTCCAGAGATCCTGCTCCAGTTCGGTCCGGTTGTCGATGATGATCCCCGGCTGCAGCTTGCGGGCCAGCGCGATCAGCTGTTCGGACTCCCAGTCCTCTTTGCCCTTGCCGCGCATCCAGTCTTTGTCGCCTTCGCCATGGCGGCCGCCGTAGGAAAAATCGAACCACAGGATGTCGATTTTGCCGTAATGGGTCAGCAGTTCGCCGACCTGGTCGCGCATGTAGGCCGCGTAACGGCGAACGTCGCGCCCCTCGCTCTGCTGCCGGGCGTCCGGATCCTCGCGGCGCGGGTGCAGCATGTCGATCGGGAAATCCGGATGGTGCCAGTCGATCAGGGAATAGTAAAAGCCGATCCGAAGGCCTTCGGCCCGGAACGCGTCGACATACTCGCGGACCAGGTCGCGCCCGGCCGGGGTGTTGGTGCTCTTGTAGTCCGTGAACTGGCTGTCGAACATGCAGAAGCCTTCATGGTGCTTGGTGGTCATGACGGCATACTTCATGCCGGCCGCCTTGGCCTGGCGGGCCCAGGTGCGGGCGTCGTACAGGTCCGGATCAAAGTACTTGAAATACACGTCGTAGTGCGCTTCCGGGATCATCTCGCGACTTTTAATCCACTCGTGGCGGGCGGGCATCGCGTACAGTCCCCAATGGATGAACATGCCGAAGCGGTCGCGGGTAAACCAGGCTGTGTCGCCCGGTGTCTTTCTGGTGACATAGCTGCTCATGGTACATGCCTCCTCTTGGTTCATAGGATTGCTAATCCGAAAGGATGGACGGACTTGCCTTGCGACGCGTCCGGTCAAAGTATACCCGATTGCCCGACCGGATACCATGCATAATCGCGTCCGGAACATGGATATTTGGATCAATGTTTCATGTTGGCCTCTTGACAGGGGCCATGACCTGTAATATATTTCTTACAGGTGAAAACTATTGATATGAGGTGAACCATATGAGCTCGACTATCTCCATCATCGGCCTGTTTGTCGTTTTCGGGCTGGCTAGCCTGGTGCCGGCTGTCATTGTCATCGTTCTGGTTTATTCCATTTACCGCAACGGCAAAACCGTAGCAGAAAAGCAGCTCGAACTGGAGCAGAGCCTGGCCGTACTGCAGGAGAAAACAGCCCACATCGAAAAAATGCTCGAGGACGTGCAGTGACATGACCGGGCCCGAGCAGCTGGCCCAGCTTTTCGACGCCCTGTCGCATCCAGTTAGGGTGCAGGTCCTGGCCCAGCTGGCCTGCCGGCGGGAATACGTCAGCGAGCTGGCCCGCATCCTGGGAATCAGCCGGCCGCTGCTTTATATGCACCTGCAAAAACTGGAGGCCGCCGGCTTGGTGCGCGGCAGCCTCCAGCTGTCTGAAGACGGCAAGGCGATGAAGTTTTTCGAAATCGTCCCGTTCCGGATCAGGCTGTCGCCTGAGGAACTGGCATCGCTGGACACCACTCAGGTCATCCGCTTCACGGACGCAGCCAGCGCGCCTTAAGAAGCAGGGCAAACAAGCCGCCCATGACCGTCCGGTTGCGGAAATGAATCGCCCGGCCGCTGATGGTGTCATACCAGTCGGTCATCGGCACGCGGCTGCCGCTCTCGTGATAGAAGCGCCAGAGCGGCTGGATCAGGCGACGGACTTGCACGGGGTCGTCGCTTAAGGCGGCGCACCAGACCAGCCAGTCGGCCTTGGTGTAGGAGGCACGCGAATCGAGCGGCAGACCGTAGCGGTTCTGCTGGTCAAGCCAGAAGCGCAGGTCTTGTTCGACACGGACCTGGTCGAACAGGTTGAGTTCCAGCAGGCGGTCGAACAGCAGGTTGTATTTCATCGACCACGTGCCCTCCCCGTCAAAGGTCAAACGGGTGTGGTCTCCGTCGTTGGCCATCTGCTGCCAGGTCCGGGCCATGGCCAGCGCCTCCCGGCGGGTCGCCTCCGCCTCAGAGGGGCGTCCGCACTGCTCGAGCAGCCAGGCGTAAGCGCCCAGGCCGACGATGGCCTTGACCGCCAGGTTGGCGTTGTGCGCCAGGTGCCCGGCAAAGTCGTCGGTGCAGAGTTGCTCGCCCGGGTCCTGGCCGTATTGGCGCAGGTACCCGGCCCACTTGCCCAACTGCTCGAGATGGCGGCGGGCCAGGGACAGGTCGCCGTCGGCCCGGCAGGCGGCCGCCATCATGATCAGCATGTTGCCGCATTCCTCGACCGGCATCTGCTTGTCTAAAAACAGTTCCCCTTCGCGCAAGCCGTAGACCTGGCCGGTTGCCCGCGGATACTGGCCGACATCATGCGGCGCGAAATCATAAGGCCAGGCTTCAGACGCGGCAAACCGGAAAATAGGCCGCATCATGCCCCGGACCAGCTCGGGCTGGTAGACCAGAAACAGAGGGATCGAGGGGTAGCTGACATCGACCGTCCCGATGCAGCCGTTGCTGAAACATTCCTTGGACAGGAAAACGGCCTGGCCGTCTTCGTCGGCGATCAGCTTGTGGGCCGCGAAGGCCTGCCGGTATGCCAGGCTGGCCAGGCTGGCATAGGCCGCCCCGCCGGCCCGTTCGCAGTCCGCCCAAAGCTGCTCGTCAAACGCGTCGCAGCGCGCCTTCAGCAGCGGGTACGCGTCCCGGGCCATGGCGATGATCTCGGCAAAAGAAGCGCCGTCCTTAAAGCAGTAAGCAGGAGTCGGGCGGCCGAAGTAGTCGATCGAGACGATATCGTCGTAGGCCAGGAGGAAGACGGCCGGTTCAGCCGCCGTATCCGGCCCGGTTTCCAGCAGGCAGCTAACCGCGCCGATTAGGTTCTCCGTCGGCCGGGGCCGCGGCTTGAGATTGTCGGCCAGGGACAGGTCCAGGCTGCCGGTCTGGCCGAAAACCAGGCGAACCTGGTCGGAGGCCACCACGGCCTGCGCGGCAGGCGCCGTGGTCAACAGGTAGGCCGTGCCCCAGTCGATGCGCTGGTTGTCGCCTGACTTGGCCAGCGGCGTGCCGGGCTCCTGCTGCTGCAATCCGACGCCCCGCAGGCCGCCGAACGGCGCCGGCTGTCCTTTGAAGCTTGCCTGGCCGGGGTTGTCGGCACACAGGTCGCCGCCGATGTCCAGGTACAGTTCGACCCGGTGCGTCTTTCCGTCCGTACTGACCGCCGAGATGACCAGGTAGTTGACCGGTCTGGACGACAGCATGAGGTCGTCCGGCAGCAGCGGGGCCATGAAGGAGACCTCAAGCCGCACGCCGCTGCCGGCAAAGGCGTAGCGGGTCTGGGTCGCCCGCACCTCCAGGCCGGTCTGCTCCATGGCCGGCAGTTCACCGACCGGCCGGCTGCGGTCTTCGGTTTCCAGGCCCAGGAAGCGGTACGGCTGGCCGTCGATCCGGGCCAGGCCCAGCAATGCATGCGGCTGGCCGGTCCAGTGCCGGGTCACGTCACCGGCCAGGGTGTCGGAAAAGCTCCAGATGGAAAAAAAGGGATCGACGGTCACCAGCGGCACCGCCGGCGGTCTGAATGTGTTGTTCATACGCTCACTCCTTGTTTGGTCAACGTGCAGGATTTTTGGATGCCTGTTCCTGCCGGGTCTTCTATCCTGTATTATAGAGGAATGAATCGGGCTTCACAGGCCTTTTTGGCGCGGCAATGTGAGGAAAAAAGGATGAGCGAAGATATCTGCTATGTGACCAGCGAGACCGGCCTGCCCTTTGTCGTCGAGATGGCCGGGATTTCGTACTGCGACGCCAGCTACCGGATCAGCCGCCAGCGTTCGCCCATCGCCGTGGTCGAATATGTCCTGTCCGGCCGCGGTACGGTTCAGGAAAACGACCAGGCCTTTACGGCCGGACCCGGCGATGTTTACCTGCTGCACCCTTATCGCCGCCATGTTTATGCGGCCGACAGCACCGAGCCCTGGACCAAGATCTGGTGCAATGTGCGCGGTCCGCTGGTCGACAGCCTGCTCCAGGCCTACCAGCTGCAGCAAGTCTGCCACATCCCCGCCTGTCCTCCGGCGCTGTACGAGCGGTTCGCCGCTCTGCTCGCGGCGACCCGGCAGGACTTGCCCCTGGCGGAGAAACTGGACCGCTGCGCCGTCCACTTCCTCGAGATCATCGTCGCCCTGGCCGGGCTGCTCCGGACACGGGCCCATACGCCGGACGAGGCCAGCCGCTTGCTGGCGTACATCGACGCCCATTTGCTCGAACCGGTCGGGGTGGGCGACATGGCCCGGGCGATCTACCGCTCCCCATCATACACGACGCGCCTTTTCCGGCGCACCTTCGGGCAGACGCCCTACGCCTGCCTGGCCGCGCGCCGGATCGAAGCCGCCCGCCAGCTGCTGGCCGACACCAACCTGCCGGTCCAGGAGATCGCCCGCCAGCTGTGTTACGCGGACCAACACTACTTCGCAAACGTTTTCCGCCACGCAACGGGACAGACGCCGCGCCAATTCCGCCGGTCCTGCCATGGCGAAACGGGAAACATCCGGTATAATGGAGACAAGGACACCCAACGAAGATCCAGACAGGATTAGAAAGGCAGGTCAATATGGCAGATTTTAAAATTGGCGTAATCATCGACTCGTTCAGGCTCGGTACCGATGATGGCATCCGCAAAGCCCGGGAGGTCGGCGCCGACGGCATCCAGATATACGCGACGCATGGCGAGGTATCTCCGGAGAACTTGAACGCGGCCCAGCGGCGCGAGCTGCTCGACAAGATCAAGAGCCAGGGGCTCGTGGTCTCCGCCCTGTGCGGCGACCTGGGCGGTCACGGCTTCATGGACGCAGAGGACAACCCGCGCCGGATCGAAAAATCCAAGCGCATCATGGAGCTGGCCAAGGATTTGGAAACCGATGTCGTCACCACCCATATCGGCGTCGTTCCACCGGATCCGGCTCACCCGCGCTACAAGGTCCTGCAGGACGCCTGCATCGCGCTGGCCCGCTTCGGCGACGAAGTCGGCGCCACTTTCGCGATCGAGACCGGTCCCGAGACCGCCGCGGTCCTGCGCCGCTTCATCGACAGCCTGGGGGCGGCCGGCGTGCGGGTCAATCTCGATCCAGCCAATTTTGTCATGGTCACCGGCGACGACCCGGTCCAGGCCGTCAAGACCCTGGCGCCCTTCATCGTGCACACCCACGCCAAGGACGGCATCCGGCTGCTCGAGCAAGACCCGGAAATCACCTATGGCATGATCGAGGCCAGCATCGAACGCAGCGAAGCGTTCCGCGAAGTGCCGCTCGGCCAGGGATCGGTCCACTTCCCCACCTACCTCAAAGCACTCGACGAGATCGGCTTCCACGGCTTTCTGACCATCGAGCGCGAAGTCGGCGACGACCCGGCCCGCGACATCCGTTTGGCGGTCGATTTTTTGCGGGAGCATATCCGGCAGATGAACAAGGCATGAAAAGGAGACGAACATGAGAATCGGAGTCAGTTCATACAGTTTTTCCCGGTTGGTCCGCGCCGGGCAGATGATCCAATTCGAGGCGATCGCCAAGGCGGCTGAAATGGGCTTT
Source organism: Clostridiaceae bacterium (assembly GCA_012523135.1). Taxonomy (GTDB): domain Bacteria; phylum Bacillota; class Clostridia; order Saccharofermentanales; family UBA5734; genus JAAYBY01. Next base: position 11,845 of record JAAYJD010000093.1, read on the forward strand.
GCCTTTATCGAATTCGCCGGCCTCGACGTCCCCGAAGGTGAAGACAAAGCCGATTACGCGCGGCGCCTGAAAGCCGAATGTGCCCGCGTGGGCATCGGCGTGGGCAATTACACGATCGGGGCCGATTTCCTCAATGGCTCCAACGGCGATCTGGCTGCCGAAGTCGAGCGCCTCAAGGCCGAGGTCGACATCGCCGTCATCTTGGGCGCGCCGGGCATGCGCCACGACGTGAGCAGCGGCAAGCGGCTCGACCCCGCCGCCCCGCGCCTGTCCCGGGCCCCGGCCGAGAGCTTCGACGCGGTCCTGCCGCAACTGGCCAAGGGGGCGCGCGCCGTGACCGAATACGCCGCCACGAAGGGTATCCGCACGATGAGCGAGAACCACGGGTTTTTCGCCCAGGACAGCGAGCGGGTCGAGAAGCTGATCACGGCGGTTGACCACCCCAACTACGGCGTCCTGATCGACATGGGCAACTTCCTGTGCGTGGACGAAGATCCGGCCAAAGCGGTCGGACGCCTCGCGCCGTACGCCTTCCACCTGCACGCCAAGGACTTTCATGTCAAATCCGGTCAGGAACCGGATCCCGGCGAGGGCTGGTTTGCCAGCCGCGCCCGTAACCGCCTGCGCGGCGCGATCATCGGCCACGGGGCCGTTCCGGTGCGTCCGTGTCTGCAGATCATGAAGCAGGCCGGCTACAGCGGCGATGTGGCCATCGAGTTCGAAGGGCTCGAGGACCCGATCCTGGGCATGCGCATCGGGCTGAAGAACCTGACCGCCTACCTGGCAGACTAAACGGAGGAACGACCGATGGCTCTGGACGTGGTTCGCCTGACCGCCCGCGACTTTCCGGACGCGATGGACCTGATGAACATGGTTTTCAGCATGGGAGGCCGGCCGCATCATTTCCAGAGCCTGCTGCCCAAGCTTTACCAGCCCGAAGACAGCAAGATGCACGCGCATTTCGCCATCCGCCGGGACGGGCGTCTGCGGGCCATCATCGGGCATTACCCGATGACCTTGTCGATCGGCGGCCAGCCTTTCAAGGCCAGCGGTATCGGCGCGGTCAGCACACACCCGGAGGACCGTAAACGCGGCCTGATGCGCCAGCTGATGCTGGCCGTGCTCGCGGAAATGGAAACAGAGCAAATCGCGCTCTCCGTACTGGGCGGCCAACGCCAGCGTTACGGTTACTATGGCTACGAAAAGGCCGGCACCCTGCTGCGCTTCAACGTGAGCAAAACCAATCTGCGCCACGCCCGGCCCGACCTGGCCGGCAGCCGCTATCGTTTCAGCCGCCTGGATCCGGCCGAGGCCGATCCGCAGCTGGTCGCGCGGCTGCAGGCCTGGCAGCAGGCGCAGCCGATTCATGTCGCGCGGCCGCAGGGGTCCTTTATGACGATCCTGTCTTCCTGGTATGCCCAGATCTGGCTGGCACGCGACCCGGACGGTCAGCCGGCCGGTTACCTGGTCTGTAACGAGACGGGAACGGGTGTCAGTGAGCTGATCCCGGCGCATGAAACGCTGTATCTGCCCCTGGCGGCCGCCTGGGTCAGCCAGCTTGCGGCGGGCAGCGCCGATTTCAACGTGCCGCCCTGGTCGACGGCGGCGATTGCCGACCTGGGACAGATCGCCGAACACGAGCAGTTCCACCCCGCCTACAGCCTTCGGATCAATGATTTTGAGCGTCTTCTCCCCGCTCTGCTCCAAGTCAAGGCCGGCCTGCAGCCGATTCCCGACGGTGTGTTCCGAATCGGTCTGGACCTGGAGGACAAAAAGACGGTCTATGCGCTGGCGTACGAAGCCGGTCAGGCGACCTGCCGGCCGGTCGACGAATCCGCCGACCTGGTCCTGGACCGCCTGACGGCGACGCGCCTGCTGTTCGGACCGCTGCCGCCGGCGCTCATTTTGCCGCAGCAGCTGACAACAAAGCCGGCATTAGCCCAGTTGCTGGCTAACTGGCTGCCCCTGCCGTTCTACTGGCCGCAGCCGGATGAAGTATAGACCGGTTCCTTGATGAAATAAATCAGCTCCGCCTGTTCATCGACCCGCTCTACCCGGTATCCCATGCTAAGGTACAGGCGGATATTGGCGTGGCTGCGCGTGCCCGTAAACAGGCGGCTGCCGCAGTCCGGGAAAGCGGACTCGATGGCGCACAGCAGCCGGCTGCCGATGCCCTGGCCGCGATACGCCGGCAGCACCATCAGGCGGCTGATCTGGCAGGTATCCGGCTGGATGCGAATCGCGCGCACCGAACCGACCAGGCATCCGCCGGCGGTTACGGCCTTGAGCACGGTGCTGCGCGCGATGTCGGCAGCGGCCTCGGCCTCGGTCTCGGTCAGCGGCGGAATCGGGTATGGATAGAGCCGGCCTTCGGTCGCATAGGCTTCCATCTGGAGCTGGTACAAGGCCGCGGCGTCGCCCGGACCGGCCGGCAGGATGCGGATCAGGTCAGCGGTCATGGTTCTGCCTCGTCAAGAAAGTCACGCACAGCCGCAAGCGTCTCTTCCGGCTTTTCCAGGAACGTCAGGTGGCCGCAATCCTCAAGGACAACCAGGCGGCTGTCGGGCAGGATCCGGTCCAATTCCTCACCCTGGGCCAGCGGGATGACCCGGTCCTGGGCTCCCCAGACCAAAAGAGCCGGCTGGCGGACCTGGTCCAGCACCGGCGCCAGGACCCCGGAATCGTTGTCTTCCACCAAACGGTTTAGCGTCGATGCCGGAATCTGGTTGTTGAAAAAGAAGAAGTGGTTGAAAACATCGGTCGTTGCCGCGTCGCGGTTGTAAACCGAAAACGGAAAGCC
>JAAYJD010000094.1 GCA_012523135.1 Clostridiaceae bacterium
AATGCTCGGTGCGGATCGGCGGGGTCAGTTACCAGCTGGTCACCAACGAGAACGAGACCTATACGCGGCAGATTGCCGCACACGCCGATGAGATGATCAAGCGCGTCCTGCAGGACAACCCCCAGCTCAGCCAAACGATGGCGACGGTGCTGGCGCTGGTCAACGCGGTTGACGAGCTAAGCCGGGCCTACCAGCAGCTGAAGGGTCAGGAGGGCTCGCGGACCGCCCTGGAACGCAAAGCCAGCGAAGCCAAGAATGAGCTCAACCGCATGCGCGAGCAGAACTGGGACATGAAGAAGGAACTGCTGCGCCTCCAGGAGCTGAACCGCGAATACCAGGGATTGATCAACAAGCTGACCACACCGGAAGTCGCCGAGGAATCGGCTCAACAGCCGGATGAGCCGCTCCAGGCTGAGGAAACGCCGCAGGAAGAACAAGATCCGCCCAGCGCGAACGATAAGCGCACGATGGAGCGGATGCAGCAGACCAATCTCGACGATTACCTTAAGGCTTATGGCTTGACGGACTTGGCCGACAAGCCGGGCACCTGATCCATCCATGACCAGGATACCGGAACTGCTGGCGCCAGCCGGCGACGCGGCCGCACTGGATGCGGCGATCCGCTCGGGTGCCGACGCCGTTTATTTGGGCGCATCGCTGTTCAGCGCCCGCAGCCAGGCTGCAAATTTCGCTGCCCCGCAATTGGGCCAGGCGATCGACAAAGCTCATCTGCATGGCTTGTCCGTCTACCTGGCGCTCAACACCCTGATCGCCCAGGACGAGATGGAAACAGCCTTGCAGATCGCCGGCCGGGCGGCCGAACGGGGCGTCGACGCGATCATCTTGCAAGATGCCGGACTGGCCGCCGAGCTGCACCGCTATCTTCCGGATCTACCCCTACACGCCAGCACCCAGATGACGGTCACAGATCGGGCGGGGCTCAACATGGCAGCCCGGCTGGGCTTTTCGCGCGTCATTCTGGCCAGGGAACTGACGATCAAAGAAATCGAGGGGGTAACGGCTGAAGCAAAAAGACATCACCTGGAAACGGAAGTCTTCGTCCATGGGGCGCTCTGCATGAGCGTGTCGGGCCAGTGCCTGCTCTCCAGCCTCAACGGCGGCCGCAGCGGCAACCGGGGCGCTTGTGCGCAGCCTTGCCGCCTGCCCTGGACCTTGGATGCCGCACAGAAAGATCCGTTCCCATGGCTTAGCCCCTGCGACCAGTCGTTGCTGGATGGAATTCCTGACTTAACCCGGATCGGGGTCAGGTCGCTGAAGATCGAGGGCCGGATGCGCTCCGCCGACTATGTTGGCCAGGTGGTCGCGGTCTACCGTGAGGCCCTGGATCGACTGCAGGATAACAACCCCCTGAACAGACAGGAACGGGATAGGGCCAGGGAGCGTCTGCTGCTGGCCTTCAATCGGGGCGGACGCTTCAGCGACCGGCCGATCAGCGGTCAGATGGGACGCGCGTTCCTGGCCGGATCCTACAGCGGCAGCTACGGGCTGTTCCTGGGTACGGTTCTGAAATCCGACCCGGTTACAGGCGTATTGACGATCCGGTCAGATAAAGCCAGCAACCGAACCGTGACGCGAGGCGATGTCCTGTCGGTGCGCATGTCGGGGGAGGACAAGGAACGGGCCAGCGCCCCAGTCGGCAAGATCAGCCAGACATCGGACGGATGGCGTGTCCAAGGGTTCCATCCGGATGTCTTGCGGACCATAACCCCTGGCCTTCAGGTCTACCAGATGGGCAGCCAGGA
>JAAYJD010000095.1 GCA_012523135.1 Clostridiaceae bacterium
GCCGGTGTAGCCGGCAAGCGAAACAGCAAATGAGAAAGCAACAAAGATGATCAGCAACCGATTGCGCACAAATGAACCTCTAAAAAAAACTAGCATGAAAAGCATATCAGATGGACAGGGATTCGTATATATGAGATTTTGCTGTCGCGCCGGGTCTTTCTGGCTGATTTAATTCATTTTTAATACTTGTGTGTTAAGAACGAATATGGCACAGAGAGAATGGGAACCAAAGTGCAGTGACAGATGCATTCAGGAGGTCAAAATGGGAAGAATACGGCATGGTCAAGGTTTGTTGCGGGCGTTCCTGCTGCTAACCAGCTTCATAATTTTCTCGCTGGCAGTGATATCCATGCCGGTCGAGGCCGCCATTGATGTCGATGTCAGCTTCGAGAGCGGGTTGACAGGCTGGACCTCATACGGGAGCACCAGTGCTGGTTCCGGCGGCGCTTATTCAGCCGGGACGAACAGCTGGACCGTCGGTCCGTACGAGACGCAAATGGCAGTGATTGTTCCATCCGGAGCCATCGGTGTTTTCTCAACCGTCGCAGACGCGCTGGGGCTTTCGGCATCGAGCCGGTCGTATCTGACAACCACGTTCCCCAACATCACCAACATGGCCTACATCTATGCCGATATCCCGCTGGCGGCCGGCGAATCCTTTACCATGGCCTGGAACTACGTCGCGACCGACTACGCGCCGTATAACGACGCGTCGTTCTGTTCCCTGGTCAACCTGACCGACGCGGGCGACGTGCCGCTGGTCAACGGCTTCAACGCCGAAGTCAGCATTCTGGGCGCGACCGTCACGGGCACCGGCAACTACTCAACGGGGGATTACGGCAGCACCGGCTGGCAGACCGCTGCCTTTCAGGCGGCCAGTGCCGGCACCTACCGATTGGGCTTTACGGCATTTAACCTGACAGATACACAGTACAGCCCCCTTTTGTTCGTTGACAAGGAACCGGGCACGACGCTCAAGAACGGTGTTCCGTTTAATCCGGTTCCACCGGACGACAACCCGCCGCCGCCACCGGTGACGGTCGCACCGTCGGTGACGACCGGCGCCGCTTCGGCCATCACGGCCTTTTCCGCGTTCGTGAGCGGAAATGTAACCAGCGACGGCGGGGAACCGGTCACGGAGCGCGGTATTGTCTTTAGCCTTGATCCGGATCCGACGACAGCCAGCAGCAAAGTGGTCGGCGGCAGCGGTACCGGTCTGTTTTCCGCCCAACTGCCAGGCCTGGCACCTGGAACGACCTACTATGCCCGCGCCTACGCGATCAATGTCAAAGGCACGGCCTACGGCAACAACATCAGCTTCACGACCATACCGCCGGCTCCGGCGGCCACTGCGGCGACCGCTGCCACGGCAAGCGGCTTCACAGCAAACTGGACCGGCACCGCCGGCGCAACCGGCTATCGCCTGGATGTCGCGACAGACAGCAGTTTTCTGCATCTGGTCAGCGGCTACGCCAACCTGGCTGTCGGCAGCGCGACTTCCAAAACGGTCAGCGGCCTGGCCGCGGCCACATCCTATTATGCCCGGGTTCGCGCGACCAACAGCGCCGGTACCAGCCCGAACTCCAATACGATCACGGTAACGACCACCAAAGCGGACCAGACGATCTCGTTCCTTCCCCTGGCCAACCGCACCTACGGCGATGCCGATTTCAATCCCGGTGCCACGGCGACCTCCGGCCTGGCCGTGACCTACACCAGCTCCAATCCGCTGGTTGCTACGGTTGTCGACAACCAGGTTCACATCGTCGGCCAGGGAACGACCTTGATAACAGCCGCCCAGGCGGGCAACGGCAGCTGGAAAATCGCGCCGGACCAGGCGCAGACTTTAACGGTTCTACGCAAGACGATAACCCTTGGCGGCACCCTTGCCGCGTCGAATAAAACCTATGACGGGACAACGGCTGCGGCCGTCACAGCTGAAGGCCTCAGCCTGGTTGGCCTGGTGGGGGATGATCAGGTTACCGTCAATCCGGTCGGTGTGTTCGGCGACAAGAACGCGGCGCCGAACAAAACGGTCAGCCTGACGGCTGGGACCTGTCTCGACGGATCTGACAGCGAAAACTACATCCTGAGCCTGACGGGCGCGCCGACCGGACAAGCCGGCATCTTGCCGCGCCTTCTGACACTGAGCACGTTTCGCGCCGATGACAAGATTTACGACGGAACCGTCGCCGTTTACGGAACCGGTTTCCAGGATGACCGGATTGCAGGCGATGACCTGGCCTTTTCCTATGGCGCCGCGTTCTCTGATGCCGACATCGGAGCCGCGAAACCAGTCTCCTACAGCGGTATTACCATCAGCGGCGGTCTGGATGCGGTAAACTACACGCTGGCCGCCACCAGCGGCAGTACCCAGGCAGCGGTCGAGCGCAAGGAACTGCACATCACCCTTGTCGACAAGAGCAAGACCTACGGCCAGATCGATCCGCTGTTCGAGGCAACCTACAGCGGCTTCGTCAGCGGCGAAGGTCCGGAAACACTCGGTTCGGTGGTCCTCTACCGGGTCGGCGGCGAAAATGCCGGGACTTATGCGATCAGCTGCATGATCTGGGATGAACTGGCGCACAACTACACCCTGGTCGAGCATCCCGGCACCTTCACCATCGACACCAGGATCCTGACCCTTGTCAATCGCCAGGCGGCGGACAAAGTCTATGACGGGACCCGCGCGGCGTCCGCTTCAGCCGCGTTGTCCGGCGTCCTGCCCGGTGACGATGTCAGCTTGCAGCTCAGCGATATCCTGTTTGACACCAGGCATGCCGGAACCGGAAAGAGCGTCAGCGCGACCCAGACCCTGACCGGAGCCCAGGCGGCCAACTACAGCCTGACACCGGCCGTCCCGTTCGCGACAGCCGATATCGACAGCCGGCCGCTGACGCTCAGCCTGTTCAGCGCAGACGACAAGGTCTATGACGGCACAACAGATGCGACATACGCATACCAGGCCGATCCGCTGCCCGGCGACGATCTCGTATTCGACCTGACCGTCACATTCGCTGACCGTCACGTCGGCGAAAACAAATTGGTGACCCTGACCGTCAACAGCCTGGGCGGCGCGGACGCCGGCAACTATACCGTGGCGACATCGCAACTGACCGACACGGCTTCGATCAGCCCGGTGACTTTGACCGTCGCAGGCGCGCTGGCTCTGGACAAGGTCTATGACGGGACACGTGCGGCCCAGATCAGCGGCGCTGTCCTGCATGGGGTTCTGGCCGGTGACTCGGTAACCCTGGCTCATGAAACCAGTGGCCTGTTCGAGCAGAAAGGCGCCGGAAACAACCTGAACGTGACAACCAGCATGACATTGACAGGTGTTGACAGCGGCAACTATGTCCTGGAGCAGCCTGTCCTGAACAAGGCGTCCATTTTCCAGCGCATGGTTTTTGTCATCGACGCTGTCGCTCAGGACAAAGCGTATGACGGCACCTCGATCGCGACAATTACCGGCGCGCAGCCCATCGGTCTGCTCACGGGCGATGACGTGACCCTGATCAACAGTGACATTGGCCTTTTTCCCCAGGTGGGCCCAGGGTTAGGGCTGCCGGTGTTCCCCCTGATGAGCCTGTCGGGGTCGGACGCTCCCAACTACGCGCTCCTGCCGCCAATGGTAAACAGTGCTTCGATCCTGCCCCGAACAATGGTGATCCGGGCGGAAGACAAAGAGAAAACCTATGGTCAAATCGACCCGTCCCTGACCGTAAGCTACACGGGATTTGCGCCGGGCGAGGATATGTCTGACCTTTCCGGCAGCCTGATCGTCTGGCGCCAGACCGGTGAAAATGCCGGCAGCTATGAGATACGCCTGGGATCGACCCTCAGCTCGCCCAACTACGCCATCCAGGTCCAGTTTGGATCGTTGACGATCCAGCCTCGTGTTTTGACCGTCAGCGGCGCGACCGCGTCTGGCAAGGTATACGATGGAACCCCGGCAACCTCGGTGAGCGGCGCTGTCCTGGAAGGTGTCCTGGAGCAGGACATCGGACAGGTCAGCCTGGTACAGGACACGACAGGCCAGTTTAACCAGACAGACGCCGGTAACGACATCGCGGTTGTGACCAATATGGCATTGACCGGAACGAAATCCGGCAATTACTCGCTTCAGCAGCCTAGTCTTCAGGCCGACATTCTGCCGCGCCCGGTCACGGTCACGGCCGACGCCAAGAGCAAGACCTACGGCGATGCCGATCCCGAACTGACCTGGCAAGTGACTGCCGGCAGCCTGGTCGGCCTGGATGCGCCGACCGGGACACCAAGCCGCGCGGCCGGTGAAAATACAGGTTATTACGCTATCTTACAGGGCAGCCTGGACTTCGGCGGCAACTATGCCACGACCTTTACCGGCAGCGACCTGACCATAACAGCCCGCCCGATCACGGTCACGGCCGACGCCAAGAGCAAGACCTACGGCAACGCCGATCCCGAACTGACCTGGCAAGTGACCGCCGGCAGCCTAATCAGCATGGACGCACCGACCGGCGCATTGAGTCGTGAGATTGGTGAAGACGTCGGTGACTATGCCATCTTACAGGGCAGCCTTGACTATGGCGACAACTATGCGATCAGTTTTATCGGTGATGACTTGACGATCACAGCGCGCCCGATCACGGTCACGGCCGACGCCCAGAGCAAAACCTACAGTGATGCCGACCCCGAACTGACCTGGCAAGTGACTGCCGGCAGCCTGGTCGGCCTGGATGCGCCGACCGGGACACCAAGCCGCGCGGCCGGTGAA
>JAAYJD010000096.1 GCA_012523135.1 Clostridiaceae bacterium
CAGGCATGCTGTTCCACCACATTCCGCTCAAGTGATCAGAATCCGGGAACAGGTCATGTACACTGTGCGCCGCGATTCTCATCTCATGTTAATGATTGGACACGCATTTGTCAAAAGATGCATTATCCGGCTGTGCGAGCGTCACATGCACACGTTTAACAGCCGCAAAACAGCGTTATAGCAGGGTTTTCAGGCGTTTGGCAGCCTCTTTTGTTAACAAATTGTTCACAATTCATCGCTATAATAAGTCATACAACAAGCCTGTTGTTTCTGCCGCGCGTATCATGACGGATAAAGGGGGATTCCTGATGATTTTTGGTGACAAAGTTAAAAAAATCGATACCTATGTCAAAAAAGGTAAATCAGCCAAAATTATACCTTTATTGATGGATCGCAAGAAAGAAGTTCGCCTTACGGCGATCAAGGCACTTGGAAGCATCGGCAACGACCATTGTGTCAACAACCTTCTGTTGCTGCTGGGCGATCCCGACCCGGAAATCCGCCGCCAGACCGCCGCCAGCCTTGGCGATATCGGCAAGGATGTCTGTAAGACGCATCTGCAGAGCCGCGTGAAAGTGGAAGAAGATGAAAGCGTCCTGGCCGCGATGCATGATTCGATCATGCGCATTTCAGCCAAGGTCGGTTACGTCAAGTAACAAAATAGCTGGAAACGCACCATTTCAACAAAAACTGCTGAAACAACATCTGTTTCAGCAGTTTTTTTGGCGTCCCGGGCAGGAATTGAACCCGCATCAACAGCTCCGGAAACTGCCACCTTATCCATTAGGCCACCGGGACACAGCTTCGTCATTATAAGCCATCAGGAACCAAAATGCAATTGCTCCCGAGCAGATAGCCACAGGCCCGGACCGGGCTGCCGTCACTGCCTGGCAGCAGCAGCGGGAACGCGAACAGCTGCACCCGCTTTCCAACGAGCGGAACCAGGCCGCTCAGGCTTTCGATGATCACGATGTCACGCGACAGCAGGGTCTGGTGCATCGCGGCCGGCTCCGATCCGGCCTCCCCGACCGTCGGCAGATCAAGTCCGAAAAAGCCGATCTGCAGCTGAACCAGGCACGCGCCGGCGCCAGGCGCGAAACAGGGGATGTTTTGGTAATAGGCCGCCTGCCCGCGGTTTTGGTCCCAACCAGTCGCCAGCAGCAAGCTGTCACCAGGTACCAGACCGCTTAGATCCAGCGCGTCGAGGTTGATTTCGCCCCTGCCGTTGTAAACGGCAGCTGCGATATAGGCCGGACCAGTAAAGCGGCCCGGATCGAGCATGTCAACCGAGGGCCCCTGTGGCAGGTAGTGGCGCGGGACGTCGAGGTGGGTGCCGGCATGGCAGCTCATGGACAGGACGCTGGCCTGCAGGCTGTCCCGCCCGTGCTCCAGAAAATGCTCAATCCGCACCGGCGGATCGCCGGGATAAACCGGCATGCCGTTGTGGACAGGCAAGCTGAAATCGAGCCAGACAGGTTTGGATGGCATCAGGAGGCCTCCTTGTCATGCTGCGCGACATCCGGATCCAGGACCTGGAACAGCTTGCGCAGGTTTTCCGCAATCCGCTGCCGCTGCCGCGCGCCGCTGCGGTACACCAGGTAGGGCCGCGTACCCGCATTGAACAGCAGCTGACCTTTGAATTCGGGCCGGCCGATCAGGCGCGCCAGCACACCCATGTCCGGGGATGCCGACTCGTCGTAGCTCATGACCAGGTTCTCCTGGTGCTGGTGGATGCGGCCGAAACCGTGCCGGCCGGCAACCGAACGAATATAGGCGATATCGGCCAGGGCCAGGGCTTCAGGCGGCAGATCGCCGAACCGGTCCAGGCATTCGTCCAGAACATCCTGGTAGTCGGCGAACGAACGGATATCGGCGATCCGGCGGTACATGTCCATCCGCTGGCCCTCGTCCGGGATGTAGCGTTTGGCCACAAACGCGTCGATATCCAGGTCGATGACGGCCGAGATCTGGCGGGCTGGCCGCTGGCCCTGCAATTCCTGGATGCTTTCCTCCAGCATGCGGCAGTACAGGTCGTACCCGATCGCTTCGAGCTGCCCATGCTGTTCCGCGCCAAGCAGGTTGCCGGCGCCGCGCACCTCCAGGTCACGCAGCGCGATCTTGAAGCCGGCGCCCAGTTCGGTGAAGTCACGGATCGCTGCCAGGCGTTTTTCGGCGATTTCGGTAAGCGCCTTGTCGCGGCGGTAGGTAATGTAGGCGTAGGCCTGGCGGTCTGAGCGCCCGACCCGGCCGCGCAGCTGGTAGAGCTGGGCCAGCCCCAGCCGGTCCGCGTCCTCGACGATAATCGTGTTGACATTGGGCATGTCGATGCCCGATTCGATGATCGTCGTGCAAACCAGGATATCGGATTCCTGGGCGATGAAGCCGCTGATGATGTCCTCGAGCAGTTTTTCGTTCATCTTGCCGTGGGCGCACACGATCCGGGCGCCCGGCAGCTGCTGCTCGAGCTCGGCGGCCTTCTCCAGGATCCGGCGAGTATCGTTGTACAGGCAGAACACCTGTCCCTGGCGTGAAACTTCACGCAGAATCGCCTCGGCCACCAGTTCGCGGTCGTATTCCATGACATAAGTCTGTACCGGCCTCCGGTCATGGGGCGGTTCCTCGAGGACACTGATGTCGCGGATGCCGGACATCGCCATGTGCAGTGTGCGCGGAATCGGTGTCGCGCTCAAGGTCAGGACATCCACTTCCGGCCAAAGGGCCTTCAGTTTTTCCTTGTGGTCGACGCCGAAGCGCTGCTCTTCGTCGATGACCAGCAGTCCCAGCTTCTTCAAGCGCACATCCTGGGACAGCAGGCGATGCGTCCCCACGGCCACATCAACCTTGCCGTGCAGCAGGCCGCTGAGCGTGTTCTTCTGCATGGCCTCGGAGGCAAACCGGCTGAGCAGTCCGATCTGGACGGGAAAGCCGGCCATGCGCCGGACCAGGTTGTCATAGTGCTGCTGGGCCAGGACAGTGGTGGGCGCCAGTAAAACAGCCTGGCAGCCGTCCATGACGCACTTGAAAATCGCCCGGAAGGCCACCTCCGTTTTACCAAAGCCGACGTCGCCGCACAGAAGCCGGTCCATGACGCGTTCCGACTCCATGTCCGCTTTGATTTCCTGGACGCTGCGCAGCTGGTCCGCCGTCTCCTCGTAAGGGAACTGCTCCTCGAATTCCTGCTGCCAGACGGCGTCCGGCGCGAAGGCCTTGCCCTTGATCGCCGCCCGTTCCGCATACAAGCGCACCAGATCCGTGGCCAGCTTGCGAATCGAAGAACGGGCGCGCTCTTTCATGCGTGTCCATTCCTGGCCGCCCAGCTTGGACAAGCGCGGCTCGCGGCTGTCCGCTCCGACATACTTCTGGATCTGGTCCAGGCTTTCCATCGGGATATATAGCGAGTCGTCACCGGCGTACATGATCTTGAGATAGTCGCGGCGCGTGCCGTTGTTCTCCATATTGACCAGGCCATCGTAGCGGCCGATGCCATGCGCCTCGTGGACGACCAGCTCGCCGGGAACCAGATCGCTGAACAAGTCGATCTTAATGCCGCCGCTCTGCCGTTTGCGCCGCGCCGGCCGTTCTGAGCCAAACACATCCTGGGTGCCCAGCACCGCCAGCCGGGCTGCCGGCCAGACAAATCCGCGCGGCAGGCTCTCCGGGACGATCAGGGGGGCGATGCCCCTTTCCTGAAACAGCTGGCCAAGCCGCTCGCGCCGGTGTTCGCTCCCGGCAAACAGCATCAGGGTCCAGGACTGGCGCAGCCAGTCGGCCGCCTGATCCAGCAGCTGTGTTTCCCGCCCGCGATAACCGTCTGCCGGCCGCGCCTGCAAGCTGATCAGCTCGGCATCCGGCAGCGCATTGCCCGGGGAAGCGATCTGGCTCATGGCCAGCAACGGCCGGATCCGGTCCAGGCTTAAGCCGATGTCGTCGCTGCGGAACGTGATCTCGCTCCATTGGGGCAGTGCTTGCCCCTTCGTCAGCATCGCACGCAGGCGCTCGTCCAGGTCGGCCTGGGCAGCATCGATCCGGTTGCGGATACGCAGCGGTTCGTCAAGCAAAACAAGGCAGCCTGTTTCCCGGGCATAGTCCAGGATGCAGACAGGCCGGGGCTGGACATACTTAATCCAGCGGTCCAGGGCCGCGAAATGCACATTCTGGCTGACACGATCCGCGTCCCTGCCGGCCAACTGACGCATGGCGGCAGCGATTTCCCGGGCAGCACCGTTGGCCAGGGCCGTCTGCGCAGCGGTTTCGCCGCAAGCCAGGATCTGGCTGGCGAGCTCGTCCTTGAACGCCGGGTCAGGCAGCAATTCGCGTACAGGCGGGATGCTGACCTCTTGCAGCATCGCGCTGGAACGCTGGGTCTGCGGGTCAAAGTGCTTGATCGCGTCGATCTCGTCGTCGAAAAATGAGATTCTGAAGCCTTCCGGAGCCTCGTCATCCTCTGCCGATGGCACGACGATGTCCAGGATGTCGCCCCGGCGGGCAAACTGACCGGGTCCGTCGGTCAGGCGCATGTGTTCGTAACCATTGCGGATCAGCTGCCTGACCCCGTCATCCAAATCCATCTTCTGGCCCACGAAAAAATGCAGAAAACGCGCCTGAAACAGCGATGACGGGGGCAGTTTCTGCAAGACGGCGCCCGCTGGAACCACCAGGGCGCCATACTGGTCGTCCAGCAGTTTGCCCAGGATCGCCATACGCTGCATGTCCAGCTCCCGGCTGGACGCTTCGGCATCGGTCAGATTGAGTTCGCGCGGCCGGAAAATAAAGACAGGATCTTCGAGCAAAGCCGCAAGTTCAGCCGCCACGGTACGGGCACGCAGTTCATCGGCCACCAGCAAACAGGGCCGGCGGCCGGTCTTTGCTCCCAGCTGCCAGGCCAGCCAGCTTTTCAGGCTGTCCGGCGGTCCGACAACGTTGAATGTCGCTTTTTTGCCGCTTAGTCCCTGGGTCAGGCGGCTGAAAGCCGGGTCGGCAGCCATATGCTGCCGGATGAGATCAGATGTGTCGCTGGGCATTGTGCCTCCTGGTTATGGAGCCTGGCAGCGGCTGATCGCTGTGTCCAGACCTTCCTTGATGATGGTGTCAACGGCGTCGGCCGCGCGCATGAGACTCTCGCGCCAAGCCGCTTCCTGATCGGGCGGGACCTTTGAGAGCACGTAATCGGCCAGGTCCCAGCGTTCCGGCTTGGGCCCGATCCCAATACGGATGCGCGGAAAATCCGTGTGTTGCAGCGCATCGAGGATGGAGCGCATCCCATTGTGCGTGCCTGGTCCGCCCGAACGGCGGATGCGTATTTTACCGACCGGCAGGTCGATATCGTCATAAATGACCAGGCAGTGCCGGGCGTCGATCTGGCTGTAGCGCAGGGCTTCGCGAATCGCCTCCCCGCTGAGGTTCATGTAGGTCAATGGCTTCAGCAGCAAACAGGATGTGTCGCCGAGCCGCACCACCGCGGTCAGGCTGCGGTAGCGAATACGGTCGATCGCCGTCTGCCAGCGGCCGGACAGCAGATCCAGGACCTGGTAGCCGCTGTTGTGCCAAGTCAGTTCATATTTCCGGCCCGGGTTGCCCAAACCGGCAATCAGCCATTTTGTATCGGTCACCGTCCATCCTCATTTCGTTTTTGCAAGCAACAACGGCCCGCAGGTCATGATCCCCCTGCAGGCAACCGCTGTTTGCCAGACATGTTGCTTATCATTATACACCAGAATGGGTTTGATTTCGTGTGGAAAAATCCATGCACACCCTGTGGATAATGTGGATAACCCTGTGCATAACCTGTCGGTTGTGTTTCACGCGTCATCTGTCTGTAAAGCGCTTGTAACATGTTGTTTCACGGCCGGCTGGAAAAAGGGCGTCAGCACGTGCCCGGGCGTTTTGGCGGCCTGTCGGGCGGCGGCAGAACATTCTTTCTGCCGGCACGGCCTGTGGATAACTTCAGGAGAGGTCACGCCCCAGCAAGGCTTCGAACTGGCTGAGGTACAACTGCTGGTAGTGGCCGGGCTGCCGGACCAGTTCGGCGTGCGTGCCGCTCTGCGCGATTTTTCCGTCAGCGACAACCATGATTCGGGTTACATTCTTGATCGTCGAAAGGCGGTGGGCGATGATAAACGAGGTCCGTCCGACCATCAAACGGTCGAGCCCCTGTTGGAGTGCCTTTTCCGTCTGGGTATCGATGCTGGCGGTCGCCTCGTCGAGAATCAGGATATGCGGATCGGCCAGCAGCACGCGGGCGAATGAGATCAGCTGGCGTTCACCGGCCGAAACCCCCGATCCCTGGTCGTTGATCTGGGTCTGGTACCCGTTGGACAGGCGCATGATAAAGGGATGCGCGTGGACGGCGCGCGCGGCTTCGATACAGGCCTCGTCGCTGGCGTCCAGCCGGCCGTAGCGGATGTTATCCATGACCGTGCCTGGAAACAGGAAGGGATCTTGCAGCATGATGCCCATCTGCGTGCGCAAAGAATCGAGGGTGACCGCGTCGACCGGATAGCCGTCGATGGTGATGCGGCCTTGCTCGATATCGTAGAATCGGCACAGCAGGTTGATGACCGTCGATTTGCCGGCACCAGTCGGACCGACCAGGGCGATGGAATCACCTGGGTTGACTTCAAAGGAAACATGGTCCAGGACGGGGTGGCCCGGGTCGTAAGCGAAGGACACATCTTCAAAACTGACCTTGCCCGTAACCCTGGGCAGCTCGGCCGCGTCGGGTTTGTCCGCGATGACCACCGGTTCGTGCAAAAACTCGAAGATGCGTTCGATGTAGGCCGCCGAATTGATCAGGGCGTTGTAGAAATTGGCCAGGTTGTTGACCGGCAGCCAGAAACGCCAGACATAGCCGACAAAAGCGACAATGGCCCCGATCGAGACCGGGTCGCCGTTGGCCTGGCGCAGCCAGATGGCTCCCGCGGCGTAAAGCAGGGCCACCGTCGCGTTGGACACCGTATCGACAAACGGCCACATGACCATGTTGAGGCCAGCCGAGCGCAAATAGCTGCGCCGGAATTCGCTGATCAGGCGGTGGTAGATGCCGCGGTTGAATGACTCGCGGGCGAAAACCTGGGTCACCTTCATGCCAGACAGGCTTTCCTGCGTGTAGGCGTTCAGGTTGGCGTTCTTGCGCGACAGGAACTGCTGGGCCCGGCGCTGGGCGTTCTTGAGCAGAAGAATGCCCAGGAGCAGCAGCGGCAAGCCGGCCAGGGCATAGAGGGTCAGGAGCGGATCGACCAGCAGCATGTAGATGA
>JAAYJD010000015.1 GCA_012523135.1 Clostridiaceae bacterium
AGTTGAAATATCATTGAAATATTCTTGCAAAAAAAATTAAGCGCATTATACTGATTTTGTGGCATTTTATCTTCACTGTACAGCATAGCTTGAACATGGACAACAGAACATAAAAACGCGTCAGCTTAATGTCGTAACCGCTTGATTTGCATCATTTTCGTCATGACTGTAATTTTTCGGTCATGAGCAGCAGCATCAGGACACTTAAACACCCCAATTTAACGATTGATTTCATGTCTTCGGTGCAACTATGCGTGATCATTCGACACATGAGCACCTGACACAGAACAAGTGGGCTCGTCTGGCAGCAGGCACGCTGGCATTTGTTATGCTGCTGAGTGCTGTCATGGCCAGTATGGCCCGGGTAACGCTTGATCTTACCGACTTTGATAACGAGCCGGACTCGGCGGCCGGTGCCCACCTGCTGGAGACGAATGATTATGCGGCAAAAAATTGGCTGCAGCGAGCCGGCATCGCGGCCGCGGCGGCCGTGACGCAGCCGCAATCCGTTGACGATTTCTATAAACTGGCAGAAATATCGATTTCACGCGCGGATTACACCACCGCCCGGACACATATCGAAACCTGCCTGACATTGACCGACACGACGGACATTGCCAGGCAGGCGGAACTCTGGCTGGTCAAAGGCTGTCTGGATACGCTGCTGGACGAGGACGATACCGCGATTGCCAGCCTGGCCGAGGCAGCACGCCTGAACCCGGCCCTGGACAACGCATACCTGGTACAGGCACAGATCCATATCGAGCACCAGCGCTGGTATAAAGCGGCGGACATCCTCGCGATTTACTTCGACCGCGCCGAGGCGATCAACACCCGGATGTATGGGGCGATGGGCGACCTGCAGATGTTGCTGGGCGATGTCCAGGCGGCGGCAGACCAATTCACCTTATCGATCAATCGCCACAACGCGACGGATTCCGACATGTATTTACGCCGGGCCGGGTGCTATACCCAGCTCGGCGCCTATGACGTGGCCGTCGCTGATTTTACCAAGGCCGCCAGCCTTGGCGCCGACGCGGTTCTGTGTACCGAAAACATCGTCATGTGCCACCTGGTCCTGGAAGACTATACCGCGGTGCTGGAGTCTGGCGCCATGCTCGCCTCCGTACCGGCAGCGCCAGCCCAACTGCTGCAGAATATGGGTGTGGCCGCGATGGCTTTGGAGCGACCGACGGAAGCGGAAACGTTTTTCAGCCGGGCGATCGACGCAAACGATAAGCTGGCTTCCGGCTACTATTATCGCGGCATCTGCCGCTTGTCACTTGAGCAGTACGAAGAGGCTAGCGGCGACTTTACCAAATCCATTAACCGGGGCGAAGCGCTGCAGTTATCCTATCTCAGCATGGGCAACCGTTTTGAGATGACCATCAACGGCGGCATCGGCAACGACCTGTTCTCTGTCTATTCCAACCGGGCTGAACTGAGGCTGGAAGGCGATAAGGGCAACGACAAATTCATCCTGCGCGCCTTCGCCCTGGCAGATCCGAATGACCCCACGCAGGCGATGATGAACGTCGACGCGGGTACCGGCGAAGACTACATCGAGTACAACATCAACGCGCTGGTGACCATCAACGGCGGTGACGGCTATGATACGGTCATCGCAGTCGGTTCGGAGTTCGACGATGTCTTCATCGTGACCCGGGACGGCATCTTCGGCGCCGGCCTCAACATCGTCATCGAAGGCGCTGAAGAATGTTTCGAAGCCTATGGCGTGCAAGGCGACGATACCTTCTATGTGCAGAGCTCACGCGAGAACATGGTGACGCGCCTGGTTGGCGGC
>JAAYJD010000097.1 GCA_012523135.1 Clostridiaceae bacterium
ACACCAGCTACCACCAGCCAATCCTGGATGCAGCCGATGGCTGGCGCCAACTGGCACCTGATCCGGACAACAGCTGGCTGAACATGTTTCGCGAGGGCTACGCCTACTACCGCGAGCAGTGGTCGGATGACTTTTTCATCAAGCAGCGCGGCGCCTATGGACCGATGGACCTGGCCAACATG
The DNA here is from genome assembly GCA_012523135.1 of Clostridiaceae bacterium. Lineage (GTDB taxonomy): Bacteria > Bacillota > Clostridia > Saccharofermentanales > UBA5734 > JAAYBY01. The sequence continues at coordinate 183 of JAAYJD010000097.1, forward strand.
ATCCGCGGCAACGACCTCTATTACGATTTCTACGACGAGCCCCAAGCCGTCCACGGCCTGATGGACTTTTGCGTCGCGGCCAACCGTGCCTACCTCGACCTGCAGACCGGCCTGACGCCAGACTACTCGGGCGGGATCATCTGCGGCTTTGACATCTGGATGCCAAGGGGCAGCTACGGCCACCTTAGCGAGGACGCCTCCTGCCTTTGCTCGCCCGAGCAATACCGCCAGTTCGGCCTGGAGCGGCTGCGCGCCCAGATCGAACCCTACCAGGCGGTGCTGCTCCACCTGCACAGCCTGGGCCGCAAGAACATCCCCGACTTTGCCGGTCTGGACAAAGTCCGGGTCATCCAGCTGTCGTCGGATCCCAATCAGCCGACCAGTCTGCAGGTTTACCGGGAATACCAGGCCGAACTTCATGGCAAGATCGTCATGCTGGAGGTTGACCAAACCGATCTGGCCGAGGCGGTCGAGGTGCTGCAAGACAGCCGCTCGGTCCTCTTCTACCAGGCCAAAACCCTTGACGAGGCACAGCAGGCCGTCAACTTGGTCCGGAGCCGGTTCTGCGATTGAAACAACCGGGAGAGCTCTGGATATAGCTGCTGGCATAAGCCTCAACCATAGCAAAACAAGATAAGCTTTACGAGGTTTATCCTCAAGCCGCCAGGTCTTGAACCACTCTTGTTTTCCATGCGCAAAATGAATTTATTCATGCTGTGACGATTATTTCATTTGCGGTTTATGGATTTGCCTTTTTTGACACATAAATTGATGAATGCTATATTGTTTTAAGTTTTAAAATCCAAAAAATCTGAAAGAGGACAAAGCCAATGACGTTCAAGCGGTTCAAAAAGCTCTTTGCCTGTACATGTGCCGTTCTGCTTACGCTCACCTGCATGATGGCCGTCGGATGCGGCCGAACAGACCGAACCTTAATCGGCTGGGTTTACGCAGGTACGCCCGTCTCCCGCATGACGATGAGCGTATACGATACAAACGGCAATATGGTAATCAAGTCAGACAGATTTAGTGCCGACGAGCAGGGCGCAATTTTCATCGAATCATCGCAAAAACTCCCCTCTGATTTCAGAATTGTCGCAGAAGGCGGCACGCTGAACGGCGAAGAATTTACCGCCAAACTCAGCGCCGATATCCGCGGCTATCGAGCTGAATCGGATACGATCTACATCAATCTCGCGACAACAATGGCAAGCGCATATCGCGACAAATTTCCTCAAGCAAGCGTTGCCGAGGCCGCTGGCATGGTCAAGGGATTTCTTGAAATACCGGAATCGTTTGAGCTAGCGAGCGGGGCTCACCTCTCAAGCGAGCATTTCAACATTTCCCAGTTTCTGGAAGAGGCCATGGATAACGGCGGCGTAAACGCGTTTATCGAAAAGCTCCTGGCCGAGATGGCTGCTGACAAGACGCATCCCTTTCAAGAACCCTTGCCATTACAGGGCGCCGGCGCGTGGCTTGCCAAAACGCTTGCCGAAGGCGCTGTCTCGTATGTTGGCGGCGAACTGATGGGCTGGGGACTTGAAACAGCCGGGATCAACTTTGGCGAGGAAGACCATACCGCAGAGGAGCTGGCCAATATTCAAGCCGGCATGGCAGAGATGAAAGCGGAAATGGCACAGATGAATATGAAGCTTGATGCAATCAGCACGCAGCTCAAAAACATCAAGACCCAGCTGGAGCAAATGCTGAAGCAGATCACGCATCAGCAGGCCTTATCCGAATATGGCAACAGGGTGGAGCAGCTGGACAATCTCATTTCGAGCATCAACATGATCCGAAGGGATCTGAATAATTTTGTCCATAACCCGCCGTCTGATCCTGAGCCGGCCAGACAGCGATTGATCGACAGGATTCAAGCGAATATCATCGACCATGCGGA
>JAAYJD010000098.1 GCA_012523135.1 Clostridiaceae bacterium
CCGGCCAGGCAGATGGTCACCGGAGCCAGGCTGGCCAACAGCAGGATCTGCCAGCCGCGCACGTTCGACTGGGCGACGCGCTCGGCCAGGCTGGGGCGTTTGAGGTCGAGAATCCAGGCCGGGCAGGCCATCAGGTAGAACACGCATAGGGCCGCGTACCAGCCCAGCACCTGGGCCAGCGGACCACGTTCCGGTTCTGTCTGGCTGTCCGGGGGCAACGCAACATCCTGGACAATTTCGCTGATGCGGATCGTGGTGTCGTTGATCCAGACCGCGTCCATACGCCGGATATGGTCGTCGCGGATCGCGTCTGAGTATGCCAGGTCCAATTCATTTAGGGCTCGTTCAGTCTGCTGCAGCAACCGGCTCTCCGCCCAGAGCAGCATGGCGCTGGCGATGACCGGTTCGCTGACCATGGCGGTGTAGCGGGCGGACGGCGAGGTGTAGCGCTCGACCAGTCGCCGATAGGCCCCCTGGGCGATCTGTTCCGAAAAGCGTTCTGTCACGACAAAGACCGCTTCCAGCTTGTCCTGGTTCAGCGCCTTGAAAGCCGCCTGGCGGGACATGACTACGACATCGAGCGTCTCTTGCCTGGCGGTCAGCGCGACCAGGCGGTTGGCCAACTGGTTCGAATCCTCGAGGACAAAGGCCACGGTCAGCTGCCGGTCGGTTTTGTTTTGCGCGATCAAGCCCAATGCCAGGGAGAACGTCAAGGCCAGCACGACAAAGGCCAGGGCGAACGGTTGGGCGAGCGCCAGCTTCAGCTGAGCCAGGTAAAACGGCCGCCACCTCATAGCCGTCCCTCGCGATGCAGAACGCCCAGGTAGCCGATCGGCAGCAGCACCAGGCTGAACAGGGCAAGGCGCAGCAGATCAGGCCGGAAAACGGTTCCCTGGTAGGCGAACAGGGCGTTGGCTAAAAGGCGCAGGCCAGCGCGCAGGGGGAACCAGAGCCCGATCGCGGCAACGGCTTCGGGCAAAAGCCCAGCCGGAACAAACAGCCCGCCGCTGACCGCCATCAGGAGAATCAAGTAAAAGCAGCTCCACAAGGCGACCGAACCGCGCCTCACCCAGGCGGCGATCGTGGTCGCCAGGGCGGACAAGGTCAGCGCCAGAAGCAGCAGCGCCGGCAGCAAAGCCGATGGACGCGGGGCGTAATGGCTGCCCAGAAAAGCGTTGGCCTGACGCAGCAGCAAGCTGGCCGGCAGCAGCATGACCAGGACCAGGGCGATCAGGAGCGTGCCGGACAGGATGCGCACCAGGTAGAAGCGGCCGCTGGAAAGGCCCTGCAGGAGTCCGCGCTGCAGGATCGCACCATTCAGATCGTGCGCGGTCAGATGAACCAGGGGCAGCATCGCCAGGGCGGCGAAAAAGACATAGACGGCGACCAGGTAATATTCGACCGGCAAAAAGTCGCCCAGGGGCGAGACGGCGCCGTCCGACCCGATCAGGCCCTGGCGGTTCATGTAGCCAAGCAGCACCAGCCGGGTCGTCTGTTCCAGGAATCCGTCCGCTGCAGATGTATCCGCCTGCTGTTCGATCAGGATCTGCCGGGCCAGGTCGAGCTGGTTCTGGCCCTGGCCGACGTAACGCAGCGACTGCTCGAGCGACATCGCCACCAAGCTGGCTTCAAGGGCGTGCGTCGCGCTGCTGATCAGGCGGATCTCGACGGTGTCCTGAGCGCGCACAGCCTCGAACAGGCCAGCCGGGATGTGGACCAGCACCGAAACCTCGTTCTGGGCAACCAGCCTGCTTCCTTCCTCGAGCGACTGGACCGGGCGGATCGAGACCAATTCGGCCAGCTGCTGGCCGTAAACGAGTTCATGGATAAACATCCCAACTGTCTCGCTGCCGTCGTCATCGAGCAGCGCCACGTTGATGTGCAGGCTTTGTGCGCTCAGCACCATGGGCAGGACCAGCAGGCTGAATAGCCCGATCACGAGCAGCGGCGCCAGCAAACAAAGCGCCAGCAGGGCTTTGCCGGCAAAGAGGCGTTTCAGATCTGTGCGGAAAAAGCGCATCCGTCAGGTCCTCGATTTGTCAGGATTCCCAATTTATGGAATCGCGCTGGCAGACCAGTCCGTCGGGGTGCGTAACCTGGCAGCTGACGGCGCCTTGCTCCTTGTGCCAGGACACCTCGATCGCACCGTGAGGGGTCGGTATGGTACCGGACGCCTTGTCGAGCACCGATCCCAATGGTGTTAGCGAAAAGCGGCGAAAGCCTGGTTCGAGCGGCTTGACGCCCAGCAGGTACGTTTGGTAGAAATAGACCGGGATCGCCGACCAGCCGTGGCACAAACTGCCGGCCTTGGCAAAATCGTCGGCGCCCTTGATCGTTTCCCAGAAGCTGGTCGCGCCGCGATAAAGCATGGAGCCCCAGTCCCGCTCGATTTTCCCGAAGACATAGCTGCCGTAAAGCTCTGGTTCCTGGAGCAGGGCTTCGAAGGCATAAAAGGAGTGGGAGAGCGTCGTCTCGACCATCCGGCCGTCCTGCTCTGTCAA
>JAAYJD010000016.1 GCA_012523135.1 Clostridiaceae bacterium
GCATGAACCTGACCGATTCACCAACCAGCAGGCCTGGACTGTGCGCCGTCAAGCACTGGCTGACGATCGCTAAGGCCTTTCACTTATCCAAAAGAAACGAGGATACGCCCATGGACATTCAAACCCTATCCATCAGCCAGATAAACCCCGCACCGTATAACCCCAGGAAAAAACTGAAGTCCGGTGACCCTGAGTTCGAAAAACTGAAAAACAGCATTGAGACGTTCGGGTTTGTCGAGCTGATCGTTGTTAACAAGCGTACAGGCTATACCGTCATATCCGGGCATCAGCGACTGAATGTGCTCCGGCACCTCCAGTGGACGGCAGTGGAGTGCGTTGTGGTGGATCTGGATGAAGCCTCCGAGAAAGCACTCAATCTGGCCATGAACAAAGTCAGCGGTGAATGGGATGTGCCGATGCTGACTGATCTGCTCAAGGACCTGGACGCGAGCGGATTTGATCTGACCTTTACTGGATTCGACCCGGCTGAGCTGGATGATTTGTTTACGAAGACATCCGCTGCGGATGTGAAAGACGACGATACGTTTGACTTGACTGCTGCTTTAGAAAAATCGGCGTTTGTCAAACCGGGCGATGTCTGGATCGTTGGGAAACACAGGTTGATGTGCGGTGACGCCACGAAACCACAAGACGTAGCCACCCTGATGGACAACAAACAAGCGCAGCTGTGTATCACCGATCCCCCGTATAATTGCCAATACATCGGCGGGACTGGTTTGACGATCATGAATGACAATATGGACGGGCAAGCCTTTTTCTCATTCCTGTTGTCCGCGTTCAAGAATATCTATGCGAGCCTGGCTGACGGAAGCGCGGTATACATTTTTCACTCGGACGCAGAGAAGTGCAATTTCTTCAACGCCACCGTGCAGGCAGGTTTTCACTATTCTACGACTTGTGTTTGGGTGAAGAATGCCCTGGTCCTTGGTCGCATGGACTATCACATGCGTCATGAACCGATCATTTACGCGTTCAAGGATACTGCAAAGCATCGCTGGTACGCCGATCGCTCTGAGACAACGGTTTGGGATTTTGACCGTCCAACCAAATCAAAACTGCATCCGACAACCAAGCCCATCCCGCTGATCGCTTACCCGATGCGGAACTCATCACCTGTGAATGGCATTGTGCTGGATCTGTTTGGTGGTTCTGGTTCTACGTTGTTAACTGCGGAACAACTGGATCGTGTCTGTTACATGATGGAGATCGACCCCAAATATGCATCTGTGATTATTCGACGGTTCGCTGCCTTTGGGGGAAATACTAACGGCATCAAGGTCCTACGCGATGGCCGGCTGATGGACTGCAGCGAAATCTATGTCCCAAGCGATGATGATTTAGCTTATCAGGATATTAACGTAAACAAAACATCGCGATGATACGCGGAGCTTGTTACACGAGCTGTTCATAAAAGAACAGAACGAAAAGGGCTCAGTTTCAGTTGCACTTTTGAAAGGAGGCAATGGTGAAACATCCTTCGAAACGGATCGACTTAACCACACAGCGGTATCAATCGTGGACCGTAATTAGCTACGCTTATGCAAAGGCAAACAGAGTTTATTGGAATTGTCTTTGTGATTGTGGTGCCACAAGAATCATGCCAAGCGATACCGTTCAGAATTTGAAAAATCATTACTGTAAGGACTGTAAGCCAAGAAACGATATTATCTTGGCACACACATTGAATGATGAGCAGTTACGGCTGGTCACACATGGTGTCAAGGGTTTATACAAGAACACGTTTATCATTGCTGGCCGTGTTGTTTATGCTTATACATCGAATGAGGAATGCTTCATTTTCGATACAGATGACCTTGAAAAAGTGAAAAAGCATGTCTGGCGGCGCAAAGAGATGCGCGGCGGTTGGTATGTAGCCACCATAATTGGCGGCAAAGAAACATATCTCCATACGCTGATTATGAATAATCTGGCAAGGGAAAAAAGGGTTGATCATATTAATCGAAATAAGCTGGATAACCGAAAAAGTACCCTGCGCTATTGTACTCTGCAGAAGAATGCTTTCAATCCAGGGCTGCCCAGAACGAACACGCTCGGCTATAAACGCATTCAA
>JAAYJD010000099.1 GCA_012523135.1 Clostridiaceae bacterium
CAGTGAAGGAAGGTGATTCCATGAACACGCTGTCTTCGCGAAAAAGCAGTGCCTGGACCATCCTGCTCGTCCTGGTCACCCTGGCCTCCCTGGTTCCTGCTCTTTTCAGCCTCATCCTCTCCCTGATCCAGTATCAACCCGCCCGGGGCTTGTTCGGCAGTCCCTTTGCCGGACTCCAGCATTATGCCCAGATATTGTCCTCCTTCGCGTTCACCCGCGTCGTCGCCAACTCGTTTTTGCTCTGGCTGGTCAGCCTGGGCGCGGCCTTGCTGCTCGGCCTGCCGGCCGCCCTTCTGGGCAGCCTGGTCAAAGACAACCGCACGCTGGCGTCCCTGGCCGGTTTGGTCCTGCTGCCGGCGCTGATCCCAGCCAGTGTCTACCTGATGCTCTTGCTGCGCATCTTCCCGTCCACCTTGTTCGCCAGCCGGAACACCTATGTTTTGGGCTATGCCCTGCAGACCATCCTGCCCGGCGCGGCCCTGGTCGCTTTTGCCGGCCTCGCCTTCGCCCTGATCTGGCGCGCCGGCGGACGCAGCGCTCCGGCTGGCGCACTCACCGGCGGTTTGTCCGCCGCCCTGCTGGCGGGCTTTCAGATGCTGCAGCCGTCCTATGAGGCGTCTCTGCTCTCGGCCAATCCGCTGGTGTACGAAATCGCCGACACGCTCGACACATTCAACTACCGCACAAGCCTGATGCAGATGAACATCAGCCAGGGCGCGACCGTCTATGTGCTGCGCAGCCTTTTTCAGTTTGTCCCCGCCCTGCTGGCGGCCCTGGTGCTGTTTGTCCTGCTGCGCAAAAACCAGGCGATCCAGCCCCTGGCCGCACCGGCCGCCCAAGATCGTTCGCGCGGCACGCTGATCGCCTTCGTTGTAGCGGCCGTCTTGTCCCTGGCTCTGCTGTTTGCCTTTGGCCGTCCGGCCTGGGGAATCGCCGGCGAGCTGTCCCGCAACCTGCTGCCATCGCTGCTGCTGGCCTTTTCCGCCGCCCTGGTCGCCTTTGCTGTCTCCTGCCTGGTTTTATTCGGAGCCGCCGGCAGCGCATCCCTGGTCACGGTCATCGCCGGTGTTTTCCTGCTTGCTTTCAGCCAGGCGACCGTCGGCCAGTACATCATCGCCCGCTCGCTGGGCCTGATCGGTACGTTTATCGCGCCGGCCCTGACCGGGTGGCTGCAGCCCTCGTTCCTGCTCCTGATCCTGCTCTTCGCCCTGCTCGTCCGCTTCGGTCAGCGCCAGTCCAGCACCCTGCGCCTGGCCTTCGCCGGAGCTCTGGCGGTTGCGGCCCAGGCCTGGGGCGGCTTCATACCGGCGATCCTCTACCTCAATTCGCCGCAAACCTTCAGCTACGGCCTGCTGCTGCGCAACATGGCCGGATCCGCTGAAATCATCAGCATGGTCGAAGGGACCCGACCCTTGCTGGTCCTCGCCGTGCTGGTGCCCTGCCTGCTGATCGGGTTTGCCATCGCCTGGCTGGTGCGCCAGGCCCTGATCCGTCTGCCGGCAGAGCATGCTTGACACCGAACGGTTCAAAGAAGTCGCCCAAGCCTGACCGCGTTGCCTTCCAGGCGGTCCAGCCGCTGGCGATAGCCGGCCAGGTCGCGGCGATCAGCGCCTGGAACGAGGAAGGTCCCGCATCCGACCCGGCGGCCGTGACGACAAAGACGAAAAACCAGACGGCGCCGTCGCCGACCCGATATCCGCTACCGGGTACTGCCGGTCGACCGCGGCGGCCTGGATTGCGGTGGATGACCTGTTGCTGATCTTCAGGCCGGCCAGGTTACGCGCGGATTGACATAACGTGTCTTGCTTGCCGTCCGTCGGCCATACTGGATCGCCTCGACCGGGCAGCGGTGCAGGCAAGCCAGGCAATGGGTGCAAAAGGGCTCGTTCCAGACTGGTTTGCCATCGGGCAATGAGATGATGTTATCCGGACAGATCCGGGCGCAAAGCCCGCAGTTCGTGCAGCGATCCGTGGCGTAGAACGGGCCGGTTTTGCGGCCATTTTTATAGAGCGGAGCGGCAAAGGCGGTGAGCAAAGGCGCCAGGGCACTTTTGTTCGTGTCGTGGTCACCCCTGGTTTTTTGCTTCAGCTGCCCGACGATCGTGACCAGTGCCTGATCGGCTGCCAGGAACAGATGCTGCTGACGCTCTGGCTCGGGAACGGTCAAGAGCGGGATGTAATTGTCCGGTAAGACCACCGAGGCCAGGTATTGCAGATCGAGACGCTCCCGGAGCAGCAGCCGGGTCAGGATGCGCCCGGCCTGGCCGGTCTGGCCGCCACAGGTCAGCACGGCAAAGACAAAAGGCTTATGGTTGCCCATGAGGCGCAGCCGGCTCATCCATTGGCGGACCAGGAGCGGGACGGTGTAAAAATAGACCGGTAGGACCAGGCCGACCTGTTCGCCGTCAGATAGCGCATAGGCAGTCTGTCCCGTTTTCAAGCTGTCGTCCATGGACACCAACCGGTCGTCCAGCTGGGCAGCCAGTTTCTGGGCGACATACAGGCTGTTGCCGGTTGCGGAAAAATATGCGATCATTGAAACCTCCTGAAAGCTACTGCAGCCATTGCTTGATGAAATTCTTCTGTTCTTTGCGCAGCCGGTAGCCGCAGGCGGCGTAGAATCGGTGCGCGCCGGTCCGTTTGCTGCCGGAAACCAGCCGCACACCGCTGGATCCAGCTTCACGCGCCCAGCGCTCGCCTTCAGCCAGCAGCATCCGGCCGATCATCTTCCCCTGGTGTTCGGGCAGCACGGCCAGTGCCAGGATGTTCTTCAGGCTGTCGGCATAGGTGCACTCGTAGGGCGCCAGGTGAATGTAGCCAACGACCGCGCCGCTCATCCGGTGTTCGGCGACGAGCAGGCCATCCTGCCCGGTTGCCAGAATGGCCGCAAGTTTGCCGGCTGTTTTATCTTCGGGATAGTCGTAGCCAAGACCCAGGCTGTTGATCTGGCAGATCGCTGCGGCATCTGCAGCCAGGGCCGGGCGGATGCGGTAATCGGACCAGGCTTCAGCTAAGGCAAACAGCTTGGGCTGAACCTCTGGATAATGGAGAGGGTCCGGCAGTTTCACGCCTTGCCGGACCTCGCCGATTTCCGACTCGGCCGGAATAGCCCCTCGTTCGTAGACCTCGGCCAGGTAGAGCATGCCACAGTCACCTTCCGGATCCGGTTCCCGGCCTGCTCGTGAGACCGCAAAGGCACAGATCGCTTCGAGGTCGAAGCGAACCGCGCCAGTCTCCTCGAAAAGCTCGCGACGGGCGGTTCCCTCGATGCTCTCGCCCGCTTCGCGACGACCAGCCGGCAGCTCGTAGCTGTCCCGGGTTTTCTGACGGACGAAGAGCCATTGGCCCGCGTGGCGGGCCGCGATGACGGCATAGCGGAAACGATCCTCCGCGACGATTTCATGCCAGTAATAGTCAATCCGGTACATGGCGCGCCTCCCTTTGCTCCACTTTAGCACGTCATAAGGAAGCAGGCAAAGTGTTCGCACCGCTAGTTGTTGCCGATGGACTCAAGCAGGAACTGCTCGACCGCGTCCAGATCCGTCGCCCCGGCCAATGACGGATAATCGTGCCGGGCAAAGACCAGGCCGTCCGTCGTTTCCAGAAAGGCAAAGCGCCGTCCGTCCGCTAAGCCGAAACCGGCGATATCGCTGAGTTTGAGTGTGCCGTTGTTCTGCTGCCAGATCGCCTGTTCGTCGTAATCGATTAAAATAAAGATCCCCGCCATGCCCGCCTGCATCTGGGTGACGATCTCGGTGTCCTCAACCCAGATGCCGGTGCCGATCGGGCAGGGCAGCAGGACGCGGATGACTGTGTCCGGCTGGATTTCGCCGCGATACACGGTCTCGACCGCGATTTCAGCCAGCGCCCGATGAGTCGTGGTGGTGCCGAAACGGATCTCGAGGTTGCGGATCCGCCTGACCGTGCCCCGGACCATGGCCGGGTTCCATCGGGTCAGCAGTTCATCCTCGCTGAGCCACTCCAGCAGGGATTCTACCGAGACCGAGCCGGCGGGCACCTGGTCGGCATAGCGGACCTGGACATTGCGGGAACCGTCTGACAGCGGAAGGCGTTTCGCGCCGGCAGACAGCAGCGGGATTCCGACGGCCACGACCAAGACCAGGCAGGCGGCCGGAACGCCCCATCTGAGCCAGCCGCGGCACAGACTCTGCGCTCCAGGCGCTGCCGCCTCGGTGATGTAGGTGTCGTCAACCTGACCGAGCGACCGCAGCAACTGCATCGGTTTTTTCATATGATTTCCTCCTTCTGCATGAGCTGCCTGAGTTCGCCTCGGGCGCGCAGCAGGATCATCTTGACCTGGCTTTCGCCCATGCGGAACATTTGGGCAATCTCGCGGATCGAGTCACAGTACCAGTACCGGCGCAAAAAAACCTGGCGGGTCCGGAGCGGCTGGGCGCCCAGAAAGCGGTTAAGCAAGTCGGTCAGGTCCAGGTTCTCCTCCAGTTGGGCGGCATCGCCGCCAGCCGGCAGGCAAGCGGCCAGTTCGTCAAGCAGCAGCGGCACTTGTCCGGAGCCGCGTTTTTCTGCCGTCTCCCGCTCCAGCATATTCAAGGCCAGGTTGCGGGTTATCTTGCTCAGAAAAGCGGCCAGGTTAACCGGACGCTGCGGCGGGATGGCATTCCAGGCCCGCAGCCAGGTGTCGTTGACACAGGCTTCGGCGTCACCGCGGTGCCGCAAAATGCGGCTGGCGATGCTGCGGCATAAGCGCCCGTATTTGCGGGCTGTCTCGGCTATGGCTGTTTCTGAGCGCTGTTCGTACAGCTCGATGATCTGTCGGTCATCCATGGCCTCTCCTGTTTCTCTTACCTTCATCCAGACACCCTTCACCTATATAGACCGGATCGATCGGTGCGGCGTCACAAGTCATGAAAAAAGCATACCTTATCCACGATCTATATGTTAAGATGATTGCCATGGAACTTTTGCGTTTTCTCGATGTGACCTGGGTCCAGCTGCTGGTGGTCCTGGTCGTGGCTCTGGCGGTCGGCATGAACAAGGCGGGACTGAGCGGCATCACGCTGGTTACGATCCCGCTGATGGCCGCGGTCTGGGGCGGGCGCCAGTCGACCGGCCTGATGCTGCTGATGCTGATCGTCGGCGATATGTTCGCGGTCCGGGCTTACCACCGGGGCGTGCGCTGGGACGAGATCCGCAGCCTGCTCCCGGCCGCTGTCGTCGGAATCGCCGCCGGCGCCTTGACCGGGCACGTGATCGACGACCGCCAGTTCAAGATCCTGATCGCGGCCGTCGTCCTGGTCTGCCTGGTCCTGATGGTTTACCGCGAGATCCGGGGCGCAGCTTTCACAGTGCCGCACAACCGCTGGTTTGCCTTGTTGGCCGGCGTATTAAGCGGCTTCGCCTCGATGGTAGGCAACGCCGCCGGCCCGATTTTCGCCGTCTACCTGCTGGCGATCGGGCTGAACAAGAAAAACTACCTGGGCACATCGGCCGTCTTTTTCATGATCGTCAACCTGCTCAAGCTCCCCGTCCAGATCTTCATCTGGCAGAGCATCAGCTGGTCAATCGTGCTGCTGGTCCTGCTGGCAGTGCCCCTGATCTACGGCGGTATCCGCGCGGGCATCTGGCTGATCCAGAAGCTGAACGAAAAAGCGTTCCGCTTCCTGGTGCTCGGTCTGACGCTCGTAACCGCCATTCGCCTCTTTTTCTAACCTAGAACGGTTTCAGCGCGCCAGTTTCATCAAACAAATCGGTCGCAGGCCCGATGATCTCCAGCTGGCCGCAGCGTTCCAGAACCGGCTTGGAGACATACAGCTCGCCCAGATGCAGCGTGTCCCGGATGCGGGCAATCGCGGCGTCTTCCGGAGCGACGGGGCCCCAGGTCCGCATCGCGTACTGGACGGCCTGGCGGTCGGTATCTGCCACAATCGGCATCTTGCCCCGTTCGTTAAACGTGCTGGTCAGGATGTTTTCGTAGGTTGCCTGGAAGTCGATCTTGTCCTGGAGCCGGCGGGTGATGAAATCGGCCAGGCCCATACCGGCAGCATTGCCATGGCTGGCTTCGGTCAGGTCGGTCACCACCAGCGTGCGCACACGCGGCCGCTCGGGCTCCGGCTCGCCGCGGATGGACATGCGCCCGATGATGTTCGTATCCATGCCGCTGCCGCTGATGTCCTTGCCCATCTGGTCGACGATCAGAAGGTCGAGCGCGTCGCAGGGCAGGCGCGGCATGTTACGCCGGCAGATCTCGAGCAGCTTCATCTCCTCGCGGCGCATCGCCTCCGGGCGGATCGCCCGGATCAGGGCGGTCTCGTCGTAGGCGTTCTCGACGATGCCCAGGCCGAACAGGATCTTGCTATGGCGGATGATCTGCTCGGCGGCCGGCGGCAGCAAGTCCCGGATGCCATGGACCCCGTAGCGGTGCATGGCCAGGGCCTGGCGATGCTTGCCCAGCCCGATGACGCACATCTTGAGCAGGCCGCTTTCGGTGTCGCCGTGGAAATCGGTGTGCACCTTGACCCGGTTGAGCACGACGATGCCGTCTGCCTCATGGGCCAGCCGGTCCTGGTAGACGGGGTGCCCGAGTTCGCCCTGCGGCAGTTCGACGACCTCCATCGATGAACGTACCGGCGCACCGACCGCATCCTCCGTGATGCCGTATCCGGCTAAAAGCTCGGTCTGGCCCTGGGCCGTCGCGCCGCCATGGCTGCCCATGGCCGGCACAATAAAGGGGTCGGCCTGGCGTTCTTTCAGCACCGCCACCACCGCGCGCACGATCCGGGCCAGATTGGCGATGCCGCGGCTGCCGACCGTGATCGCGATCCGGGAACCCGGTTGAATGGCCGGCCCGACGCGGTCGATTTCCGACCGCACGGCGTTTTCGATGTTTTCAAGGCGGTCAGCCGCGAAGGTCTGCCTGACCTTGATCAATTTAGGCATGATCATCCTGCACCTCCTGCTTGGTGTTTGTATCTTCATCCGGCCAGTCGAGCAGGCGGCGTTCACCCTCCAGCTGGCGTAATCCGGTGATGTCCTGGCTGACTTCCAGCGTGCCCAGGTATACGCCGTCTCGCCGGCGCAGGGCAAAGTACTGGATCAAAATGAATCGCCCGCGGTGCTGGATCCAGAAGGTCGCCTGGTCCTCGCGGCCCTGGCGGAAGGCTGCGACGATCGCCAGCACTTTGTCGACGCTCTGGGGCGGGTGGCAGTTGGCCACCTGGCGGCCGATGATCGCCTGCGAGCGGGGGAAAATCCGTTCCTTGGGCCGCGAGAAGAAGCGCACCTTGTCCTGGCCGTCGACCAGGGTCATGTCGACCGGCAGCGCGGCGAAGATCTGTTCGATCTGGGCGGCGGTCAGGCTGCCGGTCGCGGTCTGCAGCACGACATCCTCCGAAGCGACCGGCTCATCCGCCACTGCTGCCTGCGGCGGGTTTTCGATGTAGGGGAACAGATCGGGCGTGCACTGGCGCAGCATCTCATCCCATTCTGCCGGTTTCAGCACGGCCATGGCCTCCGGCAGGAGGATCAGCTCCTCCTTGAAGACCATGCCGTGCAGGCCGAACAGCAGCTTGCCCAGGATAACGCTGCGCTCCTGTTCTGCACAGGCCGGGTCGTCCAGGCACTGCCGGGCCTGTTTCAGCCGGCGGCGGATCTCGTCATGCAGGGCCCACATGATGCCGAGCCCTTTGAAATAAGGTGCCTTGCGCTCGAGAAAGGGAAAGAGGATGTTCTCCTTTTTGGTGTAATGGGCTGCAAAGGTCTGCAGGTCGATGACCGCTGATAGCAGCGTGTCCGACCGGCCGTTTTCCGGATGCATGATCTGGTGGCGGATGGCGTCCAGCCGGGCCAGCAGGGCGGCGTTCTCCTGGAGCAGGTAGCCGGCGAAACCGGCCGGATCCGGCTGCGGCCAATTGGTCGCCTTGAGGGCGCGATGAAAAGCGTTGATCGACTTGTCCAGGATATCGAGCAGATCCGCGACGGGCGTCCCCGCCTCATACAACTGATGGTAGGCGCGCAGCGCCTGGCGCGGCGTCACCCGGTCCAGCACCGCCTGGTAACGTTCGTAGAGCTGGCGGCCCGGTTCCTGGTTCAGCAGCCCTTGCAGATAGGCGACCAGCTGGGCGACCGCAGCGCGGTCTTCCGGTCCGTCATGTCGCGTTGAACACATGGCAAAGCTCCATTCGTCTGGTTCGATCGGCCGGCCGGTTCGCAGTGGCTCCAGCCATTGATATCATGGCATACGTTCATGGCATCTGCAACACCTGATCGTGGGTCAGGATCGCTGTGCGTATGACCATGCGAACGCGCCGAAGTGATTTTACAAAGGCCTTGCGCCACGGAGACCTGATTCTTTCAGGACAAAATTACTTCAGCATATTGCCGCCACTTAAGCTAGTCTTCATGCTTTTTGTGGCAAGAATCAACGGTTCTCTCAAAATCAGCCCTGCATCGCGCCTGTGTGACAATGTGCCTTTACAGATCCGGATGCCGGGAGGATAATAGAAGTATCTTAATCGACC
>JAAYJD010000100.1 GCA_012523135.1 Clostridiaceae bacterium
GCCAACGCCCAGGGGCTGCGCTGCACGCGCCAGATGATCGCGATGCTCCAGGACCAGCTGATCCAGACCGGGCGGCTGGCCGAAGAGCGCGAGATCATCTACGAAGAAACACACTGCATCCTGGACGCGTGCTTCGAGCTCGGCCGGGGCGACATCGCCCGGGGCGCGGTGCGCGCGTTCCAGGCCGGCGTGCTCGACATCCCCTTCGCCCCCAGCCGCCTCAACGCCGGCAAGGTCCTGCCCGCGCGCGACAACGAAGGGGCCGTTCGCCTGTTCGATCCCGGCAATTTGCCGCTCAGCCCGGACTTGCTGCGTTACCACAAGGCCAAGATCGAGGAGCGCGCCCGGTGCGAAAAGCGTCCGCCGACGTTCCAGATGGTGATCGACGATGTCTACGCGATCAGCAAAGGGCAGCTGGTCGGACGGCCGCGCTAGATGGTGCGGTCAGGATGGAGGTGTGCATGAGACTGGTCAAAGGCTGCTGCGCGCCCGGCAAAACAGGCTTCTTTTTCGACGATCAGCGCGCGATCAAGAACGGCGCCGCTGCCGACGGGGCATCCTACCGCGGCACGCCGAGGACGCCTGGGTTTACAGCCGTCCGTCAGGCCGGCGAATCCATCTCGGTCCTGCTGCTGCTGGAAGACGGCCAGATTGCCCACGGCGACTGCGCGGCGGTCCAGTATTCGGGAGCGGGCGGGCGCGACCCGCTGTTCCTGGCCCGCGATTTCATCCCGGTCATCGAGCAGACGGTCTTCCCCTGGCTGGCCGGCCGAGACCTGACCGACTTTCGCCGCCTGTCCGACGAGCTGGAGCAGCTCACGGCAAACGGCCAGCGCCTGCATACGGCGATCCGATACGGCGTATCCCAAGCCCTGCTCGACGCGGCCGCCAAGGCCGCCAGGCGCCAGATGTGCCAGGTCCTCGCCGATGTTTACGGCCTTGAGCTGGTTCGTCAGCCCATCCCGATCTTCACCCAGTCCGGTGACGACCGCTACACCAACGCGGACAAGATGATCCTCAAGCAGGCCCAGGTTCTGCCCCACGGCCTGATCAACCAGGTGCATGGCAAACTGGGCGAACATGGCGAAGGCCTGCTCGACTACGTGACCTGGCTTCGCAACCGCATTTTGGCCCTGCGGCCGGACGACCAGTACAGGCCCGTTCTGCACCTGGATGTCTACGGCACCATCGGCCTGGTATTCGGGCCGGAGAACGAATCGGCCATCGTCGCCTACCTGGAACGGCTGGTCGACGCCGCCCGGCCGTTTCACCTGCGCATCGAAGGACCGGTCGACCTGGATGAACGCGACCGGCAGGTTGGCGCCCTGCAGCGTCTGACCCGCCTGGTCGACGAGCGGAGCATTCCCGTGGAGCTGGTGGCCGACGAATGGTGCAACACGCTGGAGGACATCCGCCTGTTTGCCCGCGAAAAAGCCGGCCACATGATCCAGATCAAGACGCCTGACCTGGGCGGGATCGCCAATTGTGTCGCAGCGGTCCGCTGCTGCCAAGAGGCCGGCGTCGGCGCCTACCTGGGCGGCACCTGCAACGAAACCGACCGTTCCGCCCAGGTCTGTGTCCATGTCGCGATGGCCGCCAGGCCGGACCAGATGCTGGCCAAGCCGGGCATGGGCGTCGACGAAGGCTACATGATCGTTTTTAACGAGATGCAGCGCATTTTGGCGCTGCTCGAGACCTGAACGAGGTGAACCTATGCAGGCATTCCGGATTTTATCACCAACCGCCATCCTGGGCTACGGCTTTCCCCTGGCTTCCTTCCAGGCCGGCCTGGCCAAAAAACCGCACCTGATCGCCGTCGACGCCGGCTCGACCGACCCCGGCCCGTATTACCTCGGCGAGGGCGTGTCCTTCACCGACCGCCAGGCGGTCAAGCGCGACCTGGCCCTGATGCTCAAGGCCGGTATCCAGAACAAGATTCCCGTGGTCGTCGGCAGCGCCGGCGGCAGCGGGGCCGACAGCCACCTGGCCTGGTGCCGGGCGATCGTCGCCGAAATCGTCCGGGAAGAGAGACTGAGCTTCACCATGGCGGTCATCCACGCCGATTTCAAACCGGAAACGGTTCTGGAGGCGCTGCGCCAGGGCCGGATCCGGCCGCTGGATCCGGCACCGCCGTTGGACGAAAATCTGGTCCGGGCCTCCAGCCGCATCGTCGGCCAGATGGGTGTCGAGCCTTTTATCAGGGCCCTGGCGGACAGCCCCGATGTCATCCTGGCCGGCCGCGCCTACGACCCGGCCGTTTTCGCCGCCTTGCCCATCCGGCTGGGCTTCGATCCCGGTCTGGCGCTGCATCTGGGCAAAATCCTCGAGTGCGCCGCGATCTGCGCCACGCCGGGCAGCGGTTCGGACTGCATGTTCGGCACCCTGTACGCGGACCATTTCACGGTCGAACCCCTGAATCCGGAACGGGCCTGCACGCCGTTGTCCGTCGCCGCCCACACCCTTTACGAAAAGAGCAACCCGTCCTTGCTGCCCGGTCCCGGCGGGCGCCTCAACCTGAACGAGGCCCGCTTTGAAGCGGTGTCCGACCGGATCGTCCGGGTCAGCGGGTCGCGCTTCGAGCCGGCGGCCCGCTACACAATCAAGCTGGAGGGCGCCCGCCCGATCGGCTACCGGACCGTGTCGGTCGCCGGCGTGCGCGACCCCTTCATGATCCAGGCCATCGACACGGTGATTGCCGGCGTCCGGGCCCGCGTCGCAGACAACTTCGCCGAACTGGCCGGCCATTACCACCTGCTGTTTCATGTCTACGGCCGGGACGGGGTCATGGGCCCTCTGGAACCGACGCCCGGTCTGGACGGGGCGCACGAGCTGGGCCTTTTGATCGAAGCGACGGCCGACACCCAGGCACAGGCCGACACGATCTGCGGCTTTGCCCGTTCGACCATGCTCCATTTCGGCTATCCGGGGCGGCGCGCGACGGCGGGCAACCTGGCCTTCCCGTATTCGCCCAGCGACCTGCACGCCGGACGAGCCTATGTCTTTTCGCTTTACCACCTGCTGGAGGTGGACGATCCGGCCGGCCCGTTCGCCTGCGAATGGGTCCGCTGCGAGGAGGGACAGCCATGCGCGTGACACTCGCCTCGATCACCGACGTGATCCGCTCCAAGAACGCCGGTCCCTACGAGCTGACCTTCGACATCATGTTCACGACCCGTGCATGGTTTGAGCGCGCCGTGGCAGCCGGCGTGTTGCACACGGACCTGGTCTGCCAGCTCTACCGGATCCCGCCATGCGATGTGCTCGGCATCCTCGCCTACCCGCCGGCCAAGGCGATCAAAATCACGATCCGGCGGCCGCTGTGCTCGGGCGACATCGGCGAAACCGACGTCTACGGCGCCCAGCAGCACGCGCCTTTGCTGGACCTGGTCTTCGACCTGTAGTTCCGGATTCTGCTATACTTTAAACCAGGAAATCAGTACGGAAAGGACCGACTGCCATGGCCTATTCGGACCGCATGCAGAAAAGCCACCTCTACTCCGTCTATTTCGCCCCCCGGGGTCTGCCCCGCATGGCCGACCTCGGCATGCAGATCGCCCAGCAGTACCTGAGCCCGTTCGACAAGCTGATCGGGCTGGTCGGCGAGGCGGGTTCGGGCAAGAGTATGCTGGTCAAGGGCATGTTCCCCGGCCTGGAACTGACCAACGATGACGACGGCGTCAATGTCCGCCCCTTGCCGCTGCTCGCCGTGGCTGAGGAGTCGTCCGGCTTTTTCAGCCCGCACAGCTACCATGTGGACATCCGCTTCGAATCGGCCTTTACCCAGATGCATGTCCTGGCCGAGGCCATCCTGACGGCCGTCTCCCTGGGCAAGCGGGTGATCGTCGAGCATTTCGAACTGGTCTATCCGTTCCTGAACCGCAACGCCCACCTGATCATCGGGATCGGCGAAGAGCTGATCATCACCCGGCCGACCTTGTTCGGCCCGGAGCCGCAGGACATCGCCGCGATCGTCTTCAAATCGATCCCTTTCCGGCGCATGGCTCATACGGCGGAGGACCTCTGCGCCCACTTCCTGCGCCTGCGCGGCGTCACGGAACATGTTCTGCACGCCGACGTGCGGCACGGCTTCATCCTGAGCTTTGCGCAAAAACCGGATATCGACCTCTACCTGCTCGAACAGCAGGTCAACGACCTGATCCGCCAGGATATCCCGGTCAGCTACCAGGACGATCGCCACATCCGGATCGGCGACATCACCAGCCCCTGTTCCGGGCCGCGCATGCACGTGCGCAGCACCGCGGAAATCAAGCAGCTGACCTTGACCAAGGAACTGCTGGTCGAGCCGATCACCGAACGTTATCTTGTGGTCGGCATCGTCGGTGAATACGGCCAGCAGCGCATCAGCGACCTCAACAAAATCTGAAAAATCAAAACAGGTGCGGCTTACTACGCCAGCAACGCCAGCAGCTGCTCCTCGAAGCTCTTGTCGTCGGCTGTCCTGCGCCGGCGCGGATTGGTGACACGCTGGCCGGCCCGCCGGGCGTTGGCCGACAAGTGCCGCTCAAACAGCAGCCGGTCGATGTTGTCGTCTGTGAAAACACGTCCGCTGGGATGGATGGCGGCGGCGCGCCGGGCCAGGACCAGGGCTGCGAGACCGTAGTCCTGCGTCACCACCAGGTCGCCGTTGGCAACGTCGTTGATCAGGGCCATGTCGACGGCATCGTGCCCCTGGCCGACCTGTTCGACCCGCCCGTACTCCGGGTACAGCTCATGGTTCTCATCGATGTAGAACACCAGGTCGAGGCGGCGGCGCCGGGCCACGCGCTCCAGGGTGAAGCGAACGGCAACCGGGCAGGCGTCGGCATCCACCCGTATCGTCAGCCCGGCCGGTGTCCCGCTCCGGTCAGGCTCAGCAGCTTCTTGCACCATGCATCCACGCTCCGTTCCACGGCTTCATGCTATAATCATAGTCAAAAGCGCGGCAGATTACCAGCCTTCTGTCCGCGTTGGGAGGATCCATGAAAAAGCTGACAAAAATCCCCGGCGCAGTCCTGTCTGACGGTCTGGCCTGGTACGATCCGCAAAATCAGCCTGATCTCATGTTCGGTCTTAACTGGTTTGGCCGGGAACGGCTCTACCGCCGGCTGCCGAAAAACGGCCCCGAGCCGTTGCCCGAGGCCGTCGATCGGCTTGCCTGGCACACGGCAGGCGCCCAGCTTCGTTTCCTGAGCGACAGCCGCAGCCTGACCGTGCGTGTCAGGCTGGCCGGCCCCCCCTCGATGGTCCACATGCCGGCAACCGGGCAGTGCGGCTTTGATTGCTATCTCGACGAAGGGCAAGGCCTCTTCTATTACAGCACCACCAAGTACCCCAGCCAGGATGTGGCGCAGACGGTCAAGCTCTTCCAACTGCCGGACGCGCGGCTCAGGCAGATCGTGGTCCACTTCCCGCTTTACCAGGGCGTCGAGCAGGTGGCCATCGGCATCGACCCGGATGCGACCGTCTTTGAGCCCTGGCCTTTTGCCGCTGACCGGCGCATCGTTTTCTACGGGACCTCGATCACCCAGGGCGGCTGCGCGTCCCGGCCCGGCATGTGCGCCACCAACCTGATCAGCACCGCCTTGAACATGCCCTGCGTCAACCTGGGATTTTCCGGCAGCGGCCGGGGTGAACCGGTTATGGCCCGCCTGATCGCCTCGATGGACAACCTGGCCCTGATCGTGCTGGATTACGAGCCCAATGCCGGCTTTGACGGTTTGCGCCAGACGCTGCCGGCGTTTCTGGATATCCTCCGCCAGGCCCATCCCGACCTGCCGATCCTGGTGCTGTCTAAACCGCGTTATGCCCAGGAGCATGTTGAACCCGCCCTGCGCCGGATCCGGCTGGCAGGCGCTGCCTTTCAGCGCGGCCTGGTGCAGGAGAGACAAGGCCAGGGCGACAGGCAGCTTCACTTTGTCAACGGCGCTCGCTTGCTGGGACGGGATTTCGACCTGTGCAGCGTCGACGGGGTTCACCCGAACGACCTGGGCTTCTGGCGCATGGCCCGGGTCCTGACCCCGGTTATCCGCCGCATCCTGGCCGGCGGCGAGGCTTCCTGACATGCCGGATCGCAACCGGTGCGGCTGTCCGCCCCTGCCGCTTGAAACGCTGTATAACGCCCGGGATCTCGGCGGCTATCCTGTGGCTGGCGGCCGCGCGACCGTCTGCGGCCGTTTTGTCCGCACCGACGCCCCCGTGCGTCTCAGCGACACGGACCGGCTGACGCTGCTGGCCTACCCGGTCAGCCTCGTCGTCGACCTGCGCAGCCGCAGTGAGATCAGTCACTTGCCCCACCAGCTCAAAGGCCAGCCAGGCATTGTCTACCACCACATTCCTCTGCTGGGGGCCGACCTGGAAAGCGACCTGGCGCGGCTGCAGCAGCAAGACGTCTTGAACCGCCTGACCCTGGCGGACCTGTACCGCCACATGCTCGATCAGTCACAGGCGGCGATCGGGGCGGTCATGACGGTTCTGGCCGCTGAAACGACCGGCGCCCGCCTGTTCAACTGCTCGCACGGTAAAGACAGGACCGGCCTGATCGCCGCGCTGCTGCTCGGGCTGGCCGGTGTCCCGCAGGAACAGATTGTCGCCGATTACCAGATCAGTGAAGTCTACC
This sequence comes from Clostridiaceae bacterium, assembly GCA_012523135.1. Classification (GTDB taxonomy): domain Bacteria; phylum Bacillota; class Clostridia; order Saccharofermentanales; family UBA5734; genus JAAYBY01. The sequence continues at coordinate 6,617 of JAAYJD010000100.1, forward strand.
TCAAGCCCTGGTTTCGCCAGTTCATCCGGCAGGTCCCGCGCCACGAGCGGCACTTTTTCCAGACACCGGCCCGCTACATGCAAGACACGCTGGCATACCTGACCCAACGCTACCGGTCGGCAGCGGATTACCTGTCGTGCTGCGGCGTAACCCCGGCCAGCCAAAACCAGCTGGTCGCCCTGCTGACTGAAGAGGCGGGCCGCGTCTGACGGCCGGCTTCAGCCGCCGATCAGTTCGATGCTGCTGATGATGTCGCCGGAAAGGTTGAACCGGATATGAACAGGCCCGGCCGCGCCTGAACCGCGGATGATGTAGCCGGCCTCCTGCGCGAAGGGGTACTGGCGCAAGATATCTTCCACCGAATCGCCCGGACTTAATCCCGAACCGATCCCGCAGGTCTCATCCAGCAGGCGCACCTGGGTCACAACGCCGCTCCAGCGGCTGTGGCGGAAACAGGTTCCCTCGGCGCGCAAAGCCAGCGCCCGATAAGTCAGATTCAGATGCTGCACGCCGTTGGCGGCCGTGGTGCAAACCGTATCGTCATGCCGCTCGGGTGCCCCGATGATGCTTTCCAGGTCATCCGAACGGACTTGGACGGCTTCGCCGTCCGCCACGCGGCCCAGCTCGAAGAGAACCTTGTTCTGGTAGGAAACGACCAGGTCATCGGGCTTGATGACTTCGGGCAGGACGTCTTGGATGAGGAATCGCCCGTCCGGCTGGCTGAGCAGTGCGATGCGCCGGCTGACGGCCTGGCTCTGGTCAGGGTTGATGATCCCGAATTCCTCGAAGCCGATCTTGTCCATGCGGGCTTCCGTCAGCCGAAAATCTCTGGTCTGGGTGGTGATGTTGTTGCGGTAGAAGCCGATCAGGCGCTGCGCCCGGAGGTCAAGGACAGCTTCAGAATAAGGCTGGGTGGCCAGCAGAACAGCCAACGCCTCCGTGTCGGAACGTTCCAGAGCGTCGAAATAAAGCGTCGCCAGGGCCGCCAGATCGAGGACCTCGTTGACCCAGGCCGCAAACAAGTCGGGGGGCTGGTCTTCAACGGCGCGTACATAAATCGCGAATTTGCTTTCTTTACGGCCGATTTCCTGGTAGTGAATCCAGAACCCGGCCAGGGCGCTCAAGTCCTCCGGCTGCTCCGGCAGTTGTGCCTGGATGTCGCTGCGGACCTGGTCGAGCTCCTCACCGGTCATTTCGGAAAAGGATGTGATCGAACCGGACATGCCGCGCACCAGGAAGCGGATATACTGCTGGAACTGGTCCAGGCTCAGCCCGTCGCGCTGCTTGTCCGGAATGCTCGCGTAAACCTGATCGATGTTGCCGCCGTTCTTGACGGCATCCGCAATTTTCTGAACCAGGTGGTGGACGGTCAGGGTGCCCGTGTTGGGCTGACGCTGGCCCCAGGAACGGATCTGGTCAGAAAGGCCGTCGATCATGTTGCTGCCCTGGCTGCTGCAGCCGCTCAGGGCCAGCGCGACAACCAGCAGGATACAGGCCGCAGTCCGGCGCCGCGCGCTCATGTTTCACCACGCGCCGCCTGCTGCCGGCGCTGGCGGTACTGCATGAGCTTGCGCCGCGCCCGGCTCAGCGCGTTGTCGACGGTCTTTTGCGGGACCTCCAGGCAGGCGGCGATCTGCTTATAGGTCAGGCTTTGCAAAAACAGCAGCATCGACTGGCGTTCCAGCTGGCTGAGGTCTTTCTGAATGAACCGCATCAGGTCGGTCAGTTCTTCCTGGTTGAGCAGCACCTGTTCCGGGTTGGCTTCAGGCCGGGCCGGGATAAACGCGGCAGCCGGGACAACCGTACCGTCCGCCGTTTCATGGGCCAGGCTCTGCAGGGAAATCGAGTGCGTCAGCATCTGGTTTTTGAGACGGGCGGCCTTGCGGACGGCATCGGTGATCTGGGACATGATGCAGTAGGCGGCAAACGAAGGAAATGGGACCTCTTTTTCCGGTTTGTAGGCCCGGATGGCCTTGTAAAGGCCGATCATGCCCTCCTGAATGACATCCTCCGCGTCGGCGCCGGCCATGTACATCACGGACGCCTTCTGGCGCACCAGGCTCTTGTAGCGCGTCAGAAGGTGGTCGACCGCCTGGCTGTCGCCCTGGGCAGCCTGGACAAGCAGGACCTGGTCGCTGACCGGCGCTGTCACAAGCGTTCCCTCCTCAACCTGAATGGGCCGGCCGTTTGCCGGCCGCTGCAAAGACGATGATGCCCGCGGCGACGGCCGCGTTCAGAGAATTGACTTTGCCCTGCATGGGAATGGAGACCAGAAAATCGCAGTGTGCCCGCAGTGCCGGGCTGATGCCTTCGCTTTCGCCGCCGACCAGGATCGCCAGCGGTCCGCTCCAGTCGGCCTGCCGATAGTCCAAACTGGCGCCGGCATCGGTTCCGGTGATCCAGAAGCCTTGCTGCTTGAGACGCTCGACCGTCTGGCTGAGGTTGGTCACCCGGCAGACGGGCACATGTTCGATCGCGCCGGCCGATGCCCGCGCGACCGCCGCGTCCAGGCCGACCGAACGCCGCTGCGGGATGATGACGCCGTGGACGCCGGCCGCGTCGGCAATGCGCAGGATCGAGCCCAGGTTGTAGCTTTCCTGGAGCTCGGCCAGCAGCAGCAAGAACGGCACCTCGCCCCGGTCGCGGAGCGACGCAAGGAGCTCGTCCAGATCGGCGTATTCGTGGGCGGCGACCTGGGCGATGATGCCCTGGTGCGCGCGGGTTTCAGACATCTGGTCCAGGACCTGGCGATCCACCTCCAGGATGACCGCGCCGGCCTCCCGGGCCATGGCGATCAGGCGCAGCAGACCGGCGTCCGCCTTTTCCTCCCGCCGGGCGACCCAGACCTTGTTGATCGCGCGCCCGGCCTTTAGCGCCTCCTGCAGCGGGTTGCGCCCTTCCAGGCGGTCCGGCGCGCCCGGCTGGCGTTCGGCCGGCTCCTCCCGGCTCTCCCGGGGCTTGCGCGGCGCGTCGTTTTTCGGGCGGCGTTCCTGCGGCCGGCTGTTCTTGGGCGAATCAGGCTTTCTGTTCATGGTCGTCATCCTCAAGGATTCGTGTCATCAGGTCGTCGAGGCGCTGGTCGTCGTTGCGCAGCGCCAGGTAGCCGATCAGGGCCTCCAGGCCGGTCGCCATCTGGTAGTCTGCCGGATCGGCGTGGCGGGAACGGCTGGACGGCTGGCTGTTGCGGCCGCGCCGGTAAATGGACAGCTCGTCTTCGCCAAGCAGCGGCAGCAGCTTCTGGACGGCCTGAGCCTGGGCTTGGGCCTTGACTTTACTGACAGAACGGCGGTGCAGCTGGCCGGATTTTCCCAGGCAGTCGCGGCAGCTGTGCATGCGGACATAGAGTTCATAGACGGCATCGCCGATATACGCCAAAACGGAAACCGGCACCTCGCGCAGGTCGCGGCCGACGGCGGGCAGTATCACTGGCGGCTCACCTTCGGGCCCTGGGGCGTGTCGGCCACCACGAATCCGCGGGCTTGGATCTGCGCGCGCAGCTCGTCCGCCAGTTTAAAGTTACGCGCCTGCTTGGCCTTGGCGCGGGCTTCGACCAGGGCAAGCACATCCGGCGGCACCGCGTCGCGTTCGTCCAGGCCTTGCGGATCCAGTCCCAGGACATCCAGCAGCTTGAGCAGGGCCGCGGACGCGTTCTCGAGGGACGCAGCCGGCAGGCCGGGGACGGCGGCGGCCGTGTTGGCCGCCCGGACCAGTTCGAAAATCGCCGCCAGAGCGTCGGCCGTATTCAAATCGTCGTCCATGGCGCGGACGAAATCCGCTTCAGCGCGGCGGATGGCCTCAGATAGCTGCTGCGCCGCTTCCGCGGATGCCACGTCTGCTTGACCGGTCGCGTTTTGGGCGACAAAGGCGAGGTTCTCCAGGCAGGTCCGGATCCGGTTCCAGCCGTTTTCGGCCGCCTGGAGCAATTCGGTCGAGAAATTGATCGGCATGCGGTAATGGCTGCCGAGCATGAAAAAGCGCAGCACCAGGTAGGGAAACTGCCCGGCCAGATCGCGGACGGTGAAGAAATTGCCGGTTGATTTGGACATTTTCTCCTGATCCACATTGATGAATCCGTTGTGCAGCCAATAGCGGACAAAAGGCTTGCCGTTGGCCGACTCGCTCTGGGCGATTTCGTTCTCGTGATGCGGAAAGACCAGGTCCTGGCCGCCGCCGTGGATGTCGATCGTGTCGCCCAGGTGCTGCTTGATCATGGCCGAGCACTCGATGTGCCAGCCGGGACGGCCTTCGCCCCAGGGACTGGGCCAGGCCGGTTCGTCTTCCTTTTTCTTTTTCCAGAGGGCAAAGTCCAGCGGGCTGCGCTTGCCGGCCTCGTCGCCGGCCAGTTCGCGGCCGCCGCTGGCCAGCTCGTCCAGGTTGTGGCGCGACAGCTTGCCGTAATCCGGCATGCGCGAGACATCGAAGTAGACGCCGTCTTCCGCCTCGTAGGCGAAGCCCTTGTCCACCAGCGTCTCAATAATCGCGATGATCGTCGGGATCGTCTCGGTGGCCCGGGGATGGATCGAAGCGCGGCGGATGTTCAGGGCGTCGGCATCGATGAAGTACTCGCGGATAAACCGCTCGGCCAATTCGCCGATGCTGGTCTTCTCCGCGCGGGCGCGGTTGATCATCTTGTCGTCGATATCCGTGAAATTCTGGACATAAGTCACCTGGTATCCGGAAAATTCCAGATATCGGCGCAGTGTATCGTAGGTAATGAACGGCCTGGCGTTGCCCAAGTGAAAATAATTGTAGACCGTCGGACCGCAGACATACATCCGGACCTTGCCCTCTTCCAAAGGCAAAAAATCTTGTTTATCGCGGATCTGGGTGTTATACAGGCGCAGCATGGTCATGTCCTCCGGTTGTCTCTTGTGCCGCTTCGTTCGGCGTCGCGTCCGGACAGTTCTTGCGTCTTAAGGGAACAAGCTCCAGATCGAGCTGCTTTTCCAGGGCCATGACCCGGTGCATCAGGCGGCAGATATCCTGTTCGATCGGGTCGGGAGCCCGGTCATGGTCCAGTTCGACGTTGTGGTGAACCGGTTGGCCCTGCTGCTTGATCATACGGCCCGGCACGCCGACGACCGTCGCGCCGTCGGGCACTTCGTGCAGCACAACGGAATTGGCCCCGATCATGGCGTCGTCGCCGACCCGGAACGGGCCGAGGATCTTGGCGCCGGCTCCGACCAGGACCCGGTTGCCCAGGGTCGGGTGGCGCTTGCCCTTGTCTTTGCCGGTTCCGCCCAGCGTCACCCCGTGGTACAGGGTGCAGTCGTCGCCGACCTCGGCGGTTTCCCCGATGACCAAGCCCATGCCGTGGTCGATAAACAGGCGTTTGCCGATTTTGGCACCCGGGTGAATCTCGATCCCGGTCAGCAGCCGGGCCAGTTGGGAAACCCCCCGGGCGAAACAGCGCAGGTGGTGTTTTTGCATCCAGTACGCCAGGCGGTGCATCCGGACCGCATGGAAGCCTGAATATAAGAAAAAAACCTGCCAGACACCGCAGGCAGCCGGATCTCGCTGAGCGATTGACTTGGCATCTTCATACCAGCTAAACAATCTATGTCACCATCCTTGTCATCTGTGTGACAGAATGAAAAGTCAAACAGAATGCCCGGGATGCCGTACCCCCTTTTGACACCCAGCATTTATACTAGGTGGGTGCCCTGCAGTGGTCTTAAGCCTTCCCCTTTCAGACCTCAGTCCGGGGGTATGACCTTATTCCACATTAACCCGAGCTCCCGTTTCTGTCATGAAGGTTCAAAAACGAGGGTAACGAACATTCCAGGCACCTTTAGTATACCGTCTCTTGTGCTTTTTCTCAAGCCGTGCACGATCTAGGCCGTTTCAGCCCAATCCGGCAAGCGTTCCCCTGGCGTTGGACGCGACCACGGCCCCCGTGACCGCAAACCCGGCCCGGCGCAAAGGTTCGGCTGCGGCAGCCAGGGTCGCGCCGGTCGTCAGGACATCGTCAACCAGGACCAGGCGGGCCTGGCTGCCCGCCGGCCAGGCCGCAAGCCATGCCTGCCAGTAAGCCAGGTCGAGGCTAAAAGCCCCGGCCAGGTTGACCCGGCGTTCATGCCGGTCCGCCGTTTCACTCTGGCGCCCGGTTTCCCGGCAGCGCAGCAAACCGGCGGACAGGTCCGGCAGGCCGAGCGCATCGGCCAGTTGACCGGCCAGCAGTCCGGCCTGGTTGTAGCCGCGCTCCCGCAGCCGGCGCCTGTGCAAAGGAACCGCCAGAACCGCGGCCGCATCCGGCACCTGCCGCCGGACCAGCTGGGTCAGCAAACCTGTCAGGGCAATGCTCATTTGGGGCGCGCCGGAAAACTTGAGCCGGAGCAGCAGGTCCCGGACCGGCGGCAGGTAATAGGCCGCGGCGATCACCCCGGACTCGCCGTCCTTTCCGGCAAGGCGCTGCTGCGGACCAAACCGCAAAGGCAGCCGGGCCAGGCACGACCGGCAAATCCCGGGATAATCCGTTACGGGACGGTGGACGCGCCGGCACAAGCAGCAGACCGGCGGCAGAAGCAGGGACGACCAGCTGTCCGGCCGGACGGGCTTCATGACACCGGTTCGCCGGCCGGACTGACGTCGCCTGTCCCGTGCACCAGGTAATCCTTGAGAAAGCTGTAGCGCTGCTGGGCCTGGACATTGGCCAGCATGCGGCCGATCACGCGGCGCGAGGAGACCAGCAGCAGCTTCTGCCGGGCCCGGGTCACCGCCGTGTAGAGCAGGTTGCGGCTCAACAGCTGCGGCGCGCCCGGCGCGATCGCCAGCACCACCACCGGGTACTCGCTGCCCTGGCTCTTGTGGACGGTCAGGGCATAGGCCAGTTCCAGGTCCTCGAGACTGGCCCGGTCGTAAACGACCAGGCGGTCGTCGTCGAACTGGACCTGCAGGCTGTCCGACGCGTCGTCGACGGATACGACCGTGCCGGTTTCGCCGTTGAACACGCCGTTTCCCTCCTGCTGTTCATCGCCGGCCGTCTGCCAGGCCAGGTCGTAGTTGTTGCGCATTTGCATGACCTTGTCGCCCATGCCGAAAAACCGGCCGTGCGAGCGCATGCCCGCGCGCTGTTCGGCAGGCGGCAGCAGGACCTGCTGCAAAACCTGGTTCAGGGCCAGCGTGCCGGCGTTGCCTTTGCGTGATGGTGTCAAAACGAAGACATCCCGCAGCGGATCGAGGCCGTATTGACGGGGCAGAATCTCCTGGGTCAGCCGCACCACGGCCTGGGCCACGCTGTCGGCGTTCTCCTTGGGGATGAACAGGAACTGGCTGTCTTTGCTCTGGTCCAGCTCCGGCCAGAGGCCGTCGTGAATCCGGTGCGCGTTGCGGATGATCAGGCTCTGGGCCGACTGCCTGAAAACCTGGGTCAGGCGGGCGGCGGGCACCCGATCGCTTTCGATCAGGTTGCGCAGGACATCGCCCGGACCGACAGACGGCAGCTGGTCAGCGTCGCCGACCAGCAGCAGGCGGTTGCCCGGCTCGACAGCTTCCAGCAGGCTGCGCAGCAAAAAGACGTCGATCATGGAGGCTTCATCGACGACAACCAAGTCGGCCGATAGCTTTTTTTCGGCCTGGGCCCGGAAGGCCAGGGCCTGGTCGCTGTCGTCTGTTGTGATTTGCAGGTTCAGGAGGCGGTGCAGCGTTTTCGCCGGTCTCCCGGTCGCTTCACCCAGCCGCTTGGCGGCCCGGCCGGTCGGCGCTGCCAGCAGCACCTGGCCGCCATGCGCTTCCAGGCAGTCGCAAAGCAGGCGCAGGATCGTCGTCTTTCCGGTTCCGGGACCGCCGGTCAGGATCATGACCGGTTCCTTGAGCGCCTGGCGCAAGGCATCCTTCTGCTCCGGTGCCAGGACCAGGTCCTGCTTGACGCAGCTGTCCGAGATCGCGGCGTCGGCCAGGCGCGGATCGCACAGGTGGCGGCAGCGGGCCGGCTGGGCGTGCAGCAGCTGGCGCAAGCGGCGGGCCGCCACGTTTTCGGTGTAAAACAGCGAGGCAAGCGCGACCCGGCCGTCGGAGGGATCGCCGAAAATCCGGCCGGAGCGGACCAGCTGATGCTGCTCGCAGCACAGGCGCAAGATGGCCTCCGGGTCGGCAAGATCCTGCTGCAGCAGCGCACCCGCCTGCTGTAGCAGGACGGTCTCGGGCAGATAGGTATGGCCGTTGTAGGCGGCCTGGGTCAGGACGAACTTCAGCGCGCTGCCCAGCCGGGCCGGCGACTGCATGTCGAGCCCCAGGTTGCGGGCCAGGCGGTCGGCTGTCAGGAACCCGATGCCGAACACCTCGTCAGCCAGCCGATAGGGGTTTTCCGAAATCAGGCGAATGGCATCGGCGCCCAACGTGCGGTAAATGCGCAGGGCCTTGCCGGAACCGACCCCCAGGGGGGCCAGCAGCATGACCAGGTCCTGAAAATCTTTCTTTTCGCGCAGCTGGCTGGCGATCAGGTGCGCCTTGTCCAGGCTGATGCCCTTGATCCGGGCCGCCTCTTCAGGCTGCTCGCGCAGAATGTCGAGCGTCTCGGTGCCGAAGGCGCGCGTCAGGCGGCGGGCCAGGGCTTTGCCGATCCCCCGGATCAGGCCGCTTGCCAGGTATTGTTCGATCGCCTGGGTCGTCTTGGGCGCCATCAGCTCATAGTGGGCGGCGGCAAACTGGCTACCGTAGTCCGGATGCTCGGTCCAGCGCCCGAAAAAGCGGACGCTCTCCCCTGCTGAGAGGAACGGCAGGGTTCCGACGACCGTCGGGCCATTGTCATGGTCGAGCACCAGGACGGTATAGCCGTTCTGGTCGTTGCGAAAGACGATCGTATAGACCAGGCCTTCCAGGACAGCCTGCTCGATGGCCGTCGGCGCCGCGAAGCGGTCAGCCTGGCCCGACGAAATGGCGGTGTTGTCAGTCGGAACGGCCATCGGCCCGCAAGGCTTCCGCCTTGTCTGTCCGCTCCCAGGGCAGATCGAGATCCGGCCGGCCAAAATGGCCGTAGGCGGCGATCTGGCGATAGATGGGGCGGCGCAGGTTCAGGTCGCGGATGATGGCCGCCGGACGCAGGTCGAAGGTTTTCTCGACCCTGGCCAGGATCTGCTCAGTCGGGATCGTTCCGGTTCCGAAGGTGTCGATGGTGATCGAGACCGGATGCGCGACCCCGATGGCGTAGGCCAGCTGCACCTCGCAGATCGAGGCCAGGCCGGCCGCGACGATGTTCTTGGCGACATAGCGGGACGCATAGGTGGCCGACCGGTCGACTTTCGTTGGGTCCTTGCCGGAGAAGGAGCCGCCGCCGTGGCGGGCAAAGCCGCCGTAGGTGTCGACGATGATCTTGCGTCCGGTCAGGCCGGAGTCGCCCTGGGGCCCGCCGACGACGAAGCGTCCGGTCGGATTGACCAGGATGCGCGTAGCGGCATCAAAGAGATGCGGCGGCAGCACAGGCCGGATGACCAGGTCTGTCACGGCGCGGGTCAGCTCATCCATGTCCATCCCGTCGCTGTGCTGGGTGGAAACGACAACCGTGTCGACATGCACCGGCTTGTCATCCTGGTAGGTCACCGTCACCTGCGCCTTTCCGTCCGGCTTGAGGCCGTCGATCAGGGACTGTTTGCGCACCTTTGCCAGACGGCGCGTCAGGGCGTGGGCCAGCGAGATGGGCAGCGGCATCAGCTCCGGCGTGTCGCTGTTGGCAAAGCCGAACATCATGCCCTGGTCGCCGGCACCCGTCTCCAGATCGTCCCGGTCGATGCCCTGCCGGCTCTCCAGCGAGTGGTTGACGCCTTGGGCGATGTCCGGGGACTGCTCGTCGATCGTCGTCAGGACGGCGCAGGTATCCGCGTCAAAGCCGACGCTGTGCTCGGTATAGCCGATCTCGCGCACCGTGTCGCGCACGACCTTGGGAATATCGACATAGCTCTCCGTCGTGATTTCGCCCATGACCAGGACCATGCCGGTCGTCGCGATCGTTTCGCAGGCCACCCGGGCCATGGGGTCGACCGCCAGGATCGCGTCCAGGACCGCGTCCGAAACCTGGTCGCAGAGCTTGTCAGGATGACCTTCGGTCACCGACTCCGATGTGAATTGCCATTTGCCTTTCATATCCATAAACGTGCCTCCTCGTGATCATCTCCTGCAAGCAGCGGCCGGGAACGACAAAAAACCTCTTCTGGAGAAGAGGCCTAAAAAATACCAAACCTCATCTTCCAGGTTTTCACCTGCTGGATTTGGCACCGCTGCTTGCCGCGGTTGCCGGGTTTCAAAGGGCCAGTCCCTCCACCACTCTTGATAAGAGATGAACTCATATTCATTTGTCGCCGAAAACGGCGTTTTCATCTTACCACCGGTCCGCAGCGATTGCAAGCACACCCCTCGGGTGTCGCA
>JAAYJD010000101.1 GCA_012523135.1 Clostridiaceae bacterium
ACCACGGCAATCGTCTATACCGTTGAAGAGACCCCGGTTCCGACCGGCTATACCGTCGGATACAGCACCGATCAAGGCGGCCACGTCATCACCAACACCCACGTGCCTGAAGAGACGAGCGTCTCGGTACGCAAGGTCTGGAACGACGCCGACGATCAAGATGCGCTTCGTCCGGCCAGCGTCAGCGTCCAGCTGAAGGCGGACGGCGTTGCCGTCGGCAGCCCGGTCACCCTCGACGCGGGCAACAGCTGGAGCCACACCTGGAACAACCTGCCCAAGTTTGCCGGCACAACCACCCCGATCGCCTACACGGTCGAGGAGACCCCGGTTCCGGCCGGTTACACCGTCGGCTACAGCACCGATCAAGGCGGCCATGTCGTTACCAACACCCACGTGACTGAAGAGACGAGCGTCTCGGTGCGCAAGGTTTGGAACGACGTTGGCAACCAGGATGCGATCCGCCCGCTGAGCGTCAGCGTACAGCTGAAGGCGGACGGCGTTGCCGTCGGCAGCCCGGTCACCCTCGACGCGGGCAACAGTTGGAGCCACACCTGGAACAACCTGCCCAAGTTTGCCGGCACAACCACTCCGATCGACTACACGGTCGAGGAGACCCCGGTGCCAACCGGCTACACCGTCGGCTACAGCACCGATGAAGGCGGCCACATCGTCACCAACACCCACGTGCCGGATACGACGAGCGTCTCGGTGCGCAAAGTCTGGAACGACGCCGACAACCAGGACGCGATCCGCCCGGTGGCGGTCCTCGTCCAGCTGAAGGCAGACGGCAGCAACTACGGTTCGCCGGTTGCCCTGAACGATGGCAACGGCTGGAGCTACACCTGGAACAGCCTGCCCAAGTTTGCCGGCTCGACCACCCCGGTCGTTTACACGGTCGAGGAAACGCCGGTTCCGACAGGCTATACCGCCGCTTACAGCACGGATGAGTCCGGGCTGGTGATCACAAACACCCATATCCCGGAAGTAACCAGCCTCTCGGTCGAGAAGGTCTGGGCCGACGACGATGACGCGCACGGGCTGCGCCCGGGCGGCATCCTGGTCCAGCTGCTGCAAAACGGCAGCGACTACGGCGACCCGGTGACCCTCGAAGAAGCCAATGGCTGGAGCTACACCTGGACGAACCTGCCCAAGAACGCCTCAGGCGTCCCGTACAGCTACACGGTTGAGGAAATCAGCGCCGTGTCTGGATACATCACCACGTACGATGAGATCGAAGGTGTCCAGGTCATCACCAACACGTTGAAATCCTTCCTGATCCAGTTGATCAAGCTGGATGGCCGCGACGAGACAACGCCCCTGGCCGGCGCCACCTTTGAGCTGCGTACGGCTGAAGACGCCCCCGGCGGTCCGATCCCGGGCGACCTGCTCGAAACCTTAACCACCGACGCGGCCGGTCAAACGACGACCCTGACCCAGTATGGCCCCGACTCCTACTTCCTGGTCGAACTGACGGCCCCTGCCGGCTTCCATCTGCTGAGCGAACCTGTCCTGGTTACGCTGTCGCCGGATGGTGAGGACGGTTCCACAGTCACCGTCACCCTGACCAACGATTTCATCCACCTGCCTGACCTGGCGATCTCGAAGCTGGTGGCCAACCTGACCACCGACTCCCCGGCCGCCGAACTGACCGCCGCCATGGTGGGCGAAATGGTCCAGTACACCGTGGTGGTCACGAACACAGGCAATGTCATCTTGACCGACGTGACCCTGAGCGATGACCAGGCCCTGGTTGGTTCCGCCGTCACCGTCATCGGGCAAGGCGAAACAACCTGGACCGCGGGTGCGGGCGGGATCGCCCAGATTAACCTGGGCGACATGGCGCCTGGCCAGGCCATCGAGGTGATCTACATCTACGATGTCGTGGCAGCGGACCTGGAGCGTGAGCCGATCATCAACACGGCGACCGCGATCGGAACCATGCTGCCGACCCCGGATTATCCGGAAGGCATCGTTCTGGAAGTTTTCGACTCCGCGATCGTCACGGTCGAAGACATCCCTCTGGGGATGGTCGCCATCGACGTTGTCAAACTGGTCCAGAATCTGACCCAGGGCGGCGTACCGGCAAAACTGGCCGGCGGCTATCCGGGCGATGTGTTCAAGTACACGGGCGCGGTCACCAACACCGGTTCTGAACCCCTTAGCCTGGTCCGCCTGAGTGATGATTTGGCGCTGGCTGGCAGCGAAGTCCTCAACGTGACCGCCGGGACAACCCACACCTGGACGGCAAACGGCAGCGACCCGGTCTACCTCGACCTGGGCGACCTGGCTTCTGGCGAGAGCATCACACTTACCTACAACTACACCTCGGTCGATGGTGATACCGGCTCTGTCCGGGTCAACACGGCCCATGTCATCGGCACGGCGACCTCGACAATGCATACGGTCATTCCGATGCTGAGCCTCTCGGCCTACGCGCCGACCAGCACGGAAGAGCCAATTACGGTTGAAGATTCCGATACCGCCGCCATCGCCGTCGACGAAATCCCGCAGACCGGCGAATCCGGCAGCCTCCCGTTCGTCGGGTTGGGCTTGCTGCTGGCCGCTGGCGTCCTGATCCTGATCCGCCGCCGCAGTGCCCGCAACGGACAGTCCGGCTGATCTGCCGCTTTGCAGCGGCAGCGGAGTAAGGCCAGTTAATCGTTAAAATGGCGGCAGTCGCCGCTGTCGGAAGGGGAGAGAAACACGCGTTCTCTCCCTTTTCTGTTGGCTTTCATGTTCGGAAATCTGGCAAATTAACAAAGAATGACCACCACATTTAGTGGATAACTCGGTTGACAACTACAACATATGGCATTATGATTAAGGAACCGAATAGAGAGTCCAGTAAGAATGTATCCTGTGTGACCACGCGGTCTGCGGGTGGCGGTACACTAAAGTTGCCCCGCGTTTTTGCTGACTCTGAACCGTAACACACAGGGAGGATTCAATCATGGCCATTCTGACTGATTTTGTCAACCGGGTCTTCACCAAGGAACTGGAAAATCAGCCGCACAAAACGGTGTACGATTTGTTCCAATGGGAAAAGCGAGACGTCGCGATCGTCGATCACAAGTCAGGCAAACTCCTGACCGACATGAAGGACCTTGAGTTCCCGGCACATTATTCACAGAACGCCTGCGATATCATCGCCTCCAAATATTTTCGTAAGGCCGGCGTGCCCACGCCGACCGGCACCGAGACGAGCATGCGCCAGGTGGCGCACCGCCTGGTCCATTTCTGGACATCCGCCCTGGTCGATGAGGGCATCGTCACCGAACAGCAGCGTGCGGTTCTCTACGATGAAATCGTCTACGCCATCCTCAACCAGATGTTCGCGCCGAATTCGCCGCAGTGGTTCAATACGGGTCTCAAGCAGAGCTACAACATCAGCGGGGGACGCAACGGCTACTATTACTACAATGACGTCTCGGGCCAGGTGCTCGAATCGGATGACGACTACACCCGCACCCAGGCGTCTGCCTGCTTTATCCTGTCCATCGAGGACAAGCTGCTCGGCCCGCATTCCATTTCTGAGGAGTATGTCACCGAGACACGCCTCTTCAAGGGCGGCTCCGGCACGGGCACTAATTTCTCGGCGATCCGCGCCGAGGGCGAAGCCCTGTCCGGCGGCGGAGCCTCTTCAGGCCTGATGAGCTTTCTCAAGGGCCTGGACCGCAATGCCGGCGCGATCAAGTCGGGCGGTACGACGCGACGGGCGGCCAAGATGTGCAGCCTGGACATCGACCACCCCGAAATCGAAACTTTCATGCTCTGGAAAGCGCGCGAAGAGGACAAGGTTCGCGCCCTGGTCAAAATGGGCTACGACGGGGACATGGAGGGCGAGGCCTACCAGACGGTGTCGGGACAGAACAGCAACAACTCAGTCCAGCTAACGCATGAATTCATGAACAAAGTTGCCCGGCTGGACGAAGAGCCCGACGCCGTGATCGAACTCAAGGGCCGCCAGGATGCCCGTGTCAACCGCGAAGTCCGGGTCGACCATCTCTGGCAGACCTTTAACGAGGCTGCCTGGAAATGTGCGGATCCCGCGCCGCAGTTTTCGGATACCTTCAATGAATGGCACACCTGCCCGGCGGGTGAAGACGGGCAGATGGGTGCCCGCTACAATCGCATCAACGCCACCAATCCCTGCGGTGAATACGCGTTCCTTGACGACACCAGCTGCAACCTGGCGTCGATCAACGTGCTGCGCTTTTTTGACGCTGCGACGGGCACCTTCGACCTGGCCGGTTACCGCCACATGATCTTTTTGGCCCAGCTCGTGCTCGAGGCGTCTATCCATTGGGGACAGTTCCCGACACCGGACATCGCCCGGAAGACCTGGCTGTTCCGCACGACCGGCCTGGGGATGGCCAACCTGGCCGCCCTCCTGATGGCCCTGGCTCTGCCCTACGATTCAGATGAAGCCCGTGCGGTGGCCGCCGCGCTGGTCGGCATCCTGACCGGCCGCAGCTATGCTGTATCGGCCATGCTGGCGGAAATCGCCGGCCCATTTGCCAAATTCGACCTGAACAAAGCGCCGATGCTGCGGGTCATCCGCAACCATGCCCGGGTTGCCGGCGCCCGCGATGACCAACTGGAAGGTTTGGCTTGCCAGCCGCTGTTTGTCGATCACGAGCTGCTGGTCCGCCAAGGTCTGGCGGACTGGTCACAGGCCCTGCGTGCGGACTGGCTCGAAGCGGTTCAGCTCGGTGAGACATTCGGGTATCGCAACGCCCAGGTGTCCGTTCTGGCGCCGACCGGAACCATTTCGTTCGCCATGGACTGTGCCTCGACCAGCATCGAGCCGTTTTTCTCGCATGTCGTCTACAAGAAACTGTCCGGCGGCGGCTTCATGAAGCTGGCCAACCCGATGATCGGGCTGGGCCTGAAACGGCTTGGCTACACGGACCGCCAGATCAAGGCGATCACGGATTACGTCACCCGGGAAAAGGACGGTCAGATCGTCGACGGCAAGATCGAGGGCGCCCCGGAACTGCAGGACGAGCATTTGCCGGTCTTCGATACGGCCAACCAGTGCGGCAGCGGCGATCGGTTCATCCACTACCTCGGTCATGTCCGCATGGTCGCGGCCTTGAGCCCGCTGCTGTCGGGCGCGATCTCCAAGACCGTCAATTTACCCCGCGAGGCGACGATCGAGGATTTCAAGGCGGTGGTGTTGGAGTCCTGGCGGTTGTGTGTCAAGGGCATCACGCTCTACCGCGACGGTTCCAAGTTCGCCCAGCCGCTGAATATCCGGCTCGACGGGGAGGAAACCCAGTTTGAACTCGATAACCTGACGTACGACGCGCTGCTCGATTACGCCCGCAAAGCGCAGCAGCATATCCGTGCCGCCGAGGAAGAGGCCGCGGAGCATCGCCTGTCGCGCCGGGACAAGCCCGTCGGCATCCGGGCCGGCCATACCCACCCGGCCCAGATTGACGATGTCAAGATCTACACGACGGTCAACCGCAATGCCGACGGCGACATATCCGAGATCTACATCACGACCGACCGCGAGGGGACGTTGATCATGGGCCTGCTCAATTCGCTGTCCAAGACAATCTCCGTCATGCTGCAGTACCACATCCCGCCGCAAAACATCTCCAAAATGCTGCGCGGCCAGAAGTATGAACCCTACGGCTTCGTGACCCGCCATCCTTACATCAAGTACTGCACATCGATTTCCGACCTGATCAGCAAGGTGATCGACATCGAGATGGGTGACTTTACCCGCTGCCAGGTCACGCCGGCAGCCGGACAGACTCTGCCCGAATTTGCGGAAGATCCGCTGGTCGGCCGCACCGCGGCTTCGGCTTTCCCCGCGTTGCCTGATCGCGAATACGCCACGGGCGTCCAGGGTGAGCCGCGCGCCAACGGGCATCTGCCGGCCGGCGAACCGCCTGCGCACGAAAAAGCGCGGGATGCCGCGGCCAATGGCGAACGTCTGCACGACGGGTCGACCTGTCCCAACTGCTTCAGCACCCGCATGGTGCGCAACGGGACCTGCAAGGTTTGTCTGGACTGCGGGACGACGACCGGCTGTTCCTGACCGGCTTATCCGTAGGTGCGAAGCGACCAGGCAGCCAGGACGGCGGTCAGCAGCGTCATGACCCCGATGATGACAAAGCCGGTTCCCAGGCTGAAAATATCGGCCAGCGCCCCGACCAGGACCGGGCCGACGATCATGCCGATGCCGTAGACCGACTGGAAGAAGCCCATCGCACTGCCTTTGCGCTCAGCCGGTATGGTCGATGTGCAAAGCGACATGATCAGGGTGAACTGGATTCCGACGCCTGTGCCGGCGATAATCTGGCTGAAGAACAGGAGCGGCAGATTATCGATCAGGGGGAGGGCGCAGGCGACCAGGCCGGTCATGACAAAGCCGATCACGATCAGGCTGCGCAAGCGGAAATAGCGGGCCAGCAGGCTGCCGCCCACCAGCGAGGCGATCGCCCGCGGTAAAACGGAGAAAGCCGACAGCAGGCCGAGCTGAGCCTTGTCCGCGCCCAGGAGACTGGCGTACTGGGGCACAAAGCCCTGCATGGTGGCAAACGTACTGAGCTGGGACAGCAAAGCGAGAATCGACGTCCAGAAGAGCAGCCGGTCGCGTCCGACCAGGAAAGACGCCTTAATAGAAAAGGATTGCGCCGCATCGTTCGTGACTGGCGATTCCGTCAGCATCAGGGAGAGCAGCAACCCGATCGCCGCACCGGCAACGGCGGCCAGGAAAGCGGCCTGCCAGCCATAGGCCTGGGCGAGGAACCCACCGGCCAGCATGGCGCAAACCGACCCGATGTTGCTGATGAAATTCAAGTGCCCCATGGAACGGGACGCTTTTCCGGAAGGCTGGTAGGAGAGGTACAGCGTTGTGATGTGCACCCACGTCGCCGCCGACAGGCCGGTCATGGCCCGGAAAATCAGAATCAGGTACACGTTGCGGACCAGGAACAGCCCCAATGCGCTGACAAGGGAAAAGGCCATGCCGATCATGATGAAGACCCGCTTGTTGCGCAGCCGGTCAGACAGGATGCCAAGCGGCAGGCGCACCAATGTCTGGGTCAGGCCATAGGAGCCGATCACCAGACCAGACATGGTCAGCGACGCGCCCAGTTCCGTGAGATAAGGCGTCAGGAAGGTCGGGTAGGTGTACATGGCGAACCAGAAAAATGACGTCACAACCAGGAGTATAGGCTGGCGGCGGCGCTGCAGCAGGCGAACGGGCTGATCGGACTGGTGCATGGTCATGCACTCCCATACTGACGGAGCCATCAAAAAAACATTGCCCCGTGAACAGTGTGACTCTATAATACTCATAAAGCAAGAAACCGGTCAACCGGCCAGGCCCGGCCGGGAAGACTCAGCAGGAGGCAGACGTGACGACAAAGAACAGGATCGGACTGATCCATCTGTATTGCGGCGAAGGCAAAGGCAAGACGACGGCAGCTATGGGCTTGATCACCCGGGCCCTGGGGCA
>JAAYJD010000102.1 GCA_012523135.1 Clostridiaceae bacterium
CAACATAGCAGCTCGTGTGGCCGCATTTCGGGCAGACGAAGCCGTCTGGCCAACGCATATGGTAAAGATAATCACGACAGGCTTCTTCGCTGCTGAATCGCCGCTTGAACTCCATGAATCTGATCGGATCCTGTTTGGCCATGATACTCAGCTCCCATGCTTGTTTTCCTTCATTATAACAAACATACGTTCCTTTAGCAAGCATATCCTGAATTATCACGATAGCCATGTTATTTTATGCCAATGATCCGGCTGCGGTGACCGCTGCGACATTTTCAGCCAATGGTTATCCCGCCCTGACCGTGAAGGAGCTTGCGCAGTGGAACAGCATCTTCTGCGGATCCAAAATCATTGATTCAGATTTGCTGCGTTCTATCGCCCGGTTCGCAGGCTGCCATATTTACATTGAAAGCGGCGATATATTGTATGCCAACCGCAATTTCTTAACCATTCATGCAAGCTCCGCCGGATTGAAAAAATCCGTTTTCCGGTTTCCTGCAGTCCGTACGAGGTCTATCAGCGTAAATATTACGGTAAGGATGTAATCGGTATTGAGATCAACATGAGATTGGGAGAAACACTGATGTTCTGCCTGAATGGCGCATGCTGACACGGTTTTCCCCCAGTTTGTTCGTTTCATTAGCGATTTACAATAATTTCAAGTACTCTTCTTGTGTTCATCGCTCCAACGATCAGGAAGCGCTACCGTTTTGAACGTATGCATACCCTGACCGGTGTTATCCCAGATATATTATACGAGGAGATTCCTTATGAACTACCGTTAGCTTTCATCTGTTCGGTTATTGCCCAGACTGCTTGCTGACACCAACCGCCAAACTGACGTCTTATGCACGATAATTCTTGGTTTTTTTGCTGTAAACTCAATGTATGACTGCCATTTCAAGGTGACGCCCGGCTTCCTTTTTGTTAAGCTTGAGGTAACAGGAATGGAGGCGATAGGATGGATGCCTTAGCTGTCATGCGCGAACGGGCCAGTTACCGGGGGAAATACCGGAACACACCGGTTCCGCGATCGGATCTGCAGGCGATTTTGGATGCGGGGCTTGCCGCACCGTCCGGCTGTAACAAACAGACCACGAGCCTGATCGCCGTTGACGATCCGGAGATCCTGGCCGCATTGAAGCAACTTATCGTGCCGCCCAAATGCGAAACGGCCCCGGCCCTGATCTGTGTCCTGACGCAGCGGATTATCGCCTACCGGGACAAATGCTTCAGCATCCAGGACTATGCCGCCGCCATCGAAAACATGTTGCTGGCCGCCGTCGCCCTGGGTTACCAGAGCTGCTGGATTGAGGGCCATATCACCGACGCGGATGCCATCGGGCGCCGGATGGCCGATCTGCTGGGCGTTCCCCAGGATTACGACCTGGTCTGTGTTCTGCCCATAGGTATCGCCGCCGAGCCCGTCCGCAGGGCGGTCAAGAAATCCTTTGCCGAACGCGCCTGGTTCAACGGGTTCAAAGGCTAATCATTTTTCCTGGAGGGTATGGTATGCGCATTCTCTATCTCGATCTGGACACGCTGCGTCCCGACCACCTGGGTTGTTACGGCTATCACCGCAATACCTCGCCGAACATCGACCGGATTGCGGCTAAGTCTGTCCGGTTTAACCAGTATTATTGTTCCGACGCCCCCTGCCTGCCCTCGCGGGCGGCCTCGATGACCGGCCTGTTCGGCATTCATTCCGGCATCGTGGGCCATGGAGGAACGGCGGCCGACTTGCGCGTGGAAGGGGCCGAACGCTCCTTCACGGACCGCCTGCGCTGGGAAAGCCTGCCGGCCATCCTGCGCCAGGCCGGCTTCCGCACGGTGTCGGTCAGCCCCTTCGCCGAACGCCATTCGGCCTGGTGGTTCTATGCCGGCTTCAACGAGATGCACAACACCGGTCAAAGCGGTATGGAATCAGCGGAGGCGGTGACCCCGACGGTTCTGGACTGGATCCGGCGCAACGGTGCAACCGACAACTGGATGCTGCATGTCAATTACTGGGATGCCCATACCCCGTACCGGGCGCCCGAGTCCTTCGGCAATCCCTTCGCGGATGACCCGCTGCCCGCCTGGCTGAGCGACGAGGTCTTCGCCGAACACCTGAACCATGTCGGACCCCATTCCGCCCGGGAAATTAGCATGTTCGACGATAAACCCAATCCCCGCTTCCCGCGCCATCCCGGCCGTCTGGACGACCAGGCTGACCTGCGCCGCATGATCGACGGTTACGACTGCGGCATCCGCTACATGGACGGGCACATCGGCCAAATGCTGGCAGTCTTGGAGGAGCAAGGGGTAAGCCTCGACGACCTGGCGGTCATTGTCAGCGCCGACCATGGGGAGAACCTGGGTGAACTGGGCATCTACGGTGAGCATGCCACGGCGGATCACGGCACCTGCCGCATCCCCATGCTGCTCAAGTGGCCGGGCTGCAAGGCCGGCCATGTCGATGACGGCCTGCACCTCAACCTCGACCTGCTGCCGACACTGGCCGACCTGCTCGGGCAAAAACCCGTCGCACGCTGGGACGGGCAGTCCTACGCGCAAACGCTCATGACCGGCAAAGACACCGGCCGGACCAACCTGGTGATCAGCCAATGCGCCCATGTCTGCCAGCGCAGTGTCCGCTTTGGTCCCTGGCTCTACCTGCGCACCTACCACGACGGCTACCACCTGTTTCCGAATGAAATGCTCTTTAACGTCGCTCAGGATCCGCACGAGCAGCATGACCTGGCCGGACAACATCCGGAAATCTGCCGACAGGGCGCCAGCTATTTAAGTACCTGGCACGATGCCATGATGCAGACCCAGCCGGACAACATCGACCCGCTCTGGACCGTGATGCGCGAAGGCGGTCCTTTCCACGCCCGTGGGCACTTGAAAGCCTACTGCGAACACCTCGAGCGTACCGGCCGCGGCCATGCCGTCCCGGAACTGAAGCGGCGTTATCCGGGCGAGTTCCGCTGATCAAAAGCTCAGTAATGACTCAAAAAGGTTTGCCACATATTCAACTTGCCTTGCCCCTGGGATCTGACCGACCCGTAGATAGCCCTGCCATCGATCAGGATTGGTTTTGTCCGGACAGGTCTGTTCTATGTGTTTCAATGTACTTGCTGGGTTGAAGGTTGGTGACACGCATGAATGCGCGTCGGAATGTGCGGGTGTTGGTAAAACCGGTTTTCGCGCTGATATCATCCAATGTCCAGGGAGTAGCCTGCATCAGGTGAATGGCATGGCGGATTCGGACATGATTGATTGCGTCCAGCAGGCCTTCACCTGTTTGTTGACTAAATATCTGGGACAGATAACGGGGATTCCGGTCAAAGACATCCGCAATCGTGCTAATGTTCAGGTTGCTATCGGCATAATGCTGCTGGATGTAGCTCTGGATTTTTTCGACAAGGAGATTGTTGCTGCCTTTTTTCTGGAGTTGAATGGTCTGGCATGCAAAATGAAGCAGTTGAAGCAGGTTGGTCTTAAGCTCATCGGCTTGCTCAGCAGCAATCAGGCTGACAGTCTTGACCATCAGCTTATAGCGCAGGTCGTGATCGGTGATAACCGCATCGTAGGCATTCATAACCGCGTGCAGGTCCGTAATAACCGATATACGAAAAACGGGAAACGAAACAGCTGTGTTCTGTGTATAAATATTGAAGATATGCGCAACAATATTTTCGCAGGCCGCATAATCACCTTCCCGAACTGCATCAGCTAGTTCCTGAGGCAGAAGCTCGATTTTAGTACGCGCATTTATCGACAGTGCTTTGAAATCTTCTGTCAGCAGAACACCCGTCTTGCCAAGGATATTCTGATACTCGAGCGCATCCATGACATCCCGGTAAAGCAAGCGAATACGTTGGAAATTATTCGTGGTTTCGGAGACCACGACTGAAAGTTCAACCGATAAATTCTTGCTGAAAAATTCGCATAACTTGCCCATGCGCTGCAACTTTTCACGTTCCCATGTCTTTAAGTGATCGTTATGCAGTTGCAGCAAGTAAATCAAGATGTGTCCATCTTCGATCTTGTCATAAGGCAGATCAACCATAAGTTCTGAAAACACGTTATTGGCTGCGAACAGATGAATGCTTTCGAATTCGAACTCGTCGTTGTATTGCTGCATGATCAGATCAGATCCGGCACTGACGGTAAGCGCAACCAGGCAAAACGTTGAGTTGCCATTGCCGATCTGGTAGTACGCCTTTAAATCGACATCCGAAAACGTCGCCAGGCGACCTTTGAGCAGCGAAAGCAGATAATGTTCACGTAATTGACCGGTTTGCTGATCAAGCACGCGGCGCATGCTTTGGTTTTCGTTGGTCAAGTTTGTGTATGTACTGTTGATCAGTTCAAATTCGTTGCGTTGCGATTCGTTTTTGCGCAGCAGACGGGTTATGTTCTCCAGCGGTCGGTAGTTTCGCCGAATAAGCAACCAAACCGCGACGATGCCCAAAAACAAGGCGATGGATATAGCCACAATAAACAAGTAAGTCAATCGGGCTAATGTTGACCAATAACTGCTTTCAGACGTAGTCACGACATAATAAAGATCCGCCTGATTCGACTTGGCGTAGGTGCAGACATATGGCTGGCCGTCGACACCGACAACAGAGTCCCCTGAGGGTCGACTCAGGTCGAGTGCGTTCATTGTCGGATGATCTCCGAAGTCATGGAACACAGAACCGTCTGGCCCGGTCAGGATTACGGACCTGTCATCAAGACTGTTGCAACAACCAGCGAGACTTGTGAGCGGTATCGTAATAAAAATGTTGATGTCGTTGGGCACATTGCGAATCGTTTGACAATAGGTCAGGCATAAGCCAGTATAACCGATTTTTAATCCGGATGTAATGATGAACGTGTTGGTATATGACTGATTCAGTGTTTGCTGCCAGGTTTCCCATGTGTCTTGCATACCAATAAACTGCTGGGCAAAAAAAAGCGTTGTTGCCTGGTTGGCAGTTGTATCGCTGACGATGTAATCCTTTCCAAGGAAATAAACGGTGATCCCTACATCCTGTTGTGCGGCCTTGACATATGCGGAGAGGTCTATGACGAGTTCGGAGGTTGTTCGCATATAGGCCTTGTTCAATTGACTCATTTGCCGCAAAGATGTAAACAGGTTGTTCAGGTAGGTGAATTTAAACGTCGTCCTCATGGCGGTTAATTGATCATCGATATCCCGCTTAACATTATCCAATATCAGAGCATTAGCATCGGATACTTCTGTTCGAACCGTTCGAACAGTCACCACGCTCCCATAGATGAAGATGGTGATGGGAATCAACAAAATGAGTAAATACGAGATAGTCCAATTGAGCAGAACACTTCTTGATGTTGTAATTTTTCTCATTTCATGCTCCTGTGAATGGACAGTTACCAGTCAATACGCAGCCAAGGTGATGGAAAATGTCATGATCAGTTGAACCGTCAACACGAACCTTTTTATGTATAGGACGCTATGCTAGCAGAACGTGGGATATGATGCAACAGGACTCGTCCGATCGTCACGCATCATGGTGTCATCGTTATTGGATTATTTGTTTCTTCATGTGCTCCATCATACCAAAATGTCCGATCCTATGTCACATGTAGTCATGTGACATGCAAAATTGTCCTTTGTTCTGCGCTTTTGACTCATATCATCGATTTTGTCTGAAACCGTAAGAACTGAGAATTTGTCTTATTGAACCTGTTCTGTCTCTTTACCTCACTGCATAAGCAAGGCAATAATAGGTTATCGCTGCAGCAAATCCGATCATAGCCACCTTTACAAGCTTACCAAGGAGATGATGAACACGATGAAAAAGAGAGTAATTCCTATCCTGCTGACCATTGTACTGCTTGCGGCACTTTTTAGTGTATGTGCGTGTACACCAGCCGGCAGCACTACAACGACACAAAAGGGGACAACAACGACGACCGCGGGCACTGGAACGAGCCAGAGTTCAACAACAGCAACCCCTGTTTATCCGACATATCCGCTAGATGGCACAGTCACCCTGAAATATGCTTCGGCTGTCAGTGCGCATGTGACCGCTGTCAGCACATGGCCGGATACGCCATTCTGGCAAGCATGGCAGGACCAGACCGGTGTTAAGCTTGAACTGCAGGAGGTTACGGACTTTTCCCTGTTATTGGCATCCGGGGACTATCCTGATATTATCACCAGCGGTGCCTGGGGCAGTTACAGCGGCGGTATCGCCAAAGCCATTGACGATGGTATCGTCATGCCGATCACAGACTACTTGGATACTCTGGCGGTGAACTACAAAGAGCGACTGATGAGCAACGAAGAATGGATGAAAGGCGCAACGACACCGGACGGCCAGTTTCCTGGGTTCTACCATCTACGAAGTAATGATCCTGGCGTCTCGAATTCCTATGGCATGATCATGCGTAAAGACTGGCTGGATGACTTGGGGTTGTCTGCCCCTGTAACAGCCGACGAGTTTATCGACACGCTTACAGCTTTCAAAAACGATAAAAGTGCTGTCAGCCCTTTCAGCATACCCATTGGTGAACTCAGGAATATGGGCAACTGGGGTATCCTGACGAGTCCCTATGGTCTCGTATCAACAGGTTATTTCCATACCGATGGGAAAGTGCATTACGGTGCATTTGAAGCTTCGTACAAAGATTATCTGATCTGGCTTAACAAGCTATTTTCGGATGGGCTCCTGGACAAAAACTTTTTGACCCTCGATACTGCAACGAAAAACTCCAACATCATGAACGGAATTTCCGGAGCAACCGGTGGGTATGCTGGTGGCGGCATCGGCGTCTGGATGGGAACCATGAAGGACAAAGATCCCGAGTATGAACTCGTTGGGGTTGGTTCTCTCGTGGCAAATGCTGGAGACAAGGCTCTGTTTAGCCAACGTCAGGCTCTGGTGCCAGGCCAGCTTTCTGTTGTCACAACCTCCTGCAAAAATCCGGAAATTGCTGTCCAGTTTCTCAACTATGGCTATACTGAACCTGGCGATCTGCTCATGCAGTTTGGCATCGAGGGCAAGAGCTTTGAAATGAGAGACGGAAAGCCCTATTACACGGATCTCGTTTTGAAGAACCCGGATGGACTACCCTTTGCACAGGCGCTATCCCAGTATGATTTCTGCCCAGAGAATGGCCCCTACATTCAAGGCGGTGAATTCTGCTTCCAGTCATACACAGATATTCAGAACCACGCGCTTGCAGTGTGGAGAGACAGCGATATTCTGGAGCATTTCATAGCACCTGTAACCATTGATCCTAAAGATGCTGAAGAATATTCGACCATAACAAGTGAAATATTCACCTACATCAACGAAAACTTTGCTCTGTTTGTGACCGGTGAGAAATCCATCAGCGAATTCGATGTCTATATCGATACATTGAAGAGCATGAAAATCGAACGCATGATCGAACTGTACCAAAATGCTTATGACAAGTACATGGGCTAACATGGTGTTGATCTGTAAACAATCGGTAAAATGATTTTGCGGCATCGCTTCTGGTTGCAACTTGTAGCAGGAGCGATGCCGCTTCCCCCAAAATCGGTACACGACAGCAAAGGAGCATATTTATGGCTATTGAAGGGAGCATAAAAAACCTTCAATTGAAAAAGCACAGTGATTCATTTGGAATTCGTTTACATAAAGATTTACGCAAAAATTACGATGCCTATTTATTGATTCTGCCGGCTTTGTTGTTTTATATCCTTTTTTGCTACAAGACAATGGCCGGGGCCGTCATCGCATTCAAGGACTATATCCCTGCTAAAGGCATATGGGGCAGTCCCTGGGCTGGACTAAAGCATTTTGAGGCGTTTTTCGGCTCTTATTATTTTCAACGCCTGCTGCGCAACACCGTTGTTATCAGCCTGGTTTCGCTTGCGATTGGGTTTCCAGCACCGATCGTGTTTGCCTTGCTGCTAAACGAAGTGCGCAACCTGAAATTCAAACGAACCGTCCAGACCATCACGTATATGCCGCATTTCATCTCACTGGTCGTTGTCTGTTCGCTGATCAGGATTTTTACGATGGATACAGGCGTGATTGTCCAGTTGCTGGCCCTGTTTGGCTTTGAACCTGTTTCATTGTTGACTAAATCACGCTATTTTGTTCCTGTCTATGTCCTGTCAGACATCTGGCAGCATATCGGTTGGGGATCCATACTCTATCTGTCTGCGTTGTCCAGCATTGATCCAACCCATTATGAGGCGGCCGTTATCGATGGCGCCGGGCGTTGGAAACAAACGTTGCATGTAACGCTGCCAGGCATCAGCTCCACGATCATCATCATGTTTATCCTGCGTGCGGGCAGCATCATGAATGTCGGGTTCGAAAAAATAATCCTGCTTTACAATGAGGGCATTTATGAAACATCCGATGTCATCTCGACCTTTGTTTACCGCAAGGGCTTGGAGCAGTTCCAATGGAGCTACAGCGGTGCTGTTGGTTTGTTTAACTCAATTATCAATTTTATAATTGTCGTTATTGTCAATAAAATCAGCCGCCGAGTCAGTGAGACGAGTCTGTGGTGAAGGGAGGATACAGAAATGAGACAATCAATCGGTGAACGCGTTTTTTCTCTTTTCAACACGATTTTCTTGTCTGTGATGATTCTCATAACGATCTACCCATTATATTTCTGCCTCATAGCATCCTTCAGCGACCCTATCGAGCTGTCGATGAATCCAGGAGCGATTCTCTTGCCTTTTACGCCTTTTACACTGAGCGCATACAGTAAAGTAATCAATCATTCGCTTTTTGTCAGTGGTTTTCGCAATACGATCTATGTTGTTGTGGTCGGAACGCTCATCAACATGGCGCTCACGATCATTTCTGCCTATGTGCTGTCTCGAAAAGGCTTGATGCTGAACCGCGTATTGACTTTCTTCATCATCTTCACCATGTATTTCAGTGGCGGTCTTATTCCAGGATATTTGAATGTCAGGAGTCTGGGGATGATCAACTCCCTTTGGGCTCTTATCCTGCCGGGAGCGATCAGCACCTATAACCTGATCATCATGCGAACGGCTTTTAAAGGTGTTCCGGATGCCTTGTCAGAATCTGCTCAGATCGACGGAGCGCGCCATTTTACGGTCATGTCCCGCATCCTGATACCGGTCTGCCTGCCGACGATTGCCGTGCTGGTTTTATATTATGCCGTTGGCCACTGGAACGCATGGTTTGGCGCTTCGATTTATCTGCAGGACGCCACCAAGCATCCCATTCAGCTGGTGATGCGTAACATCTTGATCTCGGCCAACGCCAGTGAGATGATCGGTGATATCGGCGGTGAGGATAAGGCACGTTATGTCGAGCTGATCAAGTACGCGTTGATCATCGTTTCCACGGTTCCGGTTCTGGTTCTTTATCCATTCTTGCAGAAATATTTTGTTAAAGGTGTTATGGTAGGATCAGTTAAGGAGTGACAGTGCATCACAATGGGAGGATCATCTATGACTGGCAGAAAGATCAGGCTGGGGCACATCGGCACAGCCCACGACCACAGTACGGGATTCATGGCGTGTGTGCGCAGCTTTCCAGAGGTGTTCGAGGTCGTCGGCATTGTCGAACCTGACCCCGGCTATTACGCCCAGAACAAGGACAACCCCGCCTATGACGGGCTCGCATGGATGACGGAAGATGAGCTCTTCCGGCGCGGCGTCGATGCCGTTCAGGTGGAAGGATTTGAACTGGACCTGGTCAAAACCGCCCTGCGCTGGGCCGAACGGGGTGTCCACCTGCACATCGACAAGCCGGCCGGCGACAGCCTGGAAGACTTTGGCCGCCTGCTCCGGCTGGCCAAGCAGAAAAATCTGGTTGTCCAGATGGGCTACATGTACCGCTACAACAAAGCGGTTCAGCAGTGCCTGCAATGGATACAGGACGGCACGCTGGGCACCATCTACCAGGTCGACGCGATCATGGACACCGAGCACCGCAAGGAGAAACGGGAATGGCTGGGTCATTTCGACGCCGGGATCATGTTCTTTTTGGGCTGCCATATCGTCGACCTCGTCTACCTGATCCAGGGCATGCCGAACAAAGTTGTTCCCTATAACCGCTCAACCGGCTTGGACGGCGTCCAGACGATTGACCACGGCTTTGCCGTGTTCGAATACGATCGCGGCGTCTCGACCGTGCGGGCCACCTCGACCGAGATCAACGGCTACGGCCGGCGCCAGCTGGTTGTTTGCGGAAGCAAGGGAACCGTCGAGATCAAACCGTTGGAAAATCCCACCGAAATGACCGTGACACTGAGCCAAGATACAGCCGGCCGCGAATATTCAGACCGCCAGCAGCCCGTTGAGCTGCCCCCGCAGGGCGGCCGCTACGACGCCATGATGCTCGATTTCGCGGAAATGGTGCGCGGCACAAAGGCCAATCCCTACGATTATAATTACGAATACCAGCTGCATAAGCTGATCCTGGCCGCCTGCGGGCAGGCGATCGACATCCATGCCGACGATGCCATCTGACAGATAGTGGAGGGGACAAAAATGAATCTGCAAGATAAGAAAGTTCTGGTCCTGGGCGGAACCGGCGCCATGGGCACCTATCTGGTTCCGCTTCTAGCTGATATGGGCTGTCGGGTGCATGTGGTGGCCCTGGATAAAAAGGACGATGTGCCCCCGCACATCCGTTATGAGCAGGCCAATGCGATGGATGACGATTACCTGCGCGGGATCCTGCGAAACGGATATGACGCCATCGTCGATTTTCTGATCTATCCGACCAAACATTTTACCGTGCGCCACAAGCTGCTGCTCGAAAACACCCGCCATTATATCTACTTGTCATCCTACCGGGTGTATGCGGACAGCCAGGGGCCGATCAGCGAAACCTCCCCGCAGCTGCTGGACGTGTCCGACAACGAGCATTTCCTGTCGACCGACGATTATTCGCTGGCCAAGGCCCGCCAGGAGGACATCCTCGAGCAGTCCGGATGCGACAACTGGACCGTTGTGCGTCCGGCGATTACCTTCTCGAAATTCAAGTACCAGCTGGTGACGCTGGAAGCCAACATCGTGGTTGCCCGGGCGCTGCAAAAACGCCCGATCGTCCTGCCCCGGGACGCCCTGTCCATCCAGGGCACGATGACCTGGGCCGGGGATGTCGCCCAGATGCTGGCCCGCCTGCTGTTCAATCCCGCCGCCTATCGCGAGGCCTACACGGTGTCCACGGCGGAACACCACCCCTGGGCCGAGATCGCCGGCTACTACCACGACCTGGTCGGGCTTGAGTATGTCGCGGTGGACACCCAAACCTACCTGGAGATCCTGGGCTCACCCGACCCGAAGTCGCCCCGAAGCTACCAGCTGCACTACGACCGCTATTTCAACCGGATCGTGGACAACCGCAAAATCCTGCAGGTGACCGGGCTGAAACAAGCAGACCTGATGCCCCTCAAGCAGGGCTTGGCCCGTGAACTGGCCGAACTGCCGACCGGCACAACCTGGAACGAGGATCCTGGAACGCAATCGCGTATGGACGCGTACCTGGCCACCCTGGGAGACAAGCGCGTTTAAAGTCGTCTGAGTATCAACAGGCAAGGCTGCAGCGTCGTTTACCGACGCTGCAGCCTTTTAGCTTTCTGTTTTCCCGATCCGGTGCATCCGGGCATACTCGGTCGGGGTGGAACCGGTCAGCTTCTTGAAAGTCTTGCTGAAGTGGTAGATGTTGTCGAACCCGACCGCTTCGGCCACGTGCGCGATCGGGCAATATTCGCCGATCAGCATGTCTTTGGCCTTGGCAATCCGGATCGCCTGGACATATTTCATCGGGGAGACCTTGTAGATGGCTGTGAAAAGCTTGCGGAAATAGACGGTGCTGACGCCTGCCAGCTCCGCCAAGGTGTCGTTGTTCAGGCCCGGCTGGTTGTAGTGCTTCTCCAG
>JAAYJD010000103.1 GCA_012523135.1 Clostridiaceae bacterium
GATCAAACGGACCAGGCTTTCGCCCGCGGGTTCGTTTTTCAACAGCCGCTTCACCCAGGCCTCTTTGATCTGGGTGACGGCGGCGGTGGTTTCCTGCGCGGACAAGGACCGGATGGCATTCTTCTTGCCAGCTTGCGTCAGGATGGCGGTCAGCATCTCGGGGGTCTGCGCCAGGATGCGGTCCAGGTCGGCCGGCAGCCCTTGCGTCAGGCAGGCATAGAACAGTTCCGGTTCCAGGCTGGTTTCGGCGGCCATCTGTCTGGCGCGGACAACCCGTTCCACATCCCGCTTGGGGAGATTGGCCATCCGGGACAGGTACTGGAAATCCTGTCTGGCGCCAGCCGCGCCGATTCTATCGACCACCATGCCGCGCAGCAGGGGGTCCAGCGGCTGGCGCATGCGGGCAAAGCGCGTCTCACCGGCGAAACGACGGTCATCGATCAGGAAATTGATGCGCCGGCCCAGCGGCGCTGGCCCCAGCACGCCGGATGTGGCCACCTCGGCGCCTTCCGGATCGACCAGTTTGAGCAGCAGGGCCTTGTCCGGCAGAGCGTCGGCCAGGCGGCGATCGACCTTGACGTCAAAATCGCCGTCAGGACCGGTTACGGCACCAGCCAGGCGTTCGCTGGCCTGCGGACCGACCTGATGCAGTTCGATGCGGGCAGCCACCACCGGGTTGCCGCCCGTATGGCAAACCCGCCCGCTGAAGGCCGTCACCCCGCCTGCTGCCGGCGTTTCGGGCCGGACACGAATCGCGACCGGGCCATCCGTCAGCTGGTTGCGGCGGATTTGCTTGTCGACATGGGTGAGCAGCTTGTCGTCCGCATACACCTTGATCTCGATGTCCATGGTACCGGTCCGGCTGCTGATCTCCAGGGCAAAGCGGCCGTCCGCCCCGGTTGTGGTACGGGCCAGCGGCTGCCGGCCCGGCGCCTGCGCCGGCCACACTTCGATCCGCAGCGAGGGAATCCCCTGGCCGCTGTTTTCATCCATGACATGGCCCGTGACGTTGATGGTCTCAGGCATTTCGGTCAACCCCTTTCCGATCCGTCAGGCGTAGCTGCCCTGGTAGACAGCGCGGTTCCGGTAGACATTGAGCCAGTAGAACGGCATCTTGAAAACAGTCGCATTTTTACGGGCCGTCTGGTCGAGGGAGAACTTGATCGATCCCTTGCTCTTGGCCAGCCGGCCTTCGGTCTGGCCGGTTTCCTCATTCACTTTTCCGCCATAGTCGTAGGTCAGCTCGTCGAACGTCCAGGGCGTGCCATAGGCAAATTCAATGCCGCCGATTTTGCCTTTCAGCTTCAGGCCTTCCCCGATCGACAGCGTCCATTCGCTTTCGCCGATTTTGAGGGTCAGGTCGAGGCCCGAAGAGCTGACCGAAGCGGAAAAATCGACGTCGATCCCCCGGTTTTCCTCATGTGGCGCACCCTCGCCCGATGCGGCAGCCGGCGCGGCTGTTTCCTCCCGGGGGCTGAAAAAGCGGACGATCCGGTCCCACAAGTCCACGAAAAAGTCCTTGACGGGCTTCCAGATCCTGTTCTTGGCAAAGTCGACGATCGTATCGATGGTGTTTTTCTGCCAGTTGGCGATGTCTTCGCTCAGAAAACCGAGATAATCCCAGAGATCCTTGACGACGCCGGACACTTTCTTGACGATCTTGCGCCAGTTGTCGCCGTTAATCATGCCCAGCACCATGAGTGTCGCGCCTTTCAGCACCTGGACTGAACTCAGGATGCTCCCCAGGACCGACGGTCTTTCACGCTCCTCTTCTGCCGCGGGTTCGTCGCCGCGAGCCCGCTCGCGCGCAGGCTCGCCTGGCCCGCTCCCGTCCACCTCATCCTCATCATGAGCTCCGTCGGGGTCTGCGTAGCGCAGGGGATGGTTGTGTGCGAACACCTAGACAACGTGGCCGGGCCCGGAGGGTTTCGGGTCGGGAGACAGCCACAGGCCCAACAAGGGCGCGTATTAGCGCAGCCCGAACGCGTAAAAGCCGGTCTCCTCATCCCGCTCCTTGCCCAGGTAGCGGTAGCGGCTCTGCGGCACCGCGACAC
>JAAYJD010000104.1 GCA_012523135.1 Clostridiaceae bacterium
GAAGTACTGCCGGACATTATACATTTTGGTTTTTCGGATGCCCAGCGCGCTTCGTACGGCGCTGATGGCGTGGTCCTACCGCTTAACGACTACATGGATAACCTGACTTTCTGGTATAACCAGGCGGATATGGATGCAGAAGAATATGAAATGATCAAGATCCTGGGTACGTCACCGGATGGGAATTTCTATGGGTTCCCGGCTTATATGAACGGCCTTGGTGATGTTATTCAGTACATGAGCAACATCAACCGCACCTGGCTTAATACGCTTGGGTTAGAGATGCCGACCACGACCGAAGAATTCCGCAACGTCCTGATCGCGTTCCGTGACCAGGATCCGAACCAGAACGGCCAAAAAGATGAAATCCCCTTCATGGCCGGCCCGGCCTGGAGCGGCAATGTCTGGCAGGAAATCATTAACTGCTTCGTTTATTGGGATCCGTGGTATTCGACCTCCTATTTCAACGTGACCGACGGCACCCTCTGGGCTCCGTTTATAACGGATGAGTGGCGCGATGCGATGCGTTATCTGCGCGGCCTCGTTCAGGATGGCCTGATGAGCGAGCTTTCGTTCTCGATCACGGGTGAAGAAATGCGTGCTCTTGTTGACCTGACCCCAGAACAGACGGACACCGTCGGTGTTGTCGGCGGCCACTACGTTGTCCTCTGGGCCAGTGGCAACGAGCATGTCTACAATTGGGATGTGCTACCGTCCCTGAAAGGTCCGGCTGGCGTGACCTATCAGCCGACCCGCACCCCGAACTACCAGTTCAGCACCTTTATCACCAAGGACAACAAGTATCCGGAAATCTCGTTCCGCATGTTCGACTACTGGTGGGAAGAAAAACGCAGCCTGATCACCCGTTATGGTGAGCCCGGCGTTCATTGGGACTATTACAAAGACGACCCGGAAGGCATCAAGGCAAAGTACCCGTACTTGGCGGCCGGCGCCGTTGCCCAGGGCCTTGACTTCGGAAAACACACTCAAATCCCCGATGTCCAGAATCCTTGGACATCAACCGAACCACACAAGTCGATCTGGAACGCCCATTTCTGCTGCGGGTTACCGTCACGTACGTATAGCTCAGGCGTTTCTGTAGCTCCGATTGCTGCAAACTGGGCTGAGGCCAAGGAAACAGGCCTTGGAACTGAAGCACATCGGCTTTATATGAATGTCAATTATTACCAGCTCCGCAACGGCCTTGAGCCCGAGCAGACTGCAAAACGGCTACTCTTCACACAAGAAGAAGAGGCTGCAATCAACGAGATGCGTACAACGATCAACAGCTACATCGGTGAGACTGTCGCCTTGTTTGCCACCGGTGCGATGGACATCGAAAAGGATTGGGACGCCTATGTGCAGACCTTGAAGGATATGGGTCTCGACACCTATCTGCAGACGTCTCAGGCCGCTTACGACAGAATGTACAAGTAAGACAATTGCACTTGTTTAGGCAGATGCGCGATCGAGAAGAAAACATGAATTAGTTGGCTGGACGGGGGGACTTCGGCTTGAAGCACATTACGGCTTCATGCCGGCGCTCCCCCGTCAAAACGATCAGGCATGCCGGCCGGATGCTTACGGCACGGGCATATGTTTTAAGAAGTAGGGAGGAAGACGAGTGGCTAATACCATGAAGTCAAGTGCAGTCTCGCTTGCCGGCAAGAAGCGAAACAAGGGTAAAAGCTGGACGAGCCAGTTTGTACGCAATTACCAGTTGCATCTTTTTATGCTGATCCCAATAGCATACATCATCATCTTTAACTATGTCCCTATGTTTGGTATCCAGATTGCCTTTAAGAATTTTTCGCCTGGCAAAGGTATCTGGGGTAGTCCATGGGCCGGACTTGTCCATTTTCAGACATTTTTCAAATCATACCAGTTTCAGCGTGTCATCGTGAATACACTTCGTATCTCCATCTATTCGCTCCTTGTCAATTTCCCGTTACCCATCGTCCTGGCCCTGATGTTGAATACGGTCCGAAATGCCCGTTTTAAAAAGACGGTCCAAACGGTTACATATATCCCTTACTTCTTATCCATGGTGGTTGTCGTCGGTATGTTGGTTCAATTTTTAAACCCGATGACCGGTGTATACGGTACCGTTTACCGCCTGATAACCGGGTCGGCCAGCTATCCGCCGAGTATCATCCAAAAACCGGGCTCGTTTATTCATCTTTACGTCTGGTCGGGCGTCTGGCAGTACCTGGGCTGGAACTCGATCATCTATATTGCCGCCTTGTCAGGCGTTGACCCGCAGTTGCATGAAGCTGCTCAAATTGATGGCGCCAGCCGCTTTAAACGGATTTTAACGGTTGACTTGCCGGCCATCATTCCGACGATCAGCGTACTGCTGATCCTCAACGCCGGCAGTCTGATGAGCGTCGGCTTCGAGAAAGTCTACCTGATGCAGAACAATCTGAACCTGATGCAGTCCGAGGTTATTTCCACCTATGTTTACAAGGTTGGCCTAACATCAGGCATGGGTAATTTTTCATACGCAACTGCGATCGGACTTTTCAACTCGATTATCAATTGCATATTGCTGGTACTCGTGAACTGGCTGTCAAAGAAAACAAGTGAAAACAGTACCAGTTTGTGGTAATGGAGGGATACAGGCATGGCCATATTAGCTACAAAGAAAAATAAGATCCAGGATTCTGCCGAAGATAAAGTCCTTTATGCTGTGGTCAACACTTTCCTTATCGTGTTTATGCTGGTGGTGGCCTATCCATTGATTTTTGTCTTGTCTTCGTCATTTTCATCAGGGGAGGCAGTCTCAGCCGGTCGCGTTCTGTTGTGGCCTGTTGATTTTTCCGTGCGCGGCTATGAAGCGGTATTTAAGCACAAGAACATCCTGA
>JAAYJD010000105.1 GCA_012523135.1 Clostridiaceae bacterium
ATCGGCGATTACGACCACTACCTGCAAAAGATGGTCGACATCTACCTGGACACCGTCAAGAACACCCAGCCCTTCCTGATCGAGTACATCGCCCGCAAGGTCGTCGAGCAAAATTACGAACGGGTCTACACCTATACGCGCGACAAGATCAAGTGGCATCGTCAGCAGGGTCATCTCCTGATCGCCATATCCGGTTCACCGGTCGAACTGGTGCGGGAAATGGCCCGACGCTACGAGATGGACGATTTCAAGGGGACGGTCTACGAGATCGGGC
The DNA here is from genome assembly GCA_012523135.1 of Clostridiaceae bacterium. Taxonomy (GTDB): domain Bacteria; phylum Bacillota; class Clostridia; order Saccharofermentanales; family UBA5734; genus JAAYBY01. Next base: position 275 of record JAAYJD010000105.1, read on the forward strand.
CCGACGGCACCTACAGCGGCGTGATCCGCCCGATGTGGGACTCACGCAGCAAGGAGCAGGCGGTCCGCGCCATGGCGAAAACACACGACCTGGACCTGGACGCCTGCTATGCCTATGGCGACACGTCAGGCGATTTCACGATGTTGAACCTGGTCGGCAAACCGTTCGCGATCAACCCTACCCGCGAACTGCTCGAAAAGATCGTGACCCATCCCAACCTCAAAAAGAAGATATCGATCATCGTCGAGCGCAAGGACGCCACCTACCAGCTCGACGTCGACTGCCTGAACCTGATCTGACGAGGAGGAACCGCCATGTCACGTCCAAACACACCCGGACAAGCGCTGCAGGCTTTGAAATTGCCTGAAATCTGGCCGGACCGCAGCCAAAGCTGGGCCAGCCGCCGCCAGGAACTGGTCGCTTTGCTCAGCCAGCATGTCTACGGCCGCATGCCGCTCGAGCACGGGCCGCTTGAGGTTAAAATCCTGGCTGAGGACGCGCGCGCCTTTGCCGGTAAAGCCGTCCAGCAGACCGTGGAACTTGCCGTCGAACTGCCCGGCGGCCGCTTCGCCTTCCCGATACAATCGATCGTGCCTTATTCGGGCCGGCCGGCGGCGGGATTTCCGTTTTTTGTCCACATCGCCTTCCGGCCGGATGTCCCCGATAAATACCTGCCGGCCGAGGAAATCGTCGATTCAGGATATGCCCTGCTCAATTTCTGCTACCAGGACATCGCCCCGGACCATGACGACCTTTTCGTTTCGGGCTTGCCGGCCCTGTATCCGGCCTGGCTGGAACAGCCGGACCGCTGGGGCAAGATCGCCATGTGGGCCTGGGCCGCGTCCCGCGTGTTGGATTTTGCCGGCCTGGAGGCAGCCCGTGGCGCGCAGTTCGACGTGAACCGGGCTGCTGTTGTCGGCCATTCGCGCCTGGGCAAAACAGCCCTCTGGGCCGGAGCCAACGATCCGCGTTTCTCGCTGGTGATCAGCAACGACTCCGGTTGTGCCGGCGCGGCACTTGAGCGCTACAAGACAGGCGAAGATGTGGCGGCGATCACCAACCGGTTCGGCTATTGGTTCGGACCCGATTACGTCCGTTACGCCAACCAGCCGGAAGCCATGCCCTTTGACCAGCATTTCCTGCTGGCGGCCTGCGCCCCGCGTGCCGTCTACGTGGCCAGCGCCGCCGAGGACGCCTGGGCCGACCCCGACGCGGAGTTTCTGTCCGCCTGGGCGGCAGGTTCGGTCTACCCGGCGCTGGGCTATGCCGGCCTGGTCACGGAGAACCGCTGGCCGGATGCCGATTGCAGCCTGCATCAGGGCCGGGTGGCCTACCACCGGCGTCCGGGCTGCCATTACCTGAGCCGGACGGACTGGCAGCGCTTCATGACTTACGCCAACCAGCTGGCCGGTCGGTCTTAACGTCCCACCTCGCGGTAGAGGACAAAATCCATCACGTCCCGGACGAACCCGGCGGCCCGCAAGGCCGCTGCGGCGCCCGGCGGATATTGGCGCACCGCTGCCCGGTTGGCTTGCGGATAAAACCACCTGTCCGAAAACCCGCGCACAAACGCTCTGAGGGCATCCGGCAGCACATCCGGATCGAAGCTGCGCAGCAGCTGGCCCTGGCGCTCGAACACGGCGACCGGCAGCCCGGCGCGCAATGCGACCAGGGTGCCGGGCACGTTCAGGAACGATCGGTCCGGCAGATGCGTGAGGCTCTTGCCCCAGGGCTGGGCCGGATCAACAGCCGGCAGCCAGATCATCTGCTCCGATGGCTGCTCAAGCGCCAGGATGGTGGCGGCAAAATCCGCGTCGCGTACGAACTGCATGCCGGACCAGCCGGCCACGAAATAGCCGCGCCGGACCCGGCCGGTGAACTCCCACACGCTCAGGATATCCAGGGCCTGGTCCCAGGGCAGGCCTGAAATCGTCTCCCGGCAGAGGATCACGGCCTGGTCGAAGGCGCGTTCGAGCAGTTGCTCTGCGGACAAGGGCTTCAACGGCCGGACACAGGACCAGCGGCCGGCCGACAGGGCAGCCGACCGGGCGCGTACGCGCTGCTTGACCGGCGCCTGAATCAGGCGTTCCCGGTTCAGCCACTGGCGGACCGGGAAGAAGCTGTCGGCCTGGACCAGACCTTTCTCGGCCAGCCCGAGCAGGATGTCGTACGGTGAGACGCCGTCCAGTACGCCGGCCAGGCGGCTCATGAAGCTGGCGCCCCACTTGCGCAACGCGTCACAAACGGCTTGCTCGCTGCCCGTCAGGGGCAATCCAGGCGGTTCGGGGTCGCTTTCCCAGTCATAATCCGCATCGCGCTGAAAGCAGAGCGCCTGCTCCGGGGTGAAGCGCCAGGAAAACTGGCCTCCGGCCAGCAGCAGGTCCAGTTGCTCCGGGCGGTACCCGGGAACCCGCGCCGGCAGCAGGACGCTTTCCCACCAGGCCGGCAAAACCGCCTGCCCGTTCAGCTTGTCCAGCGCCAGGGCCAGCTTCTCCCGGGGCGGCGCGGTCACCTGGAGGCGGTCGGCCAACAGCGCCGCGTAGCGTTCGGGCGGCACCGTCCGGATCTGCTGGCGCCGGCTCCGGATCGTCTCCTGGCGCGCCCGCTCGTAAAGCTGGGCGTGGTAATAGACGTCGTCCTGGAACACGGCGCTGTTCCGGGCGCACAAATCGGCCAGGATCACCTGGGCAGCCCCGTCGGGCCAGTGGTAGCGCGTATCGACTTGTTCCGCGGTCTGCGCGCCGCGGTAGCGCAGCAGGCGGCGGACCAGGCGGTCTTGCGCCGCCCGGTCCTGCTCTTCAAGTGCCTTGGCATAGAGATCATGTTCTTCCACGGCGATCCAGATCCCCGGCTCGATGTAGCGAACGCGGCCGGCGCGAACCAGCTGGTTCAGCCAGGCGGCGGGCACATCCAGCTCGCCGGCCTCGAGATCGCCCTCGATCATCAGGAGCGAATGGAGCTGCTCCGCATCCTGGGGGACCTTCCGGCGCGCGCCCGTCCGGGCCAGCTGTGCCGGATCCGGTTCGATCAGGTCGGCTTGCGCCAGGGCCGTTTCAGCCGTTTTGCGGGTGCCGGGCAGCGTCGGGGCGTAATCGTACATCATCGCGGCTTCGGTTTGCTGGCGCAGCGGCAGCGACAGCGGCGAGGGCTGTTCGGCTTGCAGTTCGCGCACCAGGATCGAGCCGGAGCGGATCCCGGTAAGGATGCTCCGGACCCCGTCGAGGTCCCAGTGGTCTTCGAGGCATTCGCGGCGCGTTTCGCGTATCAGGGGGTGGCTTTCCTGGCCGGCCAGGGCCTCGAGCAGTTCCGCCGCCCGCATGCGCTGCACCCAGAGCGGCTGGCGGCCCGCCTTGCGCAGACCCATCATCAGGGCCCGGGCGGCGTTGTAGCGGAACACGATGTTGAACAGGGGCGGCAGCGGCAGCGCCGCGGCCAGGACAGCTTCGGCGGTTTCGGGTCGCAGCCGCGGCAGCAGGTTGTCCGGCAGCAGGCTGTCGCCGTAAGGAAACAGCAAAATACCGTCATCGTCGGCGACATACCCGATGACGGTGCCGGGCAGGCGCTTGGCCTGTTCGGCGGCCAGGATGGCCAGCGGTTCGTTGACCTGGCGGCCGAAGACTGAATGGACCATCAGCTGCCAGGTGCCGTTTTCGTCACGGAAGTGCTCGGCCAGCAGCGTCCGGTCGTTGGGCAGCACGCCGGTCACGGCGATCTGGGGGCGGAGGACATGCTCGGCGGCCTCCGCGTTTTCCGCGTCCAGGCCCAGCTCCTGCAGCGCATAGATCAGGCTGCCGCCGTCGTAGGCTTCGCCCAGTCGGCGCAACAGGGCGCCGAAGGC
>JAAYJD010000106.1 GCA_012523135.1 Clostridiaceae bacterium
CCCCTATTGTAGCCTAAGAATATGTCTAAAAGAAGTCACCGGGGATCGTTTTCAGGCCTCGACCGCCTAATTTTCCTGTTGCCTTTTGTGGAAACAGACGAACGTGTCCGACCCGGCCTGCTTTTCCGCGCGAATCCTTGCATCGGCAGCTAGCTCATGCTATAATGCCAAAGGAATGGCAGCAACGCGCAAGCAAAGAGTGGGGATATCCCACTCTTTGTTGCTTCATGCCCGCCAAATCCTACCTGAGGCAGAGAGGAGCGCCGCAAATGGCCGCGAAAACGCCCGTCAGGGAAATCGTTGCCCGCCTGGCCCAGGAACCGGTCGCTTCCCTGGGCCTCGAACTGGTCGATGTCGAACTGGTTCGCGAAGGGAAGTCCAGGATTTTGCGCCTGATCATCGACAAGCCGGGCGGCGTCAGCCTGGACGACTGCACGGCAGTCAGCCGACAGATTGATCCGCTGATTGACAGCCATCCGGAAGCCGCCGGTCATGACTATTTCGAGGTTTCGTCACCCGGCCTGGAGCGTCCCTTGAAAACCGACCGGGATCTGGCTCGCAACCTGGGCGAAGACGTTGAGATCAAGCTCTACCAGGCGCTGGACGGGAAAAAGACCTGGCAGGGGCGGCTGGCCCCTTGCAGCGAGGCTGAGATCCGCCTCGATCTGGATGACGGAACACAGCTTGCCGTGCCCCGGCAGGCTGTCGCCAGAATAAAACGAACAGTTCGTTTTTGAACCTATGGAAGGAGAAACGTGAATGAACGCGGAGTTGATTGAAGCCCTGCGCTTGCTGGAAAAAGAACGCGGTATCGAGGCGGAGGTCTTGTTTGAGGCCATCGAAGAAGCCTTGGTGTCGGCATACAAGCGTGAGTTCGAAGCCAAGACAACCGATAACATCCGGGCGGAAATCGACCGGCAGACCGGTGAAATGCGTGTCTTTTTGACCAAAACGGTGGTTGAGACCGTGACGGACACCAACACCGAGATTGCTTTGGCGGAAGCCAAGGCCCTGGCCGATGATTTTGAAATCGGTGACATGATGGAGTACGAGCTTCGCCCGCAGGACTTTGGCCGCCTGGCGGCCCAGACGGCGAAGAATGTCATCAATCAGAAGCTGTGCAGCGCCGAGCGCGAGCGCATCCACAACGAATTCAGCAGCCGTGTCGGTGAGGTCGCGGCCGGTGTGGTGCAGCGCAAGGACCGCCGCGAGGTGATCGTCGACATCGGCCGCGCCGAAGCGGTGCTACCTTACAATGAGCAGGTTCGCCTTGACAGCTACAATTTCAATCAGCGTCTGCGCTTTCTGATCCTCAAGGTTGACGAGAAGAAGGGGCGCCCGATCATATACGTCTCCAGAAGCCACCCCAACCTGGTGCGCAAGCTGTTCGAGCAGGAAGTGCCCGAGATTGCCTCCGGCATCGTCGAAATCGTTTCGATCGCCCGCGAAGCGGGGTCGCGCACCAAGATGGCTGTCGCTTCCCGCGACGACAATGTCGATGCCGTCGGCTCATGCGTCGGCCAGCGCGGACTCAGGGTTCAGGCCGTCATGGATGAACTGATGGGCGAAAAGATCGATATCGTTGAGTGGCATCCGGATGAAACCGTGTTCATCAGCAACAGCCTGAATCCGGCCAAGGTCGTGCGGGTCGACATCCTCGAGGAGGAAAAGATCGCCCGGGTGATTGTGCCCGACCTCCAGCTGTCGCTGGCCATCGGCCGCGAGGGGCAGAACGCCCGCCTGGCCGCCCGCCTGACCGGCTGGAAGATCGACATCAAGAGCGAATCGCAGTTCCGCGCTGCCGTTGAATCCGAGCTGATGGCCCGCTTCACCGAAGCCGCGGAAGCGACGGCAGAGGACTTTGACGAACCTGAGACGGAGCATTGACCCATGCCCCGGAAAGTGCCGCAGCGCATGTGTGTCACCTGCCGGACCATGAAGTCCAAGCGTGAGCTGATCCGGATTGTGCTCAGCCAGGACGGCTCCGTCATGCTGGATGCGACAGGCAAAAAACCGGGACGCGGCGCCTATGTCTGCCGCAGCCGCACCTGCATCGCGCAAGCCGTCCGGGCCCATCGCCTGGACAAGGGATTGAAAACAGCTGTGGGAGCGGATGTGATCGATCAGCTGATAAAAGAAATGGAGGCTCTGCCGGAACATGACCCGACAGACACGGACAATGAAGAAGACACCGGCTCCGGCCGCTGACCCGCTGGCGGTTTACCGCCTGCTTGGTCTTGCCCGGCGCGCCGGCCGGGTCATTTCCGGCACGGAGGCCGTGCACAAGGCGATTCGCCAGCATCAGGCCCGCCTGGTTATCCTGGCGGAAGACGCGGCGGAAAGGACCATCCGCCAGGTACAGCAGGCCGCTGACAACAGCCGGATCCCCGTGACCCTCTTCGGCGACAAGCAGCAGATCGGGCAGTGGACCGGCACAATGAACAGGGCCGTCATCGCGGTGGTCGACACGCATTTTGCCGCGCGGCTCCAGGAGCTGACAGGCCAAATTGCCGCCAGCCGGCAGGAAGCATGATTGAAAACGGGCCCAGGCCTGTAAAGCATAGTGGAGGAACAGGAAAGGTATTATGGTAAAAAGAGAAGATCCCGGATCCGGCCTGAGAGCAGGATTTGTCCGCGGCGACGGCCTGATGCAGCACCCGCGCAAAAAGGAACAGCCCCGGCAAAAAGAAGAAGAACCGGAAATCGTAAAACAGCCACCGATACCCGAGCCGGTTCATGAACCGGAGGAGCCGGCCGGTCCGACGCTGACCATGCAGGGTGTATCCGGGAAAATGATCACCGGTGTGGTTAAGGTCGTCAAGAAGGCCAGGCCTGCCCCGGAGGCCGAGCCGTCTGCACCCGAGCCCGCCAAACCGGAACCCGCCGAGGTCAAGGCGGAAAAGCCTGCCGAAGAGCCGGTTGTCCAGACGCCTGTTCAGACGCCTGTCCAACCTGCCCCTGTCCAGGCTGTTGCACCTGCGGAGAAACCTGTCCCGGAGAACGAACAAGTCCCGGCAGAAAAACCCGTTCAAACGGAAAAACCCGTTCACACGGAAAAGCCTGCGCCCGTGGCAGAGAAGCCGGTAACCCAGCTCCCGCCCCAACCGGTACAACCGGCCCGGCAAACGCCGGCGCCAGCTCCGGCGCGTCCGCAAGGCGAACGCCCGGCTTACGACCGCGGTTCGCGGCCTGCGCCGAGCTGGCCGACGACGCCAGGTCCGGTTGGTCCGGGTGCGCGTCCGCCGCGCGGTCCGCAAAGCGGCCAGTATCTCAACCGGTCTGCCGCACCGCCGGCGCGGCCCCCGATGGGCCGAGGTCCGGGCACTTTTAACAAAGATGAAGATAGTGCGTCCGGCGCCCGCCCCGGCACCAGCAGCCGTCCGACCGCGCCTCGCAGCGCGCCCCCGCGCGGCCGTCTCAAGATTCCCGGCGTTCCGGAAGAAATCGTCAAGGAGAAGCCGCCGGAAACGCGCGCTTTCAAGACGCCCCGGCGCGATGATAAGCCCGATAACCGCGACGTGCGCAAAGATACCGTGAAGAATCCGGCCGCGACCAAGGACAAGCACCGCACGCTCATGAAGCAAGCCCAGGAGTTGTCAGGCAAGCCAGTTTCAGATGCTCTGTCGGACGAAGTGATCCTGGATACGCTCTACAAGGAATCAGCCAAACCATCCCGCTCGCGCGGCGGGCGTGGTTCCCGGCGCAACCAGCGCCAGGTCTCGCGGATGGTCCGTGCCGTCCTGACCCATGTCAAGCTGCCCGCCACCCTGACGGTCAAAGAATTTGCCGAAGCCATCAAGAAAACGGCGGCCGAAGTGATCAAGCACCTGATGAAGCTGGGCATCATGGCCTCGGTCAACCAGGAGATTGACTTTGATACCGCGACGCTGGTCGCCGCCGAGTACGGCATCACCACGGAACTGCTGGTGGAAGTGACGGAAGAGGACATCCTGTTCGACAACACTGAAGACGATGATAAAGATCTCGTGGCGCGTCCGCCTGTCGTCGTGGTCATGGGCCATGTCGATCACGGCAAGACATCGATCCTCGACCGCATCCGCTCGTCCTCCGTGGCCAGCGGCGAAGCAGGCGGCATCACGCAGCACATCGGCGCCTACACCGTCAGCGCCAAGAACCGCCAGATCACCTTCCTGGACACCCCCGGTCACGAAGCGTTCACCACCATGCGTGCCCGCGGCGCCCAGGTCACCGACATTGCCATCCTCGTTGTCGCCGCCGATGACGGCGTCATGCCCCAGACGGTGGAGGCGATCAACCACGCCCGTGCGGCGAACACCCAGATCGTGGTGGCGATCAACAAGATCGACTTGCCCGGCATCAACATCGACCGCATCCGCCAGGAACTGTCCACGCACGATTTGATCCCCGAAGACTGGGGCGGTTCCACCGTCATGGTCCCGGTATCCGCCAAGACTGGCGAAGGCATGGATGACCTGCTGGAAATGGTCCTGCTGACGGCGGACTTGATGGACCTGCGCTCCAATCCGGCAAAGCAGGCCAAAGGTACGGTCATCGAGGCTAAGCTGGACAAGAACCGCGGCCCCGTGGCCACCGTTCTGGTGCAGCGCGGCACCCTCCATACCGGCGACACGCTGGTGACCGGTTCGATTTTCGGCCATATCCGGGCCATGACCGACGACCGCGGCAAGCAGGTCAAGGAGGCCGGCCCCTCGATTCCGGTCGAAGTGCTCGGCCTGCAGGAAGTCCCCGAAGCCGGCGAGCTGTTCTATGCGGTCACCGATGAAAAGGTGGCCCGCAGCCTGGCTGAGCGCCGCCGCTCGCAGCAGCGTGAACAACAGCTGCGCGCCAGCTCGCGCATGACCCTTGATTCGCTGTTCAGCCAGATGGAGGCCGGCGAGGTCAAGGACCTGAACATCATCGTCAAAGCCGATGTCCAGGGCAGTGTCGAGGCGGTTCGCCAGTCACTCGAGAAGCTGGCCTCCAAGGAAGTGCGTGTCAATGTTATCCACGGCGCGGTCGGGGCGATCACCGAGACCGACGTGCGCCTGGCCGAGGTTTCCAACGCCATCGTGATCGGCTTCAATGTCCGTCCGGCTGCTAATGTCGCGGAAATGGCGGATGAAGTCGGGGTCGATTTGCGCATGTACCGCATCATTTACCAGGCGATCGAAGATATCGAAGCGGCGATGAAGGGAATGCTCAGCCCGAAGATGAAGGAAGTTGTCCTGGGCCATGCCGAAATACGCCAGGTCTTCCGGGTCAGCGGGGTCGGCAGTATCGGCGGCTGCATGGTGACGGACGGGAAGATCGTCCGCTCCTGTCAAGTCCGGGTGGTGCGCGACGGCATCGTCGTCCACGAAGGCCATATGGCTTCCTTGCGCCGGTTCAAAGATGACGTGCGCGAGGTGGCGTCCGGATATGAATGCGGCATCGGGCTTGAGCGTTTCAACGATATCAAGGAAGGCGATGTGATCGAAGCCTTTGAGATGCAGGAAATTGAGGGAGGCTGATCAGGTTGCAGCGCGCAGACCGGGTCGGCGATGAAATCCGCAAGGTCATCGCCGACCTGATTCAGAATGAAATCAAGGACCCCCGCTTGCCGGAGCTGGTTTCCGTTGTCGCGGTCGACGCGTCGCGGGACCTTTCCCATGCCCGGGTCTATATCAGCGTCATGGGCGATGACGAGGCCCAGAAAAACTGTGCTGCCGCCCTGCGTTCAGCCACGGGCTTTATCCGCCGCGAGGTGGCGTCCCGGATCCGGCTGCGCGTCGCGCCCGAGCTGCATTTCCAGTTCGACGACTCCATCGCGCGCGGCATCCGGATCTCGCGCCTGATCGACGAGGCGCTGGGTAAGCCAGAACGGCCGGGCAGGCAGAAAACGGACCATGAAGCAGAAGATTGACCGGCTGGCTGCCCATCTGCTGAGCCTGAGCAACCGCCGGGAGCGCGTCGACCTTTTTCCGCACGTCAACCTGGACGGCGATGCCCTCGGCTCCGCTCTGGCCCTGTTGCTCGCGCTCGAGAAACTGTCGGTTGCGGTGCGTCTGCCGCTCGATGAACCGGTTCCGCCCAAACTCGATTTTCTGCCTGCCCTGGCGAAGATCAGCCCGGTCGATACGGCCGGCACCGGCTGGATGACGCAGCCGGAACACACCCTCGCCCTGTTGCTGGACTGCGCCGACCCGCAGCGGACCGGCAAGCGAGAACCGGGCTGCGTGCTGGCTTCGGAACGCTGGGTCCTGGATCACCACATCGCCCGCAGGCCGCTGGGAGAAACCGAGCTGGTCGACACCGGAGCAGCCGCCTGTGCGGAACTGGTCTACGACCTCCTGCGCAGCCTGGAAATGCAATCCGGCATCCCCCTGCTGGGGCCGGATGAAAAAATGCTCCTGATGACCGCCCTGATTTCCGATACCGGCGGTTTTGTCTATTCCAACACATCCGCGCGCAGCTTCACGATCGCGGCCGACCTGATCCATCGCGAGATGGACCTGCGCCAAATCACCTATCGCCTGTTCCACCAGTCGAGCCTTGCCCGGCTGCGTCTCAAAGGCTATTTCTGCAGCCAGGCCCGCTTCAGTTTTGACGACCGCATCGTGTCCGCCGCGGTCGATCCGGCAACGCTGGATCTTTACCAGGCCACGGACGATGATCTGGACGGCATGATCAACGAACTGAAAAATGTCGCCGGTGTTGACCTGGCGATGATTCTGCGCCTGCAGGCGGACGGGCAAATCCGGGTCAACCTGCGCACCAGCACGGCCATCGACGCCTCACAGCTGGCCGCCCTGTTTGGCGGCGGCGGCCATCCGCGCGCCGCCGGCATGACCCTGGAGGGCTGGTCGCTGGTTGAGGCAGAAACCATGCTCCTGCAGAAGGCAGGTGACGCGCTGTCGCATCCTTGCGCCTGACATCCGGCGGCATCCTCCTGATCGACAAGCCGCGCGGCTGGACCTCGTTCGATGTCGTGGCCAAGCTGCGCGGTGTTTTGGGCATCCGCAAAATCGGCCACACCGGCACGCTCGATCCCTTTGCCGACGGCCTGCTCGCGGTTTGCTTCGGTCGGGCCACCCGCCTGATCCAGTACATGGAAGCGCATGACAAGACATACCGGGTGACTGTCGCTTTCGGCCGCACGACCGATACCCTCGATTTGACCGGCCAGACGACGGCCGTCAATCCGCTGACGGAAACCGAGCGCGCCGACTTGCTGGCGAACGGCTTTGCCCCGGTTCAACGGGCTGTGGCGGCTCTGACCGGGATAACCGCCCAGGTGCCGCCGCTGTATTCAGCGGTGAAAGTCAATGGCCGGCCGCTGTACCGATATGCCCGCCAGGGCCGGGAGGTCGATCGCGATTCCCGCCCGGTACGCATTGACGAAGCCGTCCTGGAGCACGTTGAGCTGCTCGAACACGTGCAGGCTGTCGTCCGCATCAGCTGTTCGAAAGGCACCTACATCCGCAGCTTATGCGAAACCCTTGGCGAAGCGACCGGCTGGGGCGCGCATGCGCACGCGCTGCGCCGGATCGGAGCCGGACCCTGGCGTGACAGCCAGGCCCTGGAACCCGGTCAGCTGGCCGAACGTTTGGCCGGCTGCCCTGACTTTTACAGCCGGCTCGCCCGGCTTGAGTCAGAACACCTGCTGGTATCGCCGGCAGACGCCCTGCCTGACTGGCCGATCCTTGATCTGACATCTGGCCAGGCAGAGGCCCTGGTCAGGGGCCAGCCGGTCCTGATGCCGTCCGACCCGGGTGCGCAGCGTTGCCTGCTGGCCTGGAATGGTCTTTTAGCCGCCGTTGCGCGGTGCACAACACAGCAAGCGGATGCCTGGCGCATCCGGACAGAAAGGGTGTTGATCGATCTTGAGGATCTACACGGGGGATAAGGATTCGCTGCCGGCTGCCCGCCGCGGTCTGGCCCTGGGCTTTTTTGACGGCCTGCACCGCGGCCACGCGGAACTGGTGCATACGTTGCTCAGCTTGTGCGGGCTGCGCGGTTTGACAAGTGCCGTCTTCACCTTTGCCAACCATCCCGAACATGTGTTGAAGCCCGACAAGCCGTTCGCCTATCTGGGCACAGCCGAGGAACGGCTGGCCTTGCTCGATGAGATGGGCCTCGACGAAGCGCACCTGGCCGATTTCACGCCAGAACTGGCGGCCTTAAGCGCCGGTACGTTTCTGGAAGAGCTGATCGCCGGCCGTTTTCTGGCCCAACTGCTGGTTGTCGGCCCTGACTACCGGTTTGGCGCCCGGGGCGAAGGCGATGTCGCGCTGCTCAGAACCTGGACCGCAAAGCGGGGCATCGAGCTCGTGGTCGTCGACGAAGTGGTTATGGGAGCAGGCAAAATATCCAGCTCACGGATCCGCAGCCTGATCCAGGCCGGAGAGGTCGACCAGGCAGCCACGCTGCTGGGCCGTCCCTACAGCCTGGGCGGTATCGTCCTTTCCGGACGGCGTTTGGGGCGGACCCTGGGCTTTCCGACCGCGAATCTCCCCCTGCCGCCGGGTAAGGTTTGTCCCGCCCTGGGTGTTTACGCGACGCGCGTTCTGGCGCTCGGTCAGACCTGGGAGGCCATCACCAGCATCGGGCTCAGGCCCACCGTCAGCCCGGACGAAACGACGCCTGTCATCGAGACCCATATCTTCGATGCGGATCTGCACCTTTACGGCGAGACGATCACGATCGAGCTGCTGGCTTTCATCCGGCCCGAACAGCGCTTCGACTCCCTGGCGGCGCTGAGCGAACAAATCAAAGCCGACCTGGAACAGGTCCGGGGCTGGCACCGCGGCTCCGAGCAATGCTACGAGAAGACCCGCAGCGGCGGCGTGCCGCTGTTTTTGCTCAGCAGCCGCCGTTTTGCCCAGGCCAGCCTGCACCTTGTTTTCCAGACCCAGGCAACCCCCCGGCAGCTGGCCTGCAACGCGCTTCTGGTCGAGGTGCTGACCGCGACCTGCCGTACCTATCCCGACCGCACCCGGCTGGCCCTGGCGCTGGACACCCTCTACGGCGCGTCGCTGGAAGGGCACGCGGGCAAAAGCGGCGATATCCAGACCCTGGTCTTTTCCGTGGATGCGCTGGCGCGCTGGACCGATGGCTCCTCGCCATTCCAGGCAGCCTGCGACCTGCTTTTTGCCGCTCTGCTTGAGCCTGACCTGGACGCGGACGACGGGTTGTTCCGGACGTCGATCGTGGAAAGTGAGCGCACCAACCTCCTGCTCAGCCTGCAGGCGCGCGCCAACGACCGGCTCAAGTGGACCTATGACCGCTGCCTGGAGCAATTCTGCGGCGGCCAGGTCCATGGCCTGCCCGCAATTGGCCGGGCCTGTGACCTGGAGGCCGTCAGCCGCGAAGACCTGCTGGAGAGCTACCACGATCTGCTGCACAACATGCAGCTTTCTGTGTACCTGGGCGGACCGGTCGACCAGAGCCTGCTCGAACACGTCGCTGCACTGCTGAAACGCCTGCCGCAGGCCGTTCGCCCCCGGCTGAAGCCCGGGCTGCAGCCGGCGCCCTGCCACAGCGCGGCTCCGGGCCGCGACGTAACCGTCAAGCCCGTCGAGCAAGCCCGCCTGGTTCTGGCTTATGATGGCCTGCCGGCCTATTTTGCCCACCAGAGCTCCGTGGCGGTCCTGCTCAACAGCATGCTGGGCGGCGATGTCCATTCACTGCTGTTCGATGTCATTCGCGAGCAGATGGGACTGGCCTACCAGGTTTTCTCGATGAGCCAGCGCTTTTTGTCTGCTTTGTTCATCCTGGCCGGCGTGGCGCCTGATCAGCTCGAAGCGGCCGAAAAGGCCATCCAGGAGCAAGTGGAGCGCCTGGCCGGCGGCCGGTTCGACGACGCGCTCATGCAGCGGTCGAAAATGATGCTGACCAGTGCGCTCAAGGCCGCTGGCGACGACATGTCCAGCTTGCTGTCCCGCGAGGTCAGCGGCCGCCTGACCGGACGGCTGCTGCATGTGCAGGATTCGATCCGCCTGATTGAGGCTGTGACCCGCGAGCAGGTGATCGATTTGGCGTGCCAGCTACGCCTGCGCACGACCGTCATCCTGACCGGGCAACCGGACCACAAAGCCGAGGAGAACTGATACCTATGCAGACCATGCCAGACTTGCCCGCCGGCTACCAGGGCCAGATCCGCCTGGACGACCTGACAGGCAAACAGCTCGTGACCATCCGGCATCCGTCCAGCCTGACCTTGCGCATCCTGCCTTATCCGGGCTTCGTGCGCATGTTTGCCGCGGCGGCTGTGCCGTTCGGCTCCATCCACACCACGTGCCGGCCTGGCGGCCGCGAGATTGTGATCCCCGCCGGCAGCGCCCATTTTCTGGAGCATTGCGTCTTCAGCCGCGATGACGAGGGCGGGCTGGCCGGTCACCTGGCCGGGCTCGGCGCTTCGGCCAACGCCTACACCACCCATGACCACACCTTGTACTATTTTTCGTCGAGCGGCCATTTCGGCGAAGCCTTCAGGCTTTGGTTGAACGCCCTGCTCCGGCCCCAGCTCGACGAGAGCCGGGTCGCGGCAGAAAAACCGATCATCCTGGCCGAACTCAGCCAATACCAGGACGATCCGGACGCGCGCTGCAGCCAGTTGCTGATGGAAGGGCTGTACCACGCCCATCCGGTCCGGACCGACATCGGCGGAACGGCCGCGTCCGTCACCTCGATCACGGCGCAAGATCTCGGCGAAGCCTTCCGCCTGTTTTACCATCCCGGCCAGCTGCAGCTGACCCTGGCCGGTGACTTCGAGCTGGCGATGGTGCTCGATGTTCTGGACAGCTGCCTGAACGGCGTGGCGGGAAAGAGCCCCGGACTCGCGACGCCGGTCTTTCCCGACGAACCGGCCTTGCCGTGCCGGCAGAGCCTGCAGCTGGAAATGGATGTCTCGGTGCCGCTTTTCATGGTCGGGGTCAAGGATCCTGTCCGCGACGCCCGCACCGCCCTGGACGGGCTGGAGAAGGCGCGGCGCCAGCGGACGGCCCGGCTGGTCCTCGACACGCTGCTGTCTCCGGTATCCCCGCTGTATGACGCGCTTTACCAGGACGGTTTGATCAACGACTCCTTCGGCTGCCATTTTTCCTGGGACACCAGCTACGGCTTTCTAGCCTGCGGCGGCGAGTCCGCAAAGCCTGCCGAGGCGGCCGCCCGCCTGCGTGAAAGCCTGGCCGAGGCTTGCCGGAAAGGGCTGGACGAGCTGATCTTCGCAGCTCAGAAGCGCGCCGCCGCCGGCGAGATGGTCCAGGCGCTGGACTCGGTCGAGCACGGCGGCATGGTTCAGGCGCGCGCCAGTCTGCTGCCTGTCGACCTCTTCGATTATCCGTCCATCTATGATAAGATTGATGCCGTACAAGCGTTAAGCCAGCTGTCGTTTTTGGCCGATCCTCAGGCTTATGTGACAGCTCTCGTGGAACCCCGGAGGTGAAAGCCGCTATGCAGCCTGATTTTCTCGTCGATTTTCCCGGCCTTGGCATCCATGACCTGCCCATCAACCGTGTCGCTTTCGAACTGTTCGGCCGCTGGCCGGTCTATTGGTACGGGTTGCTGATCGCCTTTGCCCTTGTCCTTTGCCTTCTGCTGGCAATGCGGCACTCGCCGAAGTTCTCGCTGACGCCGGACGATATCATGGACACATTCATCGTGATCATCCCGCTGATGATCGTGATGGCCCGCCTTTTCTATGTCGTGTTCGAATGGGCCTACTTCTCCCAGGACCTGCGCCGCATTTTCAGTACCCGTGACGGCGGCCTGGCCTTTTACGGCGGGGTCATCGGCGGCGTGATCGCGATCATCATCATCACGCGTGTCAAGAAAATTTCACTGATCCGCCTGCTTGATTTTTTTGCGGTCTACGTTCCCCTCGGTCAGGCCATCGGGCGCTGGGGGAATTTTTTCAACCAGGAAGCTTTTGGCACCAACACGACCCTTCCCTGGGGCATGTACAGCAACCAGACCGATTACTATCTCCAGTATGTCACCCGGGTAACCGGCCTCAACCCGGACTTGCCGGTCCACCCGACCTTCTTTTACGAGTTCGCCGCCAACCTGCTGATCTTTTTCTGGTTGCTGCGCGTGCGTAAAAAAAGCACCTTCCCCCTGCAGACGACCTTGTGGTATTTGCTCCTGTACGGGGTCGTCCGCTATTTTGTCGAGAGCATCCGCACCGATCCGCTGGTGATCGGGGACACAGGCATCCGGATCTCCATGCTGCTGTCCGCCCTGATGGTCATCGTTTCGGTGGTCTTCCTGTTCGTGCTCAAACGGCGCCAGCAACGCCTGGAACTGACCCGTGCCCTGGCCGGCGATGACGTCGGCGAGGCTGACAACGAGACGGAGGAGGCAGCAGACGGGGACGCGGAGGACGCGTCGGCTGATTTTGTCGCCATCGAGGACGATCAGCCGTCTGATCCGGAAAAACCCGACAAGCCTGCCGCGCCCTGATGGCCCGGACTGGCTTTGAACAACTGAAAAGGCAGACCTATTTCCGCATCATGGACTACTGGCTGTTCATCCCGGTGCTGCTGCTTGCCATGATCGGGCTGTATGTGCTGAGCCATGTGCTGGCGGACGGGTTCGGCGACGCCTATCCGATGAACCTCTACCGGCAGGCCGGCGCCGTGCTGGCCGGCGTGCTCCTGGCCCTGATGCTCAGCGTCATCGAGGTGCCGACCATGCGCCTGATCGCCTGGGGCGTCTATGGCGTCAGCCTGCTGCTGCTCGTCTATGTCCTCGTCGACGGCAATACCAAGATAGATACGTGGGGGGCCGACAGCTGGCTGGAGCTGCCCCTGATCGGCTCCTTCCAGCCGTCGGAGCTGGCTAAGATCGGCCTGGCCATGGCTTCGGCCTATGTCTTCGAATGGATGAATATTCCAAACCGGATCTGGAAGGGGATGGCGCTGCTGGCGGTGATGTACGCCGTGCCCCTGCTGCTGATCCTGAAACAGCCGGACTTTGGCACGGCGATGGTCATCGTCTTTATGTTTGTCTGCGTGGTTTTCGTTTGGGGGATTCGCTGGCGTTTTGTCCTGCTCGGCCTGTCTGCCCTGATCGTGGCCGTCCCGCTCGCCTGGTTCTTCTATTTCGACGCCTTTCAGAAAAACCGCATTTTAACGTTCCTCTATCCCGGCCATGACCCGGCCGCGTCCTACAACCTGATGCAAGCCAGGCGCGCGATCGCCTCCGGCGGTCTGGCCGGCAGCTTGCGCGACGCCCCAGTGCACGTGCCGGTTAAGGAAAGCGATTTCATCTACACCGCCGTATCGGAGCACATGGGGTTCATCGGCACGACCGCGCTTCTGATTCTGGTCTTTTTCTTTCTGACGCGCGCCTTGTACGTGGCATCCAAGGTCCACACGCACCGGCTGTCCTCCGCCCTGATCCTGGTCGGCCTGACGGCAGGCATGGCGTTTCACTTTATCGAGAACCTGGGCATGTGCGTCGGCCTGCTGCCGATCACCGGCATTCCGCTGCCGTTCGTCAGTCTGGGCGGAACCTCCATGATTGTCAATTTTTTCGCCATCGGCGTCATGCTGAGCATCTCCATCGACCGTAACCTGAACGCAAAATAAACGGCGGCCAAAGCCGCCGATTGCCTTGACCCGTCCGGTTTTCCACCAGGAACCTGACGGGTTTATTACGTTTCTGTGACATAGCGATGTTCAATCAGGGCTTGATTGCATTCTGTTCGGTTTGCGTGTAGAATGACAATTAAGTGGTGAAATGTAGCAAAAAAAGGTTTAACTGTGGGTAATCGTGGCGCTGTACAGACGGCGCAGACTGAGAGGTGAGGACATGGCCCGTTTTACACATACCATCGACGCCAAGGGCCGCGTCTTCGTTCCGGCCCGGCTGCGCGGCACGATCGGCGCCTCGCTGGTTGTGACGCTCAGCCTCGACGACGGCTATCTGTCCGCCTATTCCCCCGAACAATTCACGCTGATCCGCGAACAGCTGGGCCAGCTGTCGGGAACCGACCCCCAGGTCAGGCGCCTGAAACGGTTGCTGATCGGCGAAGCCATGACCTGTGAGCTGGACAGCCAGGGGCGCATCTCAGTCAGTGACGAGCTCTGGTCGCACATCCAGGTTCAGCGCGGCGACGAAATCTGCTTTATCGACATGATCGACAAGCTGGAGATCTGCGCCAAGACGTTCTACGACGAACAGAAGGAGGATCAGGGCTCGCTGGCCGGCGTCGACCTGACACGTTTCGATGTCAAGGGTCTTTGAGTTCAGCCACCAGCCTGTGCTGGCCGCGGATGTTCTCCGCCTGCTTCAGGTCCGTCCGGACGGCTGTTACATCGACTGCACACTGGGCGGCGGCGGCCATGCCTCGGCGATCCTGGACGGCCTCGGGCCGGCCGGCCTCCTGATCGGCATCGACCGGGACCGCGACGCGCTCGATGCGGCCAGGGCCCGCCTGCTTGACCACCCCAGCCCGGCGCAGCGCGTTTTGGTCCACGCCAATTTCAGCGAGCTGGCGCCGATCCTGGCCCAGCAGGGGAGACCTGCCGCACAAGGCATCCTGGCCGATCTTGGCGTTTCGTCATGGCAGCTGGACCGCGCGGAACGCGGCTTCAGCTACAGCGCTGACGGCCCCCTCGATATGCGCATGAACCAGGCTGACACGCTGACTGCCGCCGAGATTGTCAACACTTGGCCGGCAGATGCGATCAGCCGCATCCTGAAGGAATACGGCGAGGAGCGCTTTGCCGACCGAATCAGCCAGGCCATGGTCACCCGGCGCCAGACCCAGCCATTCACGGGCACGGCCGACCTGGCCGCGCTCGTCAGCCGCGTGATGCCGGCTGCGTCGAAACGCGAAGCCCAGCATCCGGCCAGGCGCACGTTCCAGGCCCTGCGCATCGCCGTCAACAACGAACTCGGCGCCCTGGAAAACTTGCTGCAGGACGCGCCGGGCCTGCTGGCCGAAGACGGGCGGCTGTGCGTCATCACCTTTCACTCCCTGGAGGACCGGCTGGTCAAGCAGGCCTTCCGCCTTCTGGAGAACCCCTGCATCTGCCCGCGCGACTTTCCGGTATGCACCTGCGGGCGCCGCTCGGCAGGACGGGTCCTGACCCGTCGTCCCGTGATGGCCGGAACGGATGAGCAAAAAATCAACCCGCGCGCCCGAAGCGCCCGGCTGCGCTGCTTTGAAGCGCACGCGCCGACCGATTGAACGGAGGAAAAACCATGCCTGCTTTTGATGGCAATCTGGCCCTGAAACGCATCGTGAAAACCGTCAGCCGCCCGGCCGCGCGCCCTGCCTGGGAACAGCAGGTGCTGAAAACACGCCGCATACCGGTCAGCGCGACCCCAGATGCCCAGCAGGTCATGCAGCAGCGCACGCTCACTGTGCGGCGCGCGCTCGCCCGGCGCCGGCTGCGTCTGCTGGTCACGATGGTCCTCCTGGTCTTGTTTACAGCGGGCGTATTCGGCGCGATGGTCTATCGCCAGGCGATGATCCTGGAGAAGAATTTTGCCGTTGTGGCCATGGAGCTGGAAATCAAGAAAAACCAGAAGGAAAGCAGCCAGATTCGCGAGGCGCTGGCACAGCAAACCAATCTGGACGAGATTCGCAAGCAGGCGATCGTCAGGCTGGGTCTGCAGGATCCGGCCCGCAGCCAGCTGGTTTCGGTCCGCGTCCCGGACACCGACCGGATCGTGTTTGTCCGCGAAACGTCCGGCACGGCGGATGACGCCTACCTGAGCGGCGTCTTCGCCTCGATCGAACAGTATTTCAAGACGATCAGCATCGGCAATCAGGGGGACTGACGTGGCAAAAGAGCCTTTTCGCGACACGCGCTGGCAGCAGCAAACCCGGACGCGACCCGTCCGGCCGGCCGCGGTTCACGCTAAAAGGAAACGGCGCGCGCGCCGCAGGCCGAGCCGCCGTCCCGGCATCGCCATCGTCGGCGTTTTGCTCAGCCTGTTTGCGGCCGTGCTGCTCTACCAGCTCTACCAGATCCAGATTGTCGCCTATGCGGCCAATGCCGAGAAGGCAGCCGCGCTGCACTACGACAAAGTTGTCGAGGAACCGCGCCGCGGCACGATTTACGACCGCAACGGCGTCGAACTGGCGGGCACAACCTACGTGCACCGGATCGGCATCACCCCCAAGGATCTCTATTCGATCAAGAAGGACATCTCGGCCGACGAGATCGCCGCCGGCATCGCCCAAGCTCTCGAGCTGGATCTCGGGCAGGTGCAGACGGCCATGGCCAAGAAGGATGCGCCCTATCTCCAGCTGGCCAAGGACGTGCCGCGCGAGCAGGCGGAAAACCTGCGTGCGTTCATCAATGCCAACACGCTTGGCGGCATCCGCATCGATACGGAAGCCAGGCGCTACTACACCAACGGGAGCCTGGCCAGCCAGGTTCTGGGTTTTTGCCGTTACGACGAGGGCCGTCTGGTGGGCCAGCTGGGCATCGAACTGCAGTTCAACAGCTTGCTGACCGGCCAGCCCGGCTATACCTATGTCGAGCGTGACAATTACGAGAGCCAGGGCAGCCTGCCATTTTCCGTTCCGACCAGCCTGCGTGCCAAGGACGGGCAGAACCTGGTCCTGAACCTCGATATCAACATCCAGACCATCCTTCAGGAGGAGCTGGCAGCGGCTGTCAGCCTGTACGAGATCCAGGCAGGCGGCAGCGCGATCGTCATGGATCCTTATACCGGGGCCGTGCTGGCGCTGGCCTCCTGGCCCTATTTCGACTCCAGCGACCCGACGGCTTGCCCGCCAGGTCAGGATCCGGAGATCTGGGACGACCAGAATAAGGACGCCATCGAATACTTGTCTGGCCAGGTCTGGCGCAACCGCGTCATTTCGGACACCTATGAACCGGGTTCGACCATGAAGGCGATTACAACCGCGATGGCGCTCGAGGAAGCGCTGGTTCACGAAAAATCGACGGTCACATGCCGGCCGATCAAGCTGTTCAACTGGACGATCAACTGTGTCCGCCACGGCGGGCACGGGGATGAAACCCTTGAGATGGGGTTCTGGCGCTCATGCAATCCCGTTTTCGCCCAGCTTTCCCTGAGCCTGGGGGTCGAGCGCTTTTACACGTATGTCAGAAGTTTCGGCCTGATGGACAAGACCGGCATCGAATTGCCGGCAGAGGGAAAGGGCATCCTGCACAGCCAGCCGACCGAACTGGACATGGCGACTTTTTCATACGGCGAATCCTCGACCGTGACGCCCCTGCAGCTGGCGACCGCCTATTGTTCCTTTGCCAACGGCGGCAAGCTGGTGCGCCCGGCAATCGTCAAGTCGGTCACGGACACAGCCGGCGACCTGGTCAGGGACATCAAGCCGGAAACGGTCCGCCAGGTGATTTCCGAATCCACGGCGGCGCGCCTGCGCAGCCTGATGGAAGGCGTGGTCCTGAACGGGACCGGTTCGCCTGCTTATGTCGAGGGCTATGCCGTAGCCGGCAAAACCAGCACCTCGACCGATGACTTCGGCGACCACACGCTCTCCTTTGCTGCGCTGGCGCCGGCCGACAATCCGGAAATCGTGGTCCTGATCGTCCTGAACAAGCCGGTCGACAAGGAGCTGACCTCCAAGGTTGCCGCCAAAACCTGCGGCGCAGTGGTGTCACGCACACTGGAGTATATGGGTGTCGAGCGGATCTACCGCGACACGGACGTGTCGCGCCTGATGGCCAAGACGGCCGTGCCGGATGTCAGCAGCCTGCCGCTGGGCCAGGCGTTGCGCACGCTGGCGGACAAGGGCCTGCGCGGCGAAGCCGGCGACGCGGCAATGGGCGAGGCCACCCTGGTCAAGTTTCAGTGGCCGGCAGCCGGAAGCGAGCTGCACAGCCGCGGGCTGGTCGTCCTCTACCCGGTTTCGGAACCGGACCGTGAAGATGTCGCGATCCCGGATTTTCGCGGCCGGACGGTCAACGAATGCCAGAGCCTGGCTGCTGAAAGCGGGCTCAACATCCTGATCAGCGGCGATTGCCTTGGCCTGGCGGTCAGCCAGGACCCGCTGCCTGCGCTGCCAGCCCGGCTGGCAAGCCCGACACCGGCTCCGACGATCACCCCGGCCGAACCGGATGACGACGACGAGCCGGACACGCCTGGATCGGCCGGCGATGTTCCCGCGCCGGTCAAGCTGAAGCACGGTGACTTGGTCGAGGTCATTTTTGCCGCGGTGGAAGAAGAGCTTGCCCAAAGCGGCGCGTCGGACTAAAATGGTCTGTCAGAAGGATTCTGCAGGAGGACCGACATGACCTTGACTGAATTGATCAACGGACTGGACATCATCGAAACCAGCGGCGATTTGTCCCTGGAGATCGACACGATCGTCTATGATTCGCGCAAAGCGCGCCAGGGCGCGCTCTTTGTCTGTATCGAGGGCTTTGTTGCCGACGGCCACCAGTATGCCCTGCAGGCGCAGCGGCAGGCCGCGGCAGCTGTTTTGCTGCAAAAGCCGGTTGAGAACCTGACGGTTCCCTGGGTCCGGGTGGCGGATACGCGCCGGGCGCTGGCGCATGTCTCCGACCGCTTTTTCAACCACCCGTCGGGGCGGATGGAACTGATCGGCCTGACCGGGACCAAGGGCAAGACGACGTCGACCTACATGACACGAGCCATCCTGGCCGCTGCCGGGCGACGCGTCGGCCTGATCGGTACCGTCGCCAACATCATCGGCGACACCGTCACCTATGCCTCGAGAACGACGCCGGAGTCCTATGACCTGCAGGCGCTGCTTGACGACATGGTGCAGCAGGGCATGGACAGCTGCGTGATGGAAGTGTCGTCGCAGGGCCTGATGCTTGACCGCGTCCATGGCTGCGCGTACTACACCGGCGCTTTCACCAACTTGTACCACGACCATATCGGGCCGCGCGAGCATACCGATATGGACGATTACCTGAACGCCAAGCTTAAGCTGTTCAGCCTTTGCCGCAATGCCGTGCTCAACCGTGACATACCCCAGTATGCACGCGTGCGCGCGGCCGTTCAGGGACCGTGCCTGACATACGGCTTGTCGCCGGATGCGGATGTGCGGGCGGCCCGATTGGAAAAAGCTGTCCAGGATCAGCGGGTCGGCACCCGGTTTGACCTGATCAGCCCCTGGTACCAGGGCGAGGTTTTTGTCGGCATGCCGGGCCGGTTCAATGTCACCAACGCCTTGGCGGCCATCGCCTGCGCCGGACTGTCAGGCGCTTCACTGGATGCGGTCCGCCTCGGCCTGGCGACGGTCGCCGTCCCCGGACGCGTCCAGCCGATCCCGACCGGCGGGCCGTTCCAGGTCATCGTCGATTACGCCCATAACGCGGCCAGCCTGGAAAACTTGCTCGAGACGCTGCGCGACTATGTCAGCGGCCGCCTGATCGTCGTTTTCGGCAACGGCGGCGACCGCGCCCGCTCACGCCGGTTTGAGATGGGCGAGACCGCCGGCCGGCTGGCCGATTTGACGGTGATCACATCCGACAACCCGCGCACCGAGGATCCTGACGCGATCATCCGCGACATCATCACCGGCATCGAACCGACCGCGGGCCGCTACGAGGTCGTGCCCGACCGCGCCGATGCCATCGGCTGGGCGATCCGTGCGGCTGCGCCGGGCGATATGGTGGTCATTGCCGGCAAGGGCCATGAAAACTACCAGATATTCAAGGACCGGACCATCCATTTTGACGATGCGGAAGTCGCAGCCGCCTGCCTGGCGGCGCTTGAGGAAGAGGACCATGCTGCAACTGACACGTGAACAGGTCGTGATGTGGACCGGGGCCCGGCTCATCCGGGAGGGAACAGGTCCAGCCGCCGAACCCATACCGGGCGTCAGCAGCGACAGCCGCTCCCTTAAGGCAGGGGAACTGTTCATCGCCCTGCATGGCGACCGTTTTGACGGACATGCTTTTCTGCGTCAGGCGGCCGAGCGGGGGGCCGGTGCCCTGTTGATCGACGATCCGCAGTCGCTTGCCGACTGCCCGGACCTGGCTTTGCCCGTTTTGCAGGTGCCGGATACGCTCAAAGCCCTGCAGGACCTGGCCGCCGGCTACCGGCAGACCCTGCCCGGCCAGGTCGTGGCGATTACCGGTTCGGTCGGCAAAACATCGACCCGCCAGATGGTTGCCGCCTGCCTTAAGCCTGCGCTGCGGGTCCACCAGACCGCGGCCAACCGCAACAACGAAATCGGGCTGCCGGAGACCATGCTGGACGCGGACCGGCAGGATCAGGCGATTGTCGTGGAACTGGGCATGCGGGGGCCTGGCGAGATCAGCTTGCTAAGCCGAATTGCCCGGCCGGATATCGCCCTGATCACCTGCATCGGCTGGTCGCATATCGGGCGCCTCGGCAGCCGCGAAGCGATTCTGGCCGCCAAATGGGAGATTGTTGAAGGGCTGGGGCCCGGCGGGCTGCTGATTCTGAACGCCGATGATCCGCTGCTGCTTCAGGCGGCGGACCAGCTGAGCGGCGACATCCGGCTGGCTTTGGTCACATCGACACCCAAAGGGCGGCAGGCCGCGCACGCGCTGAACCGCCCGCTGGCGTTTCTCTTGTCTGCCGGACCGGCTGACGCAAGCGCGGAGCAGACCCGGTTTACCGCGTGCTGCTCTGTCAGCGGTCAGGCGGACGAAACGGTGGCGGTCATGCTGCCGTTTCCCGGCCAGCATCATGTCCGCAACGCCTTGTTTGGCCTGGCAGCCGCCCGGGCGCTTCACGTCAGCCTGGCCGCGGCAGCAGCGGGGGCCGCCGGCTGTCCGGCCGATGGCAACCGCCAGAAGCTGGTCCGGACGCATGACATCACGATCATGGACGATGCCTACAACGCCGCGCCCGAGTCGATGGAAGCCGCCCTCGAGGCCCTGGCCGTTCTGGCCGGTCACGGCGGACGCAAGGTGGCCGCGCTCGGCTGCATGCTTGAACTGGGCCCGTTCGCGCCGGAGGCGCACCGCCAGGTTGGCGAACGGGTGGCCGAGCTGGGCTTTGGTCTGCTGCTGGCCTACGGTCCGGAGGCTGACGACCTGCTGATCGGCGCCCGCACGGTCAATCCGGAAATCCCATCCTGCAGCTGCCAGGATCACGAGGAGATGGCCGGCCGGCTGTCCGCCAGCCTGCAGCCGGGCGATTTTCTCCTGATCAAGGGCTCGCGCGGCTACGCCATGGAAAAAGTTACGGCCCTGCTGCTCGAGCAGCTCGGCTCAGGCCGGAAAGAGGAACAACGATGACAACCCCGTCTGTCTGGCTCCCGATGCTCATCTGTGCCCTGGCGATCTGGGGACTGACCGTGCTGGCCGGATTTTTCGGCCTGCCGCTGCTGCGCCGGCTGAAGGTCGGCCAGACCGTGCGCGACGACGGGCCGCAAAGCCACCTCAGCAAGAGCGGCACACCGACCTTCGGCGGCCTGTTTTTTCTCGTCCCGCTGGCTCTGCTGGCCGCAGCGGCGTTTGTGCTGGACGTCATCCCGGACCAGGCCGGCCTGCTGATTCTCCTGATGCTGCTGTTCGGCGCGGTCGGGTTTATCGACGACTACATCAAAGTGCGCATCAGCAAAAAAGGCTTGTCTGTTCGTCAGAAAACGGTGCTGCTACTGATCATCAGCGCGGCCTTCAGCGTATACTACCTCTACCTGGCACCCGATCCGGCCGTCTTTCTGCTGCCTTTCTCCGGTAAAGCCCTGCCGATCACCGGCTGGCTGCGTCTGCCGTACCTGGTTTTTGTCATCCTGGTCCTTTTTTTCACGAGCAATTCGGTCAACCTGACCGACGGGGTCGACGGCCTGGCCTCGTCAGTGACGGTGGTCGGAGGCATCGGGTTTTTCCTGGCGGCCTTTCTGATCCAGCCCGTGACCCAGTCGGTCCAGGCCGGAGCCCTGACCGCCCTGGCGATGACCGGTGCCTGCCTCGCTTTCCTGGTCTTTAACCGCCATCCGGCCCGCGTGTTCATGGGCGACACCGGCTCACAGGCCCTGGGCGCCGGCGTTGCGGGTGTCGCGCTGCTCTACGGCGCACCCTGGCTGATCCTGTTCATCGGGGTGGTCTACATGGTCGAGTCGCTGTCTGTGATCATCCAGGTCATCTATTTTCGCAAGACCGGCGGCAAACGGATTTTCCGCATGTCGCCAATCCATCACCATTATGAGCTGGGCGGCTGGTCGGAAGTCAAAATCGTCCGCGTTTTTACGCTGGCGGCATCAGCCGGCACGCTCATCGGCCTGTTGCTGCTGCTATGAGCTGGCCCAGCCGCAGCCAGTCGGGAAGGAGGGTTGACGCATGAAAAAAGAACCGTTCCTGCGCGGGCAGGATAGCCGCAACCGGGATGTGGTGCGCGTCAAGCCGGATCGCCTGGCCTTGCCGCCGGTTCGCCACGCCCATGCCGGCCTGCTGGTCATTACCCTGATCATGGTCTGCTTCGGCCTGGTCATGCTTTTCAGCGCCAGCATGACCGATGCCTATTCGAGCGAGGGCAACGCGCTGTTTTACGTTCTCAAGCAGGGCAGCATCACGACCATGGGCCTGATCCTGGCGCTCTTTATCGCCATGATCCTGCCGGTCGGCCTGTTCGACCACTTCTGGATGACGGTTGCGCTTTACGCGCTGACCAGCGCCCTGCTGGCCTATGTCCGCTTTTTCGGTCTCGTGATCAACAGCGCCCGGCGCTGGGTCGTGATCGGCGGCATCCAGTTCCAGCCCTCTGAACTGGCCAAAATCGCCCTGGTCTTCTGCTTCGCCGGCTACTGTTCGATGGTCCGGCGCCAACGCAAAGCCGGTAAACTGCGCTTCAAAACGCCCTTGCGCCAGTTTTTGGCCGATGGCTGGATCGATATCCTGCTGCCCGGCATGTTGCTGGCGGTGTGGATCCTGGTCATCGCCTTCCAGCCGCACTTGTCCTTTGCGGTCATCATGAGCTTTATCCTGGTTGTCTTGTTCTTGACAGCCGGCATCCGGCTGCGCTCCTGGCTGAGCGCGTTCAGCCAGCTGCTGGTACTGGTCCTGATTGTCGTGATCGCGGGCAGCCTGGTGCTGGGCGTCCTGCCGGCCGGCGAGCTGAAAACCAGTCTGAACGAGACGATCGAAAGCAATTTCGCCCACGTCGCGAAACGTCTGGACACCTTCATTAACCCCGAGTCCGCCTCATCCGACGACCGGCACCAGATTCGGCAGTCCCTGATCGCAATCGGCTCGGGCGGCCTGACCGGTGTCGGCCTGGGCCGGGGACGCCAGAAGTACAATTATTTGCCAGAGGCCCACAACGACTTTGTCTTCGCGATCATCGGCGAGGAACTCGGTTTCATGGGCGCCGCCGCGATCGTCATCCTGTTTCTGCTCTTCATGCTGATGGGCATCAGCATCACGCGCAACGCCGCCAACACGTTTTGCGCCTTGCTGGCCGGCGGCTACACCATGCTGATCAGCATCCAGGCGTTCCTAAACATCGGCGTTGCCACAGAAACACTGCCGACAACTGGCATTTCCTTGCCCTTCTTCAGCTATGGCGGGACCTCGAACCTGTTCTTCCTGGTGGCGATCGGGTTCATATTAGCCGTATCGCGCACCGGGCAGCGGCTGTCCGGTGTCGCTTCGCCAGAGCAGGCGACGCGGCCGGTCCAGAGCGACGAGGACGCGCAGCGCCATTCTTACCTGCGTTCGCTGGCACAAGAAAACCAGATGGCAGGTGATTCATGATGGCTGGCTACCGCTACATCCTTTCCGGCGGCGGCACCAGCGGCCATGTCAATCCGGCCCTGGCGATAGCCGAAGCTATTCGCCAGGCTGATCCTGAGGCGAATATCTGCTTTTACGGCACCCAGCGGGGAATCGAGGCCGACCTGGTCACGCGGGCCGGCTATGCTTTCCGGGCGATCGAAGCCCGGCCGCTGCCCGGGCGCCCGTCGCCGGCCATGCTTCAGGCGGTCTGGTCTTTCTGGAAAGGCCGCCGCCAATGCCGCCAGCTGATGCGCCAGTTCCGGCCGCACATCGTGATCGGCACGGGAGGGTATGTCTGCAGCCCGGTTGTTTCGGCTGCCGCGTCGTTGGACATACCGGTCCTGCTGCACGAACAGAATGCTTTCCCCGGCCGCTCGAACCGCCTGATGGCAAGGCTAAGCCAGCTGGTTTGCGTCGCGTTCCCCGGTACGGAACGTCACTTCACCCGCCGGGTTCCGGTCGTTGTGACCGGCAACCCGGTCCGGCCTGTGTTTTTCAGCCAGGATCAGCAGGCGGTTCGCCAGCGCCTGCATCCGGCAGGGGAGAGGCCCCTGGTTCTGGCCATGGGCGGCAGCCTGGGCGCGCGTACGATCAACCAGGCTGTTCTCGGTCTGGCCGACTGGATCCACGATCTGGAACAGCAGGGACGCCCGATCCCGCGGATTGTCCTGGCTGCCGGCCAGCGCCAGTATGCCTCAATTGCCGGCGATGCGGCCGCGGAAGGCCGCTGGCTCGAGGTGCACGACTACATTCACAACATCCAGGAGTGGATGGCCGCCGCTGACCTGCTGATCTGCCGGGCCGGTGCGCTGACCTGTTCGGAAATAGCCGCGCTGGGCCGTCCCGCTATCCTCGTGCCGTATCCCTATGCGGCCGGGGATCACCAGACCTTCAACGCGCGGGTGCTCGCCGACGCGGGTGCCGCCCTGCTCTGCCCTGACGCGCAGCTGACAGGGACCTGGCTCGCGGCACAGCTGGAACAGCTCCTGGGCCGTTCTGAACAGCTGGCGTCGATGGGCCGTCAGGCGGCGAGCCTGGCCAGGCCAGACGCGGCCACGGTGATCTGCCAGCACGTCATGCGCCTGATCAAGCCGTGAAAGGAAATGCCCGTCATGATCGTCCGGTGCGGACGCCGCACCGTTCCCGGGTCCGCCTGCTGGGCTATCTGACGGCGTTGCTGCTCCTTGCCCTGTCTGTGTGGCAGCTGCCGGTGTTCCGTTTGCAGACCCTGGTCTGCCAGACGGAACTGCGCAGTCTGCGGGCTGCTGACATCGAGGCGGCCAGCGGCTTCGTGCCCGGCCAGCACTTGTTTGCCGGACTGGGCGGCTCCTGGAGCCACTGGCTCGGTTTGCGCTACCGGGCCGCAGAAGAGCGGATCGCCGCCGCTTTTCCGGCTGTTAAGTCGGTGCGGATTTCACTTGATCTGCCCGGCCGGGTGGTGTGTCGGATCGAGGAACGCATCGAGGTGGCCTGGCTGGCTATTCCGGATGGCTGTGTTATGATCGACAAGGACGGCGTGGTCATGAGCATTCGGGCTGAACGGCCGGGAAGAATTCCGCTGATCGAAGGTCTGACCGTCCGTTCGATGACCCTTGGCCAGGCCCTGGAGGTTGATGTGAACGATGCCCTGCATCGCGCGGTCGGCCTTCTCGGTGCTATAATTGAAGCGGACCGCGATGCGCGGCCCCAGGTCCGTCTGCTCGGGCAAGTCAGCCAGATACGTCCGGTCAGCGGCCGCCAGCTCTACATGACGGTGGTTATTCCGGATACCGGCGAGGTCATAACGGTTCGCGCGGAGATCGGTCCTGAACTGACCGATCACATGCTCTGGCTTCGCTTCGCCATCGATCAGGATGCGCTGAACGGCCGTGGCAAGGGCATCCTGGATCTGACTGGCGGCAACCGGACTTTCATTCCGGATGACTGACGAGGAGGTAGGACGATGTTTCCCATTCTTGGTTTGCTGCTTGGCCTGATCATTGGCCTGATCTGGAACCTGAACATTCCGGACGCCTATTCATCTTATGTGGCGGTCGGGATCCTGGCCGTGCTCGACTCCGTAATCGGCGCCATGACCGCCAACCTGCAGAACCGATTCAACACCCGGCTGTTCTTGACGGGATTTGTGGGCAATACGGCCATCGCTGTGGCCCTGGCCGCGCTGGGTGACCAGCTGAATCTGCAGTTGAGCCTGGCGGCCGTTTTCGCCTTCGGCAACCGGATCTTCATCAATTTCTCGACCATCCGGCGCCTGCTTCTGGAACGTTGGGACAACCGGCGCCGCCCTGTCCCCGCAGCGACGAAAAAAAATGGACAACCATGACGCCGTCTCATAGCCCCGGAACGCCCTTTGTCAATATCTTGTAAGGAGAATTTAAAATAATACTAAATATTGTTGTGTCGTTTGTCATCTTAGTGTAAAATTGGAAAAGAATAAGTGCGTCTGTCTGTCGCTGTCGTCGTGTCAAGCCGATGACAGACCGACAAAAACGAACATGCAGACGGCCAGGACAGCTTAGGCTGAGAGGGGTTGATGGCTTGTCAGATTATAAAATGGGATTTGGAATGGATAACGATCACTTTGCGACCATCAAGGTCATTGGAATAGGCGGCGGCGGCTGCAACGCTGTCGACCGCATGATCAACGGCGAGGTTCAAGGCATCGAGTTTATTACGGTCAATACGGACAACCAGGCGCTGATGCGGACGAATTCCAGCAACCGGATCCAGATCGGCGAGAAGATCACCCGTGGTCTCGGCGCCGGCGCCAACCCTGAGATCGGCGAGAAAGCTGCCAACGAGTCGAAGGATGAAATCGCCCAGCTGATTCGCGGCACCGATATGCTGTTCATCACTGCTGGCATGGGGGGCGGAACCGGGACCGGCGGCGCCCCGGTCATTGCCCAGATTGCCCGTGAACTCGGCATCCTGACGGTCGGCGTCGTAACCCGGCCTTTCCGTTTCGAGGGGTCGCGCCGCATGCAGAATGCGGAGCGCGGCATTCGCGAAATGGAAAAATACGTCGACTCCCTGATTGTTGTTCCCAACGACAAGCTGCTCGAGATCGCCACCGAAGACACCACGCTCGACGAAGCGTTCACCCTGGCCGACCAAGTCCTCAAGTACGGGGTATCCGGCATCTCCGACCTGGTCGCGGTTCCCGGCCTGATCAACCTCGACCTGGCCGATGTCCGCCGCGTCATGACCCAGGCGGGCGTCTGCCACATGGGCATCGGCCGTGCGTCCGGCGAAGGCCGGGCCGCCAACGCCATCCGGCAGGCGATCAACAGCCCGCTGTTGGATACGACGATTGACGGTGCGCGCGGCGTGATCATCAACTTTACCGGCGGGCGCGATATGCGGATCCGCGAGGTCGATGAAGCGGCCTCGATCGTCCGTGACGCCGTTTCGCCAGATGCGGACATTATTTTCGGCGCGGTCATTGACCCGGAAATGGCCGATGACATCATGATCACGGTCATCGCCAGCGGCTTTGATCGCGAGATCGCACCGGCTGCCCAGAACCGGCCAGCCGCGGCCGCTGCCCCGAGCCGTCCCAGCCCCTTTGCGGCCAGGCCGCAGCCGGTTGAGCAGGTACGGGAAACGGAAAAGCCTGAGCAGCAGGATCCTGTCAAGCAGCCGGTCGACGAAGAAGTTGCCGAGATTCCCGATTTCCTGTCCACGGCTTTTGCCCGCCCGCAGGAGAAGGAAAAGCCCGTCCGTCCCCAGGGGAGCGGAACCGGCTTCCACACGGTCGGCACCCAGTCGGAGACCGGTGCGGACGACCAGACCCGGACCTTTGTCCCGTCATATCACAATCAGCAGCCCCGTTCAGCCGATGCTGCCGCCGCACCTGCGCCGCAGCCTTCCCAGGCCCGTCCCCAGCCAGCGGCCAATCCGGCCCGGCCGGCGCCTGATCCTGTCAACGACACGCCGGAAGAGGCCGAACCCAAGCGTGAGAAGCGTTCCGGACGCATTCTGCCCTGGTTTTTGCAGGATAACAACAGCCGTTCACAGGACTCGTGATGGGTTAGCGGCCACGGATCCGGGCGCCAATTTCCGGACTGGGCCCGACACAACGAGGAGGTGACGGGATGCGCTGTCCCTTTTGCAGCCACGATGAAGACAAGGTGATCGATTCCCGCCCGGCAGACGATGGCGCGGCGATTCGCCGCCGCCGTGAATGCATCAACTGCGGGAACCGTTTCACCACGTACGAAAAAATCGAGAACCTGCCCCTGATGGTGATCAAGAAAGACGGTTCGCGTCAGCCCTTCAACCGGGACAAGCTGATTTCGGGCATCATGAAAAGCTGCGAGAAGCGGCCGGTGTCAACCGAACAGATCGAGTCGCTGGTGGATGCTATCGAGAGCCGCTACCAGAACAGCCTCAAGCGGGAGGTCCAGTCCAGGGAAATCGGGGAACAGGTCATGGAAGGGCTGAAGCAGATCGATGAGGTTGCCTATGTCCGTTTTGCTTCTGTCTATCGCCAGTTCAAGGATGTCAGCTCGTTCCTGCACGAATTGAATGAAATTCTCGGCAAGCAGGAGGAGATCCACTGATGAAAAAAGCACTCATCGTCGATGACGACCCCAACATCAGCGAGCTGCTGCGCCTTTATTTCGACAAGGACGGATTTGCCGTCATCACCTGTCTCGACGGTGATAAGGCGGTTGAGACCTTCAACCAGACCAATCCGGACGTGGTCATCCTGGACCTGATGCTGCCCGGCCGTGACGGCTATGACATCATGCGCGACATCCGGCGCACATCGGATGTCCCGATCCTGATGCTGACAGCCCGCGGCGACACGCTGGACAAGGTCGTCGGTCTGGAGCTGGGCGCGGACGATTACATTCAAAAACCCTTCGAGCCCAAGGAACTGATGGCGCGCGTCAAAGCGGTGCTGCGCCGCTATGAGAGCAGCAAAGAGCAAAAGCACGCCGCGGGGTCACGGGATGGCGCTGAAATCGCCGACTACCCCGGCCTGCGTGTTGACAAGTCGCGCTACACGGTCAGCGTCAACGACCGGGAGCTCGAGATGCCGCCCAAGGAGCTTGAACTCCTGTTTTTCCTCGCCACACACCCCAATCGCGTTTTTACGCGCGAACAGCTCCTGGAGAATGTCTGGGGCTACGACTTTTACGGCGAGTCACGCACGGTCGATGTCCATATCAAGCGCATTCGCGAAAAACTGGAAGCGGCCGGACCGCATCCGTCCTGGTCGATCAAGACCGTCTGGAGCGTCGGCTACAAGTTTGAGACAGCCTGACGGTCGGCCATGGCACGGCGGTTGTTTTCCCGATCCATTTATGTCCGGACGATAGCCCAGCTGACGTTGGCCATCCTGGTTGTTTTCCTGGTCCTCAGCCTGGTCTATTACGCCAACGTGTCGCGCAACAGCATGCTCCAGCAGGCCAATAAGCTGCTCAATGCCGCCCAGGTCATTTCCAGCGCCATCGCGATCAACCTGAACGCCGACGGTGACATAGAAAATCCGCAGGTGAACAGCTTTGTCAACTTTACCGCC
Organism: Clostridiaceae bacterium; assembly: GCA_012523135.1. Taxonomy (GTDB): domain Bacteria; phylum Bacillota; class Clostridia; order Saccharofermentanales; family UBA5734; genus JAAYBY01. The sequence continues at coordinate 29,176 of JAAYJD010000106.1, forward strand.
CGCTCCAGCGGTGCCATCGTCTGGATCATCAACTTCAGGGGCGAGATCATCCTGCAGACCGGGCTGCCTGCGGTCGTCCGCGAACGGCTTGAACGCTCTGAACGCGGCTATTTCGTCCTGCCCGACGACTACCTGCCGGCGAAAAGAAGCGGCACCTCCGGCATGACCGAAGGCGGTGATTTTTCCGGCCTGCTGGCTGACAGCGGTGCCTACTGGCTGTCGGCTGCCTATCCGGTTCCGACCGGGAATTTCGGGTATCGCGGCGAGATTCAGCTGCACATGCAGATGCAGGACGGCAACTTTTCGGCTTTCCTGATGACCAACGGCCTGATCGTCTCGTTCCTGGTCGCTTTCGCGATCGCCCTTTTGATCAACGGCATCATCTCACGCAACATCACCCGGCCGCTTCGCCTGTTGTCTGAAGCCGCCGAGAAGGTCACCCGCGGCGACCTGAGCGCACGGGTTGCGCTGCCGGGTGCCTCGCCTGACAAGCCGCGGCCGCATGGTTTGGTGACCGACGATCTGACCGTACTGGTCGAGACGATGAACAGCATGCTGGACAAGCTGGCCAACCAGGAGCGTGACCGCAAGGATTTCATCTCCAGTGTCTCACACGACCTGCGTACCCCAATCACCACCATCCGGGGCTTTGTCGAAGGCATGCTCGACGGGACGATTCCGCCAGATCGGGCGCCGCACTACCTGGAGATCGTCAAGCAGGAGGTGCTGCGCCTGCAGACGCTTGTCAACACCATGTTCGAGGGCACCGTGCTGGAAAGCGCGCAGAAGGTCAACCAGACGGTTTTCGACATCAACCAGGTCATCAAGGAGGATATCATCGGCCTGGAGTCGCTGCTGGCCGAAAAGCGGCTCGATGTCCAGACCGAGTTCATGGGTGACGACAACGGCCGTCTGCTGGTGCTCGGCGACCGTGAGGCGATCAGCCGCGTCGTGTACAACATCGTATCCAACGCCATCCGCTATACGCCGGCCGACGGCATCATCGCCCTGACGACGCGCAAGTCCGCCCGGCACAAGGAGATCGAGGTCGTGGTCGACGATTCCGGCCCTGGCATCCCCGAGCAGGAATACCCGTACATTTTCGACCGCTTCTACAAGGTCGACAAGTCGCGCACATCCAAGGGTTCCGGACTCGGATTATACATCTGCCGCACCATCCTGGCGGCGCATGGCCAGAAGATCAGGGTGGCGCGCAGCGACCTGGGCGGAGCGCGCTTCATCTTCACACTGCAGAGCCCGTGATGCGGGCTTGTTCATAGTGCATTCACTTTTTTTCGCTAAAATGGGAAGTACCTTTCCGGATGGGAGGCTTTTGGTTGAAGACAAGAACGAAATGGATTGCGGGTATGATTGCCCTGGTTCTGTTTTCCGCGATTGCAGCTTCGCTGCTGACCGCGGCTTTTCTGGTCCGTTTTTTCCGGACCGGCAAAACCTGGCCCTTGCTGGCCCAGTTCGCCGGCCTGGAGAGCCAGCCGGCCGTGTCGCTGACTCCGTTCCCGGATGTGACAACCGGACCGGGGCCAACCCTGACACCCAGGCCAACGGCAACGCCGACACCCAGGCCGACGGCATCGCCGACGCCCAGCTTGTCGCCCACGCCGCCGGCAAACCCGTCCCCGACGCCGGCCGTGCAGAACGCGTATGAAACGCTGACCTTGTGGCAGACGCGCCAGCTGGTCCAGCAGATTTATGACCTGATCCGGCCTTCCGTGGTCGGCATCCGGGTGGAGGTGCCTGCCAGCGGTGCCCAGACGACCCGGACAAACGAAGCCAGCGGCCTGATCATCGATGACCAGGGAATCGTCGTGACCAGCGCCTCCGTCCTCTCGATTGCCATCGACAAGCAGGGCCGTATCCTGCCTGAAGCGCACATTCAGGTCTTCCTGAACGGGTCCGACAGCCCGCTGCGGGGACGCGTCATCGGGCGCGACATCGTGACCGGACTGGCGGTCATCGACCTATCCGAGGACGCCGGCAAGCGCATTTTCCAGGCGGCGCCTCTGGCCGCAAGCTCCGACCTGCGGGTCGGTCAGATGATCCTGGCCGTCGGGTTCCCCGACCTGCTCAGCGAGGCCGGCAGCCTGTCCAGCGGCCTGATCAGCTTGGTCAAGCGGAGCGTCATCCTGGAGAACGGCACTGAAGTGCAGATGATCATGACGAACCTGCCGGCCGCAGGCTTCTGCACAGGCGCGCCGCTGCTCAATTTACAAGGCGAGGTAATCGGCCTGGCCAACTGCGGCTTGGCCCGTGACGCCTACGAGACGCAAGCCTATGCGCTGCCGACCAGCGCCATGCTGGCTGTCGTGCGGGACATCATGCGCGACAGCGAACCCGCCGCCGCGAAAGCCTGGCTCGGCCTGACCGTGCTGAAGCAGGACAGTTTCCTGGAACTGCAGCGCCTGTACCGCTTTCCGGACGGCCTTTATGTCAGCAGCGTGGTCGCGGACAGCCCGGCTTACGCGGCCGACCTGCGCAAGGGCGACATCATCACGGCGATCAACGACCAGCCGGTCGAGGACGTGGCGGACCTGAGCGCCTTGCTCAAGGATGCCGAACCCGGAGCAGCGCTCCGACTGAGCGTCTTCCGCAAGGCGAGCAACCAGACGCTGGAGATCCTGGTCTACCTGCAGGAGCTGATCCGATGAGCGATACCGGACCCCAAAAGCCCGGCGCGTTGCGCGAGCAGGGCGCCGCCGTGGTTCGGCTGCTGCGCCAGACATATCCTCAAGCCATCTGCACACTGGAGCATGCGGAACCCTGGCAGCTGCTCGTGGCGGCCATCTTGTCTGCCCAGTGCACCGACGCGCGGGTCAACCTGATCACGCCGGCTTTGTTTGCCCGCTATCCTGACGTCCGGGCGATGGCTGAAGCCGACCAGGCAGACGTTGAAGGCCTGATCCGCAGCTGCGGGCTGTTTCGCACCAAGGCGCGCTCGATCATCGCCAGCAGCCGCGAGATCGCGACGCATTATGCCGCCAGGGTGCCGGCCTCGCTCGGGGAGCTGACCAAGCTTCCGGGTGTCGGACGCAAGATCGCCAACCTGATCCTGGGCGATGCCTATGGGGTCCCCGCGATCGTCGTCGACACCCACTGCGCCCGAATCTCCAACCTGATCGGCCTGACAGACCACACGGATCCTGTCCGGATCGAGCAGGATCTTGCCGCGGTTCTCGATCCGGCCGACTGGATCGATTACGGTCACCTGATGGTTGAGCATGGCCGCACCTTGTGCGTGGCCCGCCGGCCTGACTGCGCCCGCTGCCCGCTGGCTCCCCACTGCCGTTATGCCGCCCGATCCTGAAACCAAACCCGTCAAGCAGTTCCTGTGGCAGCAGCCGGTTAAAATGCTGCCGGGTGTTGCCGCGCGCCGGGCCACCCAGCTGAATAAGCTGGGCATCGAAACCTGGTTTGACCTGCTCTGCTGGTTTCCGCGCGACTATGAGAACTGGGCCGACCTGGTCCCGCTGTCCGAGCTGGCCGATGGACAAGAGCAGACCTTTCAGGCAACTGTTTTGCAAAAACCCAGCTTGAACCGCAAGGGCCGCCTCTCGATGCTGCGCACCGTACTGGGCGACGGACCTTTGCGTGTCGCGGCCATCTGGTTTAACCAGCCCTGGCTGGCCGACAAGCTGGCTGTGGGCATGGTTTGCCGGTTCCATGGCCTGATCAAGCGCGCCGGGCGGACGTTCCAGGTGCAGAACCCGGCTTTCGAACCGGTCGGAAACCCGGATGAGGCAGATCCCACCTTTGGCTACAAGCCTGTTTACCGGCTGACGGCCGGCATCAACCAAGGCGTGATGCGCCAGTTGATCCAGTCTCTCCTGACCCGGACGTCCGGCAATCTGCCCGAGCCCCTGCCGGCCTGGCTGCGCCGCCGCTTCAAGCTGTGTGCGGCCGACTTCGCCTACAGCCGGATTCACCAGCCGGCGGATGAGCACGACATCGAGCTGTGCCGGCGTCGGATCGGCTTTGAAGAGCTCTTCTTGCTCCGCACCGGTCTTTGGCTGCTGCGCCGCCACCGAAGCCAGGAAGCCCATGCGCTGGCACTTGAACCCGACGCGACGGCCCGGACGGCGCTGGAGGCCTTTCTGGACCGGCTTCCCTTCGAACTGACCGGTGCCCAGCGCCGGTCGTGGCAGGAAATTCAAGCCGACCTGGCCCGTTCGCATCCGATGAACCGGCTGCTCCAGGGGGATGTCGGGTCCGGCAAAACGGTGGTTGCGGCCCTGGCCATGCTCGCCTGCACCCTTGGCGGCGCCCAATCGGCCTTGATGGCGCCCACGTCGATCCTGGCACGCCAGCACCACCAGACGCTGTGCCGGATCCTGGAGGGCAGCGGACCGGCGCCGGTGCTGCTGACCGGCGCCACCCGGGCTGCGGAAAAGCGTGACATCCTGGCCGGGCTGGCCGACGGCAGCATCCGGATGGTTGTCGGCACACACGCCCTGCTGGAGGATGTGGTTGTCTTCCAGCGCCTGGCCCTGACGATCACCGACGAACAGCACCGTTTCGGTGTCGGCCAGCGCCGCCGCCTGGGCCAGTTCCAGGATAGCGGGGACAGCATTCAGCCGCATGTGCTGGTGATGTCCGCGACGCCGATCCCGCGTTCGCTCGCGCTGGTGCTCTACGGCGACATGGATGTCTCGCTGATCGACGAGCTGCCGGCCGGCCGGAGTCCGGTCGCCACGTATACTGCCGCCAGCCGCGACCGTCCCAGAATCGAGCAGCTGATGCGGCGCACGGCCGGCGAAGGCCGTCAGGTCTATGTTGTCTGCCCCATGATCGAGGAACAGGAGGCCCTGGATCTCGAATCCGTAACCGCGGTCTACAACCGCCTGGCCCAGCAGGTGTTTCCAGATTTCAAGGTCGGGCTGCTGCATGGCAGCTTGCGCCAGGCGGTCAAGGATGAGGTCATGGACGATTTTATGGCCAACAAGCTGCAGATCCTGGTCAGCACGACGGTCATCGAAGTCGGGGTCGATAATCCCAACGCCACCCTGATGGTGATTGAAAACGCGGAACGCTTCGGCCTGGCCCAGCTGCATCAGCTGCGCGGCCGGATCGGCCGCGGCGCGCACCGTTCCCTGTGTGTCCTGATCAGCGATAGCAACGATGACCTGGGCCGCAAACGGCTCAGGGCGATCTGCCATGCGGCAGATGGGTTTGCCGTTGCCGAGCAGGATTTGCAGCTGCGCGGCCCGGGCGATTTTTTCGGGACCCGCCAGCATGGCCTGCCACCCTTGCGGATGGCAAACCTCTACCGGGATACGGCCCTGATGTACGAGGTGCAGCAAGGCCTGGAAACCATGGTCCGGGAAGATCCCGACCTGCAAGACCCGGAACACAGCCGCCTGCGCGCCCAGATCGTCAGCCGCTATTCCGACGTTTTCCGGAACATCGGGCTGTAGCCGGTTCGGGGAGGGAAGGCGATGCCACGCATTATATCCGGAACGGCGCGCGGGACGCGCCTGCAGGCCCCGCACGGTGAGAAGACGCGGCCGACTGCGGATCGGGTCAAGGAAGCTTTGTTCTCCATTCTGCAGGCCGAATGGCCGGTGGACGGCTTTCTCGATTTGTTTGCCGGGACTGGCCAGATCGGCCTGGAAGCGGCCTCGCGCGGCGCCAGCCGCGTCGTGCTGGTCGAAAAGGACCGGACCTGCCTGGCGATCATCCGCGAGAACATCCTGCGCACGCACCTGGAGGCGCAGGTTTGCCTGCTGGGCCAGGATGCCGGCCGGGCCCTGGCCGGGCTGGCAGAGCCGTTCGGGATCATCTTCGCCGATCCGCCCTACCGCCAGTGCCAGACCGTGACCGGCCGGCTGGCCGCGGACCTGGCCCGGCTGCTGGCGCCCGGCGGGCGCCTGATCCTCGAGCACGACAGCCGGGATCCGGCCCCGTCATTTGTAACCAATTTGCAACTTGAGCGATGTTGCCAGTATGGAACGGCAATGCTATCATTTTATAGAAGGGCGCCTGACGGCGTTCCCATGTTGTGCCAAGAGGAGAAAGGCGGTGATTGAGGTGCGCACCATGATCTATCCCGGTACGTTTGATCCGCTGACAAACGGCCACCTTGACATCGCCCGCCGTGCGGTCCGCCTGTGCGACCGCCTCGTGGTTGCCGTCCTGATCAACAGCGCCAAGCAAACGGCGTTCAGCGCGGCCGAACGCGCGGACATGGTTCAAATCGCTTTGCAGGATCTGCCTGCGGTCCATGTCGTCCGCTTCGATGGCCTGCTGGTCGACCTGTACCGTCGTGAAGGGGCCTGCGCCGTCGTTCGCGGCTTGCGCAGCGAGTCTGATTTCCGCTTCGAAGCCGAAATGGCAGCCGCCAACAAGCTGTTGCTGCCCGCGTATGAAACCTGCCTGCTGCCCTGCCGGATCGATCTGGCCTTCACGAGTTCGTCAATTGTCCGGGAAGTCGCCTCTTTCGGCGGGGATATTTCCGGCATGGTGCCAGCCGCGATCATCGGCAGAATCCAGGGCCGATTCGTGGGTAGGCGCAGCCAACAAAAACTGGAGGATGACTGAACCGTCATGTATGAGCAACGCCAGGGCAAAGGCCAGGAACAAGGCATTGAGGACCTGATCAACAGGCTCGATCACGCGGTTGCGACCGCGCGTAATGTTCCGTTTTCCAACAGCTGCATGGTCGACCGCGAAGAGATGACGGTCCTGATCAGCATGATCCGGGACAACCTGCCGGCCGAACTGAAACAAGCCAAATGGCTGCTGGAGCAGAACCGCCAGTTGATCGCCGAAGCGCGCAAGGAAGCCGAAAGCATGATCCGGGAAGCGGAATCACGCATGGCGGCCATGATCGACGAGCATGAAATCACCCAGCAGGCCCGGCAGCAGTCCAGCCAGACCATCGAAGCCGCGAACAATTCGGCCCGCCAGATCCGCAACGGGTCCATCGAGTACGCCCGCAAGCGGCTCGCAGACCTGGAAGAACAGCTGACTGGCATGCTGGTCATGATCCAGAAGAACCTGCAGGAACTGCGCTAACAAACGATAACGCACGAAAAAAAAGGCTGTCCGGCAGCGGACAGCCTTTTGCGACTGGTCTTTGGCCGGCGCGGCGTCAGAGCCGTTCCATCCAGGCGTGGGTATCCGCCAGCTGGCCATACTGCACGCCGGTGATGGTGTCATAGAACTGCTGGCTTAACCGACCGATCCGGCCGGCGTTGAACGTCACGACGTCCTGTTCGTATTTGAGGGCGCCGACCGGCGAGATGACAGCTGCCGTTCCTGACCCGAAGACTTCACTGACCCGGCCGGCCTTGGCGGCGGCCCACAATTCGTCAATCGCGATCTGGCGTTCTTCGGTCGCATAACCGAGGGTTTGAGCCAGCTCCAGCACGGTCCGGCGCGTGATGCCCGGCAGGATGGAACCGTTGAGCGCTGGCGTCATCAGCTTGCCGTCGATCACGAAGAAGACGTTCATCGAGCCGACTTCCTCAATGTAGCGGCGGTGCACTCCGTCCAGCCACAGGACCTGCACGTAGCCGGCCTTGTAGGCGTTGGCCTGGGCGATCAGGCTGGCGGCATAGTTACCGGGAGTCTTGGCAAATCCGGTTCCGCCCTTGACCGCCCGGACATACTCGTCCTCAACATAGATGCTGACCGGATTCAGGCCCTGGGCGTAATACGCGCCGGACGGCGAGAGGATGATCATGAATTTATAAGTGTGCGAGGGCCGGACTCCCAGGCAGGCGTCGGTGGCGATGATGAAAGGCCGGATGTAAAGGGAGGTGCCGGGCGCCGACGGCACCCAGTCCGCCTCCAGGCGCAGCAGCTCCTTGAGCGCGTGGACACAGAAATCCGGATCGACCGGCGGAATGACCATGCGGGCGTTTGACTGGTTGACCCGCTCGAAATTGAGCCGCGGCCGGAACAGGGCGACCTGGCCGTCCGGCTGCCGGTACGCCTTCAGGCCCTCGAAAATAGCCTGTCCGTAATGGAAGACCATGGCTGACGGAGCCAGCGACAGCGGCGCGTACGGGACGATACGCGCGTCAATCCAGCCTTGCCCTTCGACATAATCCATGACAAACATGTGATCGGTGAAGATCTGGCCGAAGCCGAGACTGGCATCTGAGGCGGGTTTGGCCGCGGGCTTCTGGGTACGGGTGACCGATATGGATGGATACATGCTGAATCCCCCTTGCAGGTCCGGACGCCATGCCGGACAGGATGCTGAATCAAAGCGTATTATAAACTTATTTCGCTGCTTCGGCAATGCAAGCCAATGTGTTTTTCTGGCTGTTTTCCATGATTTGGGGCTGGCTGCCTGATGTGGCTCGTGCTATAATCAGAACGTACATTCGCCATCTCACGATGTGGAGGCATACTGTCATGACTTCTTTTCGCATTCACTCCGACATGCAGCCGCGCGGCGACCAGCCCGAGGCGATCGACGCTATCGTCCGCGGCTTGCGGGATGGCATGCCGGCCCAGACGCTTTTAGGTGTCACCGGTTCGGGCAAAACCTTCACCATGGCCCATGTCATCGAGCGCGTTCAGCGGCCGGCGCTGGTCATCGCGCACAACAAAACGCTGGCGGCCCAGCTGGCCGGTGAGTTCAAGGCATTTTTCCCCGAAAACGCGGTGGAGTATTTTGTCTCCTATTACGACTATTACCAGCCAGAGGCCTACATCGCCGCCACCGACACCTACATCGAGAAGGATTCGGCGATCAACGACGAAATCGACCGCTTGCGCCATTCGGCGACGGCGTCGCTGCTCGAGCGCCGCGATGTCATCGTCGTCGCCTCGGTTTCCTGCATCTATGGCCTGGGCGATCCGCGCGACTACAAGGACCTGATGGTCCACCTGCGGCCGGGCATGCGCAAAGACCGGGACACGGTCATTCGCGAACTGATCGACATCCAGTACAACCGCAACGACTACGAGATCCGGCGCGGCAGTTTCCGCGTGCGCGGCGACACGATCGACATCTGCCCGTCGGCATCGGACGAACTGGTGACCCGGATCTCCTTCTTTGGGGACGAAATCGAAAAAATCAGCGAGATCGAGCGCTTGAGCGGCCGGCTTAGGGCCAGCCGCTCCTATATCTCCATTTTTCCGGCCAGCCACTATGCGACAACCGACGCCAAGATGAAGCAGGCCCTGATCAGCATTGAGGAAGAACTGGAGGAACAGCTGGCCCTGATGCGCAGCCGCAACCAGCTGGTTGAAGCTTACCGCCTGGAGCAGCGGACGCGCTACGATCTGGAGATGATGCGTGAGACCGGTTTCTGCAAAGGTATCGAGAACTATTCGCGCCACCTGACAGGACGCCCGGCCGGCACGCCGCCGTACACCCTGCTGGATTTTTTCCCGGACGATTACATGCTCATGATCGATGAATCCCATGTCACGGTCCCCCAGATCGGCGCCATGTACAACGGGGACCGCTCCCGCAAAGAAACGCTGGTCTCGTACGGGTTCAGGCTGCCGTCGGCCTTCGACAACCGGCCGCTGCAGTTTGCCGAATTCGAGCAGCGTATGGGGCAGGCGGTCTTCGTCAGCGCGACCCCCTCACGATATGAGGCCGCGCACGCCGCCCAGGTCGTCGAGCAGATCATCCGGCCGACCGGGCTGGTCGATCCCGAGATCTCGATCCGGCCGGTCGAAGGCCAGATCGAGGACCTGCTGGCTGAAACAGCCGCGGCCACGAAGCGCGGCGAACGGTCGCTGGTGCTGACATTGACCAAGAAAATGGCCGAAGACCTGACCGCGTTTTTCAAGGACGAAGGCCTGCGCGTGACCTACCTGCATTCGGATATCGAGACCGTTGAGCGCATGAAGATCCTGCGCTCGCTGCGCCAGGGCGCTTTCGACATCCTGGTCGGCATCAACCTGCTCCGCGAAGGCCTGGATCTGCCGGAGGTGTCCCTGATCGCTATCCTCGATGCCGACAAGGAAGGCTTTTTGCGGTCGGCCACCTCGCTGGTCCAGATCATCGGGCGAGCGGCGCGCAACATCAACGGCCACGTCGTCATGTACGCGGATGCCGTGACCGATTCCATGCTGATGGCCGTGCAGGAAACCAACCGCCGCCGCAGCATCCAGCAGGCCTACAACGAGGCGAACAACATCACCCCGGTATCTGTGACCAAGGATGTGCGTGACGTGATCGACACGGTGCTCGAGGCAACCGAGGAGGCCGGCCTGCCGGAAGAAGCGGCTGAAAAGCTGCTGGACAACCGCCTGGAGGGCCTCGGGCCCGAAGAACTCGCCAAGCTGGCGCAGCGCATGGAAAAGGACATGAGAGAAGCGGCCCGCAAGCTGGCCTTCGAAGAGGCGGCCCACCTGCGCGATTTGCTGATCACAATCCGCGGGCGCCTGTCCGGGAACGGCAAGCCCTGAACCCGGCAGTTTGCCGCTTCAGATATCCGAGTCCGCCAGGCAGCGATAGGTGGCCAGGACCTCGGCAAAATAAAGGGTGTGCTGATGCTCGAGCGGCTTCTGGCGGTGTTCCGGCGTGAGCAGCAGATGGGGCGGGTGAACCCGCGCGTAGGTCCGGCACTCCAGGTTGACGGGACATTCCCGCACCGCATACGAGCGGACCTGTTCTCCCGGGACGGGTGTCAGGTGCGCCGCCGTGAACTTGTCCACGTCGCGGCCGGACGTCTTGCCGCAGAACGCGACGGCTTCGGCCAGGGCGTCATCGGGCACGGCAATCGTGAATTCAGGCACTTCTTCCAGGGCATGCCAGGAGAAACGGTCAGGGGTCACGGCGATGACCAGGACCGGATGGCCGTGGTAGAACGGGCCAATCAGGCCCCAGCCCAGCGTGATCAGGTTGGGTCGTCCGAGCTGGTCGATCACGGAGCACAGCACGCCGCCCCTGTGCAGGCGGTTCAGGATGTCTTTGGTGCAGGACCAGAAGTCCAGCGCTTCTTTTCGGATCATGCGCGATACCCCCTCGTCTGTGTGCCTGGGTCAACCAGGCCATGGCGTTGCACCCAAGACCAGTATACCGCATCTGGCATCCGAGCGGCGGGCAGCTGTCCGAACCGAAATCGGTTATAATGGTGAAAAGATCCATGCCATACAATAAGATGCCGGCGGCTGCGATCTCAGGGTCGTGTCGCGCGGCGGATGGAGCAAGCCGATGGAACAGTCACAGCCAAAAAGACAGTTGCGGATGATCTGGCCGGCGGGAAAGCCATGCGGGCTGCCGATCACCTGGCCAGACGGTTATGTCCTGCGCCAATTCCAGGAGTCGGACACCGAAAAATACCTGGCCTTGATGCATGAGGCTGGGTTTGCCGATTTTTCGCTCGAATCGCTGGACAAGATGAAAAAGAGCCTTCTGCCCCAAGGTTTCTTCATCGTCGAGTATCTGCCGGAACACGAACTGGCGGCTTCGGCGATGGCCAACGACCAGCCGATCGAGGCGTATCCCGAGGCCGGTGCCGTCAACTGGGTGGCCGGTGCCAAAAAACACAGCGGACGCGGCCTGGGGACGACCGTCGTGCTGGCTGTCCTGAAACGCCTGCTTGACAGCGGTTACCGGGAGATCTACCTGACAACAGACGATTTTCGCCTGCCGGCGCTGAAAACATATCTCAAAATCGGCTTCGAACCGGACCTTTTTGCCGATGACATGCCGGCGCGCTGGGCCGCGATCTACGCCAGGCTCAACTGGGTGGTCTAGCTGCCAGACGCCATTTTGGCAATCTTTCTGGTATAATCATACCCAGAAAACAGCCATATCGCAGGCTGCGGCTGACCGGGCCTGCTTGAGAAGGAGGCTTCCCGATGCCGCGAGCCCAAGACTTGTACAAGCTCTGGTCCGAACATCCTTATTTTGACGAAAACACGCGCGCTGAGCTGCGCGCGATCCAGGACCAGCCGGGAGAGATCGAGGATCGCTTCTACCGCGACCTGGCTTTCGGCACGGCCGGTCTGCGCGGTGTGCTGGGCGCCGGCACCAACCGGATGAACCGCTACACGGTCGCCCGCGCTGCCGACGGCATGGCGCGCGCGATTGCCTCCCACGGCGGGGACGCGCTTGACCGGGGAATCGTGATCGCCTATGACTCACGCCATTTTTCGGCGCAGTTCGCCCTGCTCTGTGCCCAGATCTTTGTCGGCCACGGCATCCGGGTGCGCCTGTTCGACGCGCTGCGTCCCGTCCCGGTGCTGTCCTTTGCCATCCGCCATTACAAGGCGGCCGGCGGCATCATGATCACGGCCAGCCACAACCCGGCCCGCTACAATGGCTTCAAGGCTTACGGCGACGACGGCAGCCAGCTGCCGCCGGAGCAGGCTGACGCGGTGGTTGCCTTCATGGACCAGCTGCCCGACTTGACCAGGCTGACCTGGCCGGACGAAGCTCAGGCCCGCTCGAGCGGCCTGCTGGAGATGATCGGCGAAGCGCTCGACCAGGCTTACCAGGCGATGCTGCTGACCCTCTCGATCAACCCGGATGCCGTCAAACGTCACCGGGACATGAAGATTGTCTACACCCCGCTGCACGGCGCGGGCAACAAACCGGTACGGCGCGTTCTGGCCGCGCTTGGGTTTGAACAAGTCCTGGTGGTCCCCGAGCAGGAGCTGCCCGACGGCGCATTCCCGACGGTTGCCATGCCCAATCCCGAAGAGCGCTCTGCGCTTAGCATGGCGATCGATCTGGCTGAGCGCGAAGGCGCGGACCTGGTCATCGCCACCGACCCGGACGCGGACCGGACCGGCCTGTGCGTCCGGACCCGCGAAGGCACCTACATGGTCCTGAGCGGCAACCAGATCGGCCTGCTTTTGACCGACTACATCCTGTCAGCCAGGCAAAACAGCGGAACCATGCCGGAAAATCCCTTCGTGGTGACCACGATCGTTTCCACCAAGCTGATGCGCAAGATATCAGCACATTATGACGTCACGCTGTACGAATGCCTGACCGGGTTTAAATTCATCGGCGAACTGATCAAGGAGAAAGACGAAAACGGCGACATGCACTACCTGTTCGGTTTTGAAGAAAGCTACGGCTACCTGGCCGGAACGGCGGTGCGCGACAAGGATGCCGTCGTGACCAGCATGCTGATCGCCGAGATGGCGGCCGTGGCCCGCGACCGCGGCCAGACGCTCTACGACCGGCTCGAAGACCTTTACAGCCGCTTCGGCTATGCGGCGGAGAAGACCATATCGCTGGCGATGGAGGGCAAGCAGGGCCTGGAACGGATTCGCCTGGAGATGGCCCGGCTGCGCCGGGAGCAGGCTGACGCGTTTCCCGGCGTACCCATCCGGGCCATCGCCGATTACGGCGGACAGGTGCGTTTGAACCTGACGGACGGGAAACGTGAAGCCCTGACGCTGCCGCAGTCCGATGTCTTGCTGTACGAACTCGACGGCCTCGACTGGTTCTGTGTCCGGCCATCGGGAACGGAACCCAAGATCAAGCTCTACTTTGGCTGCTACACAGATGACGCCGCGTCCGGGGAGGCCTGCCTGCAGCAGCTGCTGGACCAGGTCGCGGCCAGGATTCAGGTAATTCTGAACGAGGATGCTTCATGACGGTCACAGCGTTTACCCATCTCCACCTGCACACGGAATACAGCCTGCTCGACGGGGCCATCCGGCTGCGCGACTTGCCCGACCGGCTCGCCGCGCTGGGCATGCAGGCCTGTGCGATCACGGACCACGGCGCCCTTTACGGCGTGATCGACTTTTACAACGCCATGCTGGCCAAAGGCCTCAAGCCGATCATCGGCTGCGAGATCTATATCGCCCCGCGCGGCTACCTGGACAAGGAGGCGGGCGTCGACAAGGAACCGGCCCACCTGGTGCTGCTGGCTGAAAATCAGCTCGGCTACCGCAACCTGATGAAACTCGTGTCGATCGGCTACACGGAAGGATTCTACTATCGTCCGCGCGTCGACCACGACCTGCTCCGCCAGTACAGCGGCGGGCTGACCGCCTTGTCGGCCTGCCTGGGCGGCGAGATTCCCACGGCCATCCTGCAGCAGGATTTTGAACGGGCACGCGAGCTGGCGCTCAAGATGGACGGGATATTCGGCCGTGACCATTTTTTCCTGGAACTGCAGGACAATGGGTTGCCGGAGCAGACGGTGGTCAACAGCGCGCTGATCCGGCTCAGCCGGGAGACCGGCATCCCGCTGGTCGCCACCAACGACTGCCATTACCTGGAGAAAGAAGACGCCCATGCGCACGAAGTGCTGCTCTGCATGCAGACAGGCAAACGCATGAGCGATGACGACCGCATGCGCATGGCGAGCGACGCGTTCTATGTCAAGTCGCCCGAGGAAATGGCCGAGGCTTTCGCGGCCGTGCCGGAGGCCGTCGCCAACACGGCCCGGATCGCAGAACGCTGCCAGGTCGTGTTCGACTTCAACACGATCCATTTGCCGGAGTTTGCCGTTCCGCCGGGGCAGACCCATGACGGCTACCTGCGCGCGCTTTGCCTGGAAGGGCTTGAGCGCCGCCTGGAGATCAGCCGGCCGATGCCGCGTGCCGAGTACGAGCGCCGCCTGGATTACGAGCTGGGCGTGATCAGCCAGATGGGCTACACGGGCTACTACCTGATCGTCTGGGATTTTATCCGCTTCGCGCGCAGCCGTTCGATTATGGTCGGGCCGGGACGCGGTTCCGGTGCCGGTTCCCTGGCCGCCTGGTGCCTGGGCATCACAAACATCGATCCCCTGCAGTATGCCCTGATCTTCGAGCGCTTTCTCAATGCCGACCGGGTCAGCATGCCTGACTTTGACATCGATTTCTGCTACGAGCGCCGCCAGGAAGTGATCGATTATGTCACCGGGAAGTACGGCCACGACCATGTCGCCCAGGTCATCACCTTTGGCACCCTGGCCGCCCGCGCCTGCATCCGGGATGTCGCCCGGGCCCTGGACGTGCCCTATGCCGAGACAGACCGTCTGGCCAAGATGATCCCCGCGTCACCGGGAATGACGCTCACCAAGGCCCTGGACGCCAATCCCGAACTGCGCCAGGAGTATGCCCAGAACGAGACGACCCGCATGGTCCTGGATTTGGTCCGGCGCTTCGAGGGCATGCCCCGCCATGCCTCGACCCACGCGGCCGGCGTGATCATCTCCAAGGAGCCGCTGACCGATCTGGCGCCGCTGTCGCGCAACGAAGACGCGGTCGTCGTCCAGTTCGCCAAGAACAATGTCGAGCTGATCGGCCTGCTCAAGTTCGATTTTTTAGGTCTGAGGACCTTGACGGTTCTGCGTGACACGGCGGCCATGGCCCATGAGAACCACGGCGACGTGATCGACTACGACCGGATTCCGATGGATGACCCGGCTGTCTATGCGATGATCAGCGAGGGGCGGACGGAAGCCGTGTTCCAGCTGGAAAGCGCCGGCATGACCAGCTTCATGAAGGAGCTGCGCCCCGAGTCGATGGAGGATATCATCGCCGGCATCTCGCTCTACCGACCGGGCCCGATGGAGCAGATCCCGCGCTACATCGCTGCCAAGCGCGATCCGGCCAAGATCCGCTACGACCACCCGCTGCTGGAGCCGATCCTCAACGTGACGTACGGCTGCATCGTTTACCAGGAGCAGGTCATGCAGATCGTCCGGGACCTGGCCGGCTTCTCGATGGGCCAGTCGGACAATGTGCGCCGGGCGATGTCCAAAAAGAAACCGGCCGAACTGGCCAAGTACCGCGACCTGTTTGTCAATGGCGGCCAAGACGAGAAAGGGAACCCCGTCGACGGTGCCCTGGCCCGCGGCGTCAGCTTGGAAACAGCCGGCAAGATCTTCGATGAGGTGATGGTTTTTGCCGGCTATGCCTTCAACAAGAGCCACGCGGCGGCCTACGCCGTCGTCGCCTACCAGACGGGCTGGCTGAAGGTGCATTACCCGGTTGAGCTGATGGCCGCCATGCTCAACAGCTACCTGGGCAGCCTGAGCCAGGCCGCCTCCTACGTGCGGGTCTGCCGAACGATGAACATTTCGGTGCTGCCGCCGGACATCAACCGCAGCCAGGCCCGCTTCACGACGGAAGACGGCGCGATCCGCTTCGCATTGGCCGCCGTCAAGAACGTCGGCGAAGCGGCGATCCGCTCCCTGATCGCGGAGCGCGAGAAAAACGGCCCGTTCTGTTCTTTCGGGGACCTGCTGCGCCGCCTGGACGAGAGCACCCTCAACCGGAAAATGGTCGAGAGCATGATCCGCGCTTCCGCGCTGGACGGCTTTGGCGTGCCGCGCGCGCAGATGATCGCCGTCATCGAGCCGTTTTCTAACCGTCTGGCCAGCAGCCGGCGTCAGAGCATGGAAGGGCAGCTGTCGCTGTTTGACCTGGGAGCCGTCGAACAGGTGACAGAAGCAGAACCGGAGTATCCGGAGCTGCCGGATTTCACCCAGCGCGAAAAGCTGGCCATGGAAAAAGACATGCTGGGGCTTTATGTCAGCGGCCATCCGCTCGACGAGTACGAACGCGCGATCAACACGCTGACCTCCCTGGACAGCGCGTCCTTTGCCCCGCTGCCTGAAAGCGACGATGAAGGACTGCATCCGCCGGCGCTGACCGATAACGACCGCGTCATCATGGCCGGCATGCTGGTCGGGCGCAAAAACAAAACGACGCGCAACAACGAGCTGATGAGCTTTTTGACCCTGGAGGACCTGGCCGGCATCTTCGAGGCGATCGTCTTCCCGCGTGTGCTGGGTGACCACCAGGCCTTGCTCGCCGACGGCGCCGTGCTGCTGGTCGGGGGTCGGCTGAGCATCCGCGAGGATGACGAACCCAAGCTGATTGCCGAGCAGATCGCGATTCTCGAACCGGGCATGCGCCAGCTGCCGCCGGGCTTCGAGCTGCGCCGGGCGCCGGCGCGGACACCGGCCAGGCCGGTGAGCGAGGCACCCGATCTGCCGCCGCCGGAAGAAGCAGGCCAGGAAACGGCGGAACGGCCGGCGCATGTGCGGCTTTGCATCCGCTACCATGGTCTGGAGGAGGATGCAGGCTACAAGCGGCTGCTGGCCATGCTGAGCTTCTTCCAGGGCGCAATGCCCGTTCGGATCTATCTGGAACAGGAAGACCGGCTGGTTGACCTCGGTCCGCGTTTTGCCGTCGCTTTCGACGATGCCGTGCTCCGTCGCCTGGCCGAACGGTTCGGGAGCCAGAACCTGGCCCTGACCGCCGCCGAGTGACGCTTGCCCCCGGTGGCAGCGGCACGTTATAATGGGGAGAGTTACGTAAAGAAAGTGAGCGATAAATGGACATGGCAACAAAACAGATTCGCAACATTGGCGTCCTGACCAGCGGCGGCGATGCCCCGGGCATGAATGCGGCGGTTCGGGCTGTTGTACGCGGCGGCCTGCACTACGGATATCATGTTTTCGGCATCCGGCGCGGCTTTCACGGCTTGTGGCGCGGTGACATCGACGAGTTAAACGGCCAGTCCGTTTCTGAAAAGCTCCAGCGGGGCGGCACGTTCCTGATGACGGCACGCTCCAAGACGTTTAATTCGCCGGAAGGCGTGCAGAAAGCTATCGAGATGGCCAAGGTGTTCAACCTGGACCTGGTGATCGCCATCGGCGGCGACGGGACCTTCCGCGGGCTGCGCGATCTGGCCCGGCAGGATTTTCCGGTGATCGGCATTCCCGGCACGATCGACAACGATATCGCCTGCTCGGACTACACGATCGGCTACGACACGGCGATGAACACGGCCATGGAGGCGATCGACAAGCTGCGTGACACCGCGATGTCGCACGAGCGCTGCAGCGTCATCGAAGTGATGGGCCGCAAAGCCGGCTATTTGGCCCTCAATGTCGGTATCGCCTGCGGGGCCGAAGTCGTCATGATCCCGGAGGTGGAAACCGATTTCACCCGGGATGTGGTCAAGGTGCTGCTGCAGGGGCGCAACAGCGGCAAGCACCATTACATCGTGGTCGTGGCCGAAGGGGCCGGAAGTGCGACCGAAGTCGCCGCCAGGATTGAAGCCATCACCGGCATCGAGGCACGGGCAACGATCCTCGGCCACCTGCAACGGGGCGGCAGTCCGACCAACCGTGACCGGACGATGGCCAGTATGATGGGTCTGCAGGCGATTGACTGCGTCCGCCAGGGCTGCTACAACAGGGTCATCGCCTACAAGGCCGGTGAACTGGTCGATTTCGACATTGAGGAAGCCCTCAACATGAACAAGACCATCACCGCGGTCGAAATTGAGCGGGCCCGCATCCTGGCAGCCCGGAGAGCGCCTTGAAACACGCGGCAGGCATCACCGCGCCCGAGCGGGCAGAAGGGACCGGTCGGAACGCATGAAGCTGCGGGTCGTGCTGACAATACCCAACCTCCTGACCCTCATCCGCCTGTTGGCTATCCCGGTGCTGGCCCGCCTGATTTATGTCGGCAAGCCTTACGATCTGGTTGCGTTTCTGCTCTTTTTGGGCATTTGGCTGACCGACATGCTCGACGGCTACATCGCCCGCAAGTTCAACCAGATCACCGAGTTCGGCAAGCTGTTCGACCCCTTTGTCGACAAGCTGTTCCAGCTGACAACCGCCGTCATGATGTGCATCGTCGGTAAACTCCCGCTCTGGGTGCCGCTGGTGATCGGGGTCAAGGAACTGGCCATGATCCTGGGCAGCCTGTTCCTGTTGCGCGAGAACGACAAGGTCGTCTATGCGCGCTGGTACGGCAAAGCGGCCACTGTGCTGTTCGTGGCGGCTTTCGCGTCACTGTTCTTTTTGCCGGAAAACGCCTATTGGCTGTCCCACTATATTTTCATACCGCCGATGGCGATGTCGCTATTTGCCTACGTGTGCTACGGAATCAATTTTATGAAGCTGCGCAGGCAGCCGGACAGCCGTTCTGAAACCAAAACCTAGTTTCGCGCCGTGTGACAGGCACGACAACGCAAGAGATACGATCTGACGCCTGAGCTGCGCTTTTAGGCCTGACTTTGGCAAGACAATTGGAGCGCGATACCCGATGAACCACCGAACCTTACGGATTCTCGAATACGACAAAATCATCCAGGAACTGGCTGCCCTGGCCCATTCTGAGCCGGGCCGTCAGCTGTGCCTGGCCCTTGAGCCAAGCCCGGACCTGGAAACGGTGGCCAGGCGCCAGGAGGAAACCGACGACGCAGTCAAGGTCATCCTGGAGCACGGCCTGCTGCCCCTGGGCGGCATCAGCGACATCCGGGCGGCCGTCGGCCGGGCGGCCGCCGGATCGCAGCTGAACTGCCCGGACTTTCTGCGCATCGGCGCCCTGCTGCGGACCGTTGAGCGGCTGCGCGCCCGCCTGCCTGCCGACCCGTCGGAACGGATCCTGGACGGCCTGCTCAGCCAGTTGCGGCCGGACACCGCCTTTGCGGCCCGCATCGACGACACGATCGCCGGCGAAGACGAACTGCACGACCGGGCCAGCCCGCAGCTGATGAACCTGCGCCGGCGCATCCGCGAGGCCCAAAATGATGTCAAGGAGAGCCTGAACCGCATCGTGCGCAGCCAGGGACGAGCCCTTCAGGAGCAGCTCGTGACGATGCGCGGCGACCGCTATGTCGTGCCGGTCAAGGCGGAGCTCCGCGGCGAGATTCCCGGCCTGGTGCACGACACCTCGTCGAGCGGGGCGACGCTGTTTGTCGAACCGCTGCCGGTCGTGGCCCTGAACAACAAGATCCGCGAGCTGATGAGCCTGGAGCGGGAGGAGATCGACCGTATCTTGCTCGAACTGTCCGGCTGTGTCGCCGACCGGGCCGATCTGCTGCGCGACGACCAGGCGCTGTGCGCCCGGATCGATTTTATCATGGCCCGCGGCCGTCTGGCCCTTGAAATGCGCGCCATGCGGCCCCAGCTGAACAATGCCGGCCGCATCCGCCTGCTGGATGCCCGCCACCCCCTGATCCCCAGGGACCGGGTCGTGCCGATCTACTTCGAACTCGGCGTCCGCTTCAGGACCCTCGTGATCACCGGCCCCAACACGGGCGGCAAGACGGTCGCCCTCAAGACCTGCGGCCTGTTGTGCCTCATGACCATGGCCGGCCTGCAGATTCCGGCCCGCGACGGCTCCGAGGTTTCCGTGTTCGACCAGGTGCTGGCGGATATCGGCGACGAACAGAGCATCGAGCAGGATCTGTCGACGTTTTCAGCCCACCTGCACAACCTGGTCGAAATCACGAGCCAGGCCGGCCATGGCACGCTGGTTTTGGTCGACGAGCTCGGCTCCGGGACGGACCCCTCCGAGGGCGCGGCCCTGGCCATCGCCATCCTGGATCACCTGCGCCGGCGCGGCTGCCTGACCGTGGCCACCACGCATTACAAGGAGCTCAAGGGCTACGCACTGCAGACCGAATCCGTGGAAAACGCCTGCTGCGAGTTTGACGCCAAAACCTTGCGCCCGACCTTCCGGCTCCTGATCGGCGTACCCGGTGTCAGCAACGCCTTTGCTATCTCCAGGCGCCTGGGGCTCGACGACGCGATCATCGAGCAGGCCAGGGGGCTGCTCTCCGAGGAGGGCATCCGCTTCGAGGACCTGGTCCGCAAAATGGAAGAGAGCCGCTCCCAGGCGGAGGAAGCCTACCGCGAGGCGTCGGCCTTGCGCGAGGAGGCTGAGCGCCATGCTGCCCAGATCCGCCAGCACAAGGAATCCCTGGAGGAACAGAAACGGCAGCTGATCCGCGAAGCCCGCCAGGAAGCGCGCGAGCTCTACGCGGATGCGCTGCAGGATGTCGAGCGGCTGCTCGGTGAAATCCGGGCGGGCGTCAAGGCACAGGAACTGGCGGAAAGCCACAAGTTGGCCACCCAGGTCCGCCAGGAAATCCGAGCCGGCCTGAAGCAGGTCGACGGCCATATCACCCAATCGGCGTTGTCTGCCGGGGGGCGCAAGCTGCGCCGCGATGAAGTCCGGCCCGGCCGGATGTATGCGGCGCCCGCCCTGGGAATTACCGGCAAACTGCTGGAAGGGCCGGACAGCCGCGATGTCTGTCTGCTGCAAAGCGGCGCCATGAAGGTGTCTGTACCGCTGGACGCCCTGCGCCTGCCGGATCTGACGGCGGCGGCCAAGTCCGGCAAAGCGAAGCGCCGCGCGAGTCCGAACCAGCTGACCATGGAACGCCATCTGAACATGCAGACCGAAATTCAGCTGCTGGGCCAGACGGTCGAAGAAGCGACCGCCAACCTGGACAAGTTTCTCGATGACGCTGTCCTGGGCGGCGTTCAAACCGTCCGCGTCGTCCACGGCAAGGGTACAGGTGCGCTGCGCAGCGCGGTGCAGCAGAAGCTGCGCCAGGATCCCCGGGTGCGCACCTACCGCTTGGGCATGTATGGTGAAGGGGACAGCGGCGTGACGATTGCTGAACTGAAGTAGGCCGTCACGCGAATCTTGTCCCGGATAGAGAAGAGGTGTTGGGCCAGTGATCGAAGCACAGGGGCTGACCGTGACTTA
This sequence comes from Clostridiaceae bacterium, assembly GCA_012523135.1. Taxonomy (GTDB): domain Bacteria; phylum Bacillota; class Clostridia; order Saccharofermentanales; family UBA5734; genus JAAYBY01. Next base: position 50,587 of record JAAYJD010000106.1, read on the forward strand.
CCCGGGGGGAAAAGGCGTTTTCGGCCTTGATTTCCAGATCGGGGACGGCAAGACCATGGGGTATCTCGGGCCGAACGGCGCCGGGAAAACGACGACCATCCGGGCTCTGCTCGGGTTCATGAGGCCGGACAGCGGCCGCGCGGCCATCGACGGGCTCGATTGCTTTGCCGATGCCCCCCGGATCCAGCGCCGGCTTGGCTACATTCCCGGCGAAATCAGCTTCCCGGAGAAAATGTGCGGCTGCGAGTTTTTGCGGTTCATGCATGCGATGCGCGGCGGCCGCGGAAAACGCAGCGCGCGGGAAGAAGAGCTGCTGGCGCTGTTCGAGCTGGACCCGTCCGGCCGCATCGACAAGTTTTCCAAGGGTATGAAACAAAAGCTCGGTATCGTGGCCGCCCTGATGCACGACCCGCAGGTCCTGATTCTCGACGAGCCGACCAGCGGACTGGACCCGCTGATGCAGAACCGTTTCATCGCACTGATCCACCGGGAGCGCGCCCGGGGCAAGACCATCCTGATGTCGAGCCACGGCTTCGAGGAAGTCGAAAAAACCTGCGACCAAGTGCTGATCATCCGGGAAGGCCGGATCATCCACGAAGACCGTGCGGAGACGCTCCGGCGCAGCCGCACACGCACCTACCTGCTGCAGGCCGCCCAGCCTGCCAGGGCCGCGGCCGTGCTGGCTGAGGCCGGATTCACGGTTCCGGCAGCGGAAAACGGCAGCTTCGAGATCCCGGTTGCCGGCGACGCGGTCGACCGGTTTATCAAGGCCGTCGCGACTTTGCAGGTCGTCGACCTGAATGTCAAAAGCCAGAGCCTGGAAGAGCTGTTCATGCGCTTCTACCGGCAAGACGGAGAGGAGGATGCCCTGTGAGCCTGGCGCTGTTTGCCTATACGGCCAGAAAGAACAGTCTCCTGCTGGTGATTTTCTACGCTGTTTTGGCGTTCTACCTGGCCGTCATGATCAGCATGTACAATCCGGAGGACATGGCCAGGATCACCGACATGCTCGACCTGTTCCCCGAGGATCTGATGCAGGCCATGGGCTTTTCGCAGCAAGTCAGCGACCTGACCAGCTATCTGGCGAGCTGGTTGTACGGCTTGCTGATGCTGGCGTTCCCGATGGTCTATTGCATCATCTTGAGCCAGCGGCTGGTTGCGCGCAAGGTCGACAGCGGTTCAATGGCCTATCTGCTCGCCACACCCAATTCCCGGACCCGGATCATCGTCACCCTGGGCAGCTATGCGCTGCTCTCCGTAGGGCTGCTTTTCGCGCTCCTGTTCGGAACCGGTGTCGCGCTGGCCGAATGGCTCCAACCCGGCCAGCTGGCGGCGGACCGGTTCTTGCAGCTGAACATCACCACCATGCTGATCAACATGCTGGTGATCATGATCGGTTTTTTCTTTTCCTGCCTGTGCAACGACGCCTCCCTGGCCAGCGGACTGGCTGCCGGGCTGCCGATCACGTTCTTGCTGCTGAATATGCTGGGCGGCGTGTCGGAAGACTACCAATGGCTGAAGCGATGGTCGGTTTACGGCTGGTTCGACCCGCTGGAGCGGGTCCGGGGCGAAATGCCCTGGACGATCAACCTGATCTACGCGGCCGGCGCAGCCGTGCTGTTTGCCGCCGCGGTCCTGATTTTCAAACGCAGACAGCTGCCGGTCTGAGTCGGCCAGAGGAGGAAAGCGATGTTTATCGGACGGTTAAACCACCCGGAATCGGGCCTTAGCTACACCTGCCGGTTTTACCGGCGCGGCACGCCATGTCCGCTTGAAGCCGATATTGAGGCCCAGCCGGCCGGCGCGTTCGGCTGGACTTGGCCCAAGCTGATGGATGTCGGCGTCGATGTCGCGTACACCTGGCCCTCTAAGCTCTATATCGGTGCCGTCTGCCTGAAGCTGGCTGCCGGCGCAGCCGTCCAGACGGCGGAAATCTGGTGCGGGACCGGGCACGAGCTTCGCTGCTGCGGCCGCCACGACGCCCGGACCGGCGAGAGCTGCGGCGGTGCCATCGACATCACGGTCGGGGTTATGGCCAGCCGGGTCGTGGTTCGCTTGCAGCCCTTGCTGACCGATGTGGTTTTGGAACAGCTCGACGTGATTGGCGCGGTCTGGACATCTGAGCCCCTGGTCTATCCGACCCCGCACCTGAGCCGCTTGAGCGGCGGGACGCTGGCGCGCGATCGCTTGGCCCTGATCGTCAAAGGCGACGGTGAGTCCGACACCGCTTTTGCCGCCAGCCACCTGCAGCAACACATGACCGGGCTGTTCAGCCAGGCTTTGCCTGTCGGGACATCAACTGACCGGCTGCCGGCCGGGCAGGTTGCCGTCACGTTGCGCCTGGACAAGAGCGGCGATCCCGAAGCATACGCCGTCGACGTATCAGCGCAGTCTGTCCAGCTGACGGGCGCAAGCCGCATCGCGCTGCTTTATGCCTGCGAAACCTTTGTTCAGCTGGCCGGACAGCAGCAGATCCCGCTTGGCCAGATCCGCGACAAGCCGTACAAAGCGGTGCGCGGCTTTCACGTTGGCCTGCCGCCCAGGGAATCATTTGCTTTTTACCGCCGCCTGCTGCGCCATGTGCTGCTGCCGCTGCGATACAACACCTTGTTCATCGAATTTGCCGGCGGCATGCGTTTCGACCGGCATCCCGAAATCAGCCAGGCGTGGCTTCTGGCCAACCAGGCAGCCAGGAGGGGCGAGTGGCCGGCCTTTCCGCACGGGGATATGGTTGCCGGCGGCGGTTTGCTGGAAAAAGACGAGGTGCGCGAGCTGGTCGCCTATGCCAAATCCCTCGGCTTCACGGTCATTCCCGAGGTGCAGTCCTTAAGCCATGTCCAGTACATTACCTGCGCGCACCCTGAGATCGCCGAAGCCGAGGAAGAGCAGGCACACGCGCAGGCAGCGGACACGCGCGCCGCCGACCAGCCGCCCAGCGCGTTCTATGCCCATTCCTACTGCCCGTCCCACGAAACAAGCTACGCGATCATCTGCGACATCATCGACGAGATCGTGGAGGTCGTGCAGCCGGAGCGGTATGTCCACATGGGGCACGACGAAGTGTACCAGCTGGCGCTTTGCCCCCGCTGCCAAGGGCAGGACCCAGCCGAGCTGTATGCCCGGCATGTCCTTCGTGTCTATGCGTATCTCAAGCAAAAAGGGCTGGGCATGATGATCTGGTCGGACATGCTCCAGCCGACCGAGCGTTACCGGACGCACCCGGCCATCGCCAGGCTGCCCCGGGACATCGTGCTGCTCGACTTCATCTGGTACTTCCATACCGACCTGGACATGGAAGACCATCTGCTGCCGCACGGCTTTGAGGTTGTCATGGGCAACCTCTATTCCAGCCATTACCCGCGCTATGCCAGCCGGGCCGCCAAGCCCGGCATGACCGGCGGCGAGGTCTCCACCTGGTGCCGCCTGGACGAATACACCCTGGCCAAGAAGGGCAAGCTGTTTGACCTGATGTTCAGCGCCGAGATGCTGTGGTCAGATCGCTACCTGGAGACGGCACGCCCGGTCTACACCGAGATCATCCAACGCCGCATCCCGGCGCTGCGCGAGGCCTTGCGAGGCCTTCCGGCCCTGAAACAAGCCGGCAGGCGCTTCCAGCCGCTGACTCCGGCGCCGCCAGCGCGTGCCGGGCTGCCCGGCGCCCTGCGCTTGTGGCTGGCGGATCAGGCCGCCCCGGAAAAGGCAGCTCTGGCGGCTGCTTTCGACCTGTCCGGCGCCCAACGCCTCACCGACCAGCCGCTGGACATTCCGGTCGATGCGTGTTTCGACCGGCTCGTTTTCCTGCATGCGACGGCAGACCCCGCGCTGCGGCTGGCCTGGGCGCCGCTGACCCAGGTCGGCATCTATACGGTCCGCTACGCCGATGGCCGGAGTGTGGACGTTCCGGTCGAATACGCCGGCAACATCTGGCACTGGGCCAAACGCTATGGCGATCCGCTGCGCCATCCCTACTATCGTCACCAGGGGTACCTGGCGACATACATGGCCGATCCGGTGGTCCAGGCCAAAACCGAAACGGGGGAGGACATCCTGCTGCTCGGTTTTGAGTGGGTGAATCCGCACCCCGACTGCCGGATGAGCGGGATCAGCTGCCGCAACACAGGGACAGCCGGCACCGACATTCTCCTGATGGCTGTTTCCGGCGTGTCGGCCGCGGCCCCATGACAAGTGCCATGGCTCGTGGTAGAATCACAAGGTATGAAAAACTGGCAGCAAGCGCTGCACGCAAAGGAGAATGATCATGAACATACGTGTATTTGACAACGAAGCGCAGGCCGGACAGGCCGCTGCGCTGGTGATCGCTGCCCAAATCGTCAAGAAACCGGATTCGGTCATCGGTCTGGCCACCGGCGGCACGCCGGTGCTGACCTACCAGGATCTTGCCAGGCTGACCAAATCAGGCATCCTGGACTGGGACCGCGTGACCACCTTCAACTTAGATGAGTATCTGGGCCTTGCCGGGGACCATGAGCAGAGCTTTCGCGCCTTCATGGTGAAAAACCTGTTCAGCAAAGTCAACATCAAGCCGGATGCGATCCATATTCCCGATGGCCTGGCCAAGGATCCGGAGGCTGAGAGCCTGGCCTATGAACGGTCGATCAATACCCGCGGCGGCATCGATCTGCAGCTGCTGGGGCTGGGACGCACCGGCCACATCGGCTTCAACGAGCCGGACAGCCTCTTTTCGACCAGGACCCATGTCGTCGACCTGACTGCGGACACGATCAGTGCCAACGCCCGCTTTTTTGCCAACCCGTCGGATGTGCCGCGCCAGGCGATGACGATGGGCATCGGGACGATCATGCAGGCCCGTGAGATCCTCATGCTGGTCACCGGCGCCGAAAAGGCCCGGGCCGTACGCGGCATGGTCTGCAACCCGGTCGATCCGCAATGCCCGGGATCGGTGCTGCAGCTGCATGCGAACGTAACCGTCTTTCTCGACCGCCCAGCCGCAACGGCGATGTACCACTGCCAGTAAACAAGCGTTGCTTGGTCACAAGCAAAAAGCGCTGCCGGGAAACCGGCAGCGCTTTTTGTTTGTAGCCGTGATTATTTAATGACGAAACCCCAGGTGGATCAGGCGGGGCAGCAGCTGGTGCCCGGTGTCCAGCAGCAGGCCGGTGCGCGCGCAGGTCAGTTCGTCATAAGCGGCCGCCGGCAGGCGGTCGCGGCCGTCGCTGCTGTAAACGGCAAACGGAACCGGATCCGCCGTGTGGGTGCGCAGACTGAGCGGGGTCGGGTGATCGGGCAGAACAACCAGGCGGTACGGTTCGCCGGTCGCCTGCCGCTGTGCTTCCAGGTAAGCCCAGACCGGACCGATCACTTGTTCGTCGATCAGCTCGATCGCGCGGACCTTGTTGTCGATTTCGGCCCGGTGGCCGCATTCGTCAGGCGCCTCGACATGCAGGTAGACATAGTCCTGGCCGCGGGCCAGTTCCTGGATGGCCGCCTGGGCTTTGCCGGCGAAGTTCGTGTGGATGTTGCCGGTGGCACCGGGCACTTCGACGACGTCGAGGCCGGCGCAGATGCCCAGGCCCCGGACCAGATCGACCGCCGAGATCACGGAGCCGCGCAGCAGGTGCTGGCGGGCCAGGTCGGGCAGGTTTGGCCTGGTTCCCTGGCCCCACAGCCAGATGGCGTTGGCCGGACGCAGGCGGCGCTGCTGCCGGGCCCGGTTGACCGGGTGCGCGGGCAGAAAGCCGGCCGACCGGAGCATCATGGACCGGAGCGGTTCCGAACCGGGACCGGCGGGGAGGTAGGGACCGACGATCCGCGTCAGGATGTCGTGCGGCGGGGTCAGGGCCATGGCTTGTTCGCCTTTTTTCCAGACCAGGCAATGGCGGTAGCTCTTGCCCGGGTAATAACGCATCGTGTCATCGGCAAAAGCCGCATTGAGCTGTTCGATCAGGCGGGCGGCTTCGTCACTGCCGATCTCATCGGCCGAGTAATCCAGCATGGTGCGGGCCGAGAAGCGCGCCAGCATGTCGCCGGCAGGCGGCTCGTCGGACAAGGTGACCAGGTTGCAGCGGAAAACGACGTCGTCCGGCGCCATCTCGACCGCCATGCTGATCGCCTCGAGCGGCGACCGGCCGGTGTAGTAGCGGCGCGGGTCGTAGCCCATGACCGCCATGTTGGCCGTATCGCTGCCCGGAGTCATGCCGTCGGGCACCGTCTTGATCATGCCGGCCAGCCCTTCGGCCGCCATGCGGTCCATGTGGGGCTTGACGGCGGCCATCAAAGGCGTGCGCTGACCCAGCTGCGGCACGGGCAGATCCGCCATGCCGTCTCCGAGAAAAACAACGTATTTCATCGGGCGTTTACTTGAGCAGCATCAGGAGAATGCCGGCTGCCACGGCCGACCCGATGACACCGGCCACATTCGGTCCCATGGCGTGCATCAGGAGGAAGTTGGCCGGGTTTTCCTGCTGGCCAAGCTTCTGCGAGACCCGGGCGGCCATCGGCACGGCGGACACGCCGGCCGAACCGATCAGGGGGTTGACCTTGCCTTTGGTCAGGACATACATCAGCTTGCCGATCAGGACGCCGCCGGCCGTGCCGAAGGCAAAGGCGGTGACACCCAAGGCCATGATCAGAAGCGTGCTGGTGCTGAGGAAATACTCGGCGGTCGCGGTGGCGCCGACGGTGATGCCAAGGAAAATGGTCACGATGTTCATCAGTTCGTTGGCGGCGGTCTTGACCAGACGCTCGGCGACGCCGCTTTCCTTGAGCAGGTTGCCCAGCATCAGCATACCGACCAGGGTCAGGGCATCCGGGATGATCAGGGCAACCAGCAACGTGACGGCGATCGGGAAGATGATCTTCTCGGTGCGGGAAACCGGGCGCAGCTGGGCCATGACGGTCTGGCGTTCGCGGCGTGTCGTCAAAAGGCGCATGATCGGCGGCTGGATAACCGGGACCAGGGCCATGTAGGAGTAGGCCGCAACGGCGATGGCACCGAGCAGCTCAGGGGCCAGCGACTTGGCGACGAAGATCGCGGTCGGGCCGTCGGCGCCGCCGATGATGCCGATGGCGCCGGCCTGGGCCGGTGTAAAGCCGAGGAACAGGGCCAGGAAGAAAGCCAGGAAAATGCCCAGCTGGGCGGCTGCGCCCAGCAGCAAAGACTTGGGGTTGGCGATCAGGGGCCCGAAATCGGTCATCGCGCCGATGCCGAGAAAAATCAGGGGCGGGTAGATGCCGAGCTTGATGCCCAGGTAGAGGTAGTCAAGCAGTCCGCCGTGGGAAAAAACCTCGTTGATCGCGAACAGGGTGCCTTTCTCGTAACCGAGCGTGGCGATGTAGTCCGGATCAAAAAATTCCATGTGGAAAATGCCGCCCATCGGCAGGTTGGACAGCATCATGCCAAACGCGATCGGGAGCAGCAGCAGCGGCTCGAACTTTTTCACGATCGCCAGGTAGAGCAGGACCAGGGAGATCAAGATCATGCCTAGGCTGTCCAGGGCCATGTTGGCAAAACCGGAGTTGCGCCACAAGCTGGCGATGGTTTCGCCGAAAGCGTTGATAATCGTCAATAATGTTTCCAAAAGGTGTCCCTCCGTCTCAGACGCGCCTGACGCGGCGGATGATGAAACCGGCGCTTGAATGCGGGGCGGATTCAGCGGTGTAGGCGGCAATCGCAGCGGCCAGAATGGCGAGCAGGGTCGTTTCCGTTTCAGGCTCCTCGCGTGGGGCGGCTTGAATAGTGGCCGGTTGGGCTGCTGGCGCGGCAGGTTCGGCGCCGGCCGGTGCCTTGGCTTGTTTCCGGCTGCCGCCGGCCAGTCGGCTGAGCACGCTGACCATGAAGCTGATCAGCACCAGCACCAGGAAGACGATGCTGACACCGAGCAGGGTCAAGGTGACGCCGATAAAGAATTTTTCGGACACAGTCGAGTAGTTTTCCATCCAGGGCACATTGGCAGCGATCCTCAAAAACATAAAAAACCTCCGTTTGCCGTGATCGGGTTTGGCGACAGCCGGCGAAGCCGTCAGGCGGCCGGTTGCCCGCAAAGGCAAAATCGACCTCCTATAGTTTACCCGATGTCTTGTCTTCGCGCAATCGAAATCGGATGAAAAAACGGCTTGCAAAATCGGTTTGGCCTTGCTAGAGTGAACCTGGATGAAAAAATCAAAAGACAAAGGAGTGCCATGCACGCTCAAGCCCCGTTTAATCAAGCGTTTGCCCTGGACAGTCTTCGCCGGATCAGCCTCTTTATCGGTGCCTACGGCAGCGGAAAATCGGAAGTCAGCGTCAATTTCGCCCGCTGGCTGACCGAGACCGGCCATCCGGTCACGCTTTGCGACCTGGACATCATCAACCCCTATTTTCGTTCGGCTGACGCCCGGCTGGCGGTCGAAACGGCGGGGATCCGGCTGGTCGCGCCGGCGTTTGCCGGCACCAATGTCGACGTGCCGGCTGTGCCGGCCGCCGTCTACAGCGTTTTCGACGATGCCAGCCGTCACGCGGTCCTGGATGTCGGCGGCGAGGATATGGGCGCGCGCGTCATCGCCAGCCTGAAAGACCGTCTTGGGCAGGTGAAGCCGGCTCCGGCCGTTTACCTGGTTGTCAACCCCTATCGCCCGTTCAGCAGCTCCAGCCAGCAGATCGTCCAGCTGGCCTCTCTGCTTGGCGAAGCCGCCGGCCTGGCGCCGACCGGCCTGGTGCACAACGCCAACCTGCTCGAGGCGGGCGATGCCACACTGCTTTCTGAAAGCTGGCCGGTTGTCCGTGAAGCCGCCCGGCTGCTTGGGATTCCGGTCACCTTTGCTGCGGCCATGGCCGGAGCTGTGCCGCCGGACTGGGGAGGGCGTACGCCTGAAGGCCTGCCTCTGCTGCGCCTGAGACGCAGCATCCGGTATTTTGAATCCGACTAGGCGACCAGGCCTGTTTGCCGATACGCCTGTTTTCTCTTATAATAGGTGGAATTCATGATCCGGGAGGCATCTATGTCACGAATTGAAATCGATCAGGACCGGTGCAAGGGCTGCGGCCTTTGTGTCCACGTCTGTCCCAGGAAAATCATCGTACTGCAGCAGGACAAGCTGAACAGCCGCGGTTTTCATCCGGCCGGCGTTGTCGCGATGGAGCGCTGCATCGGCTGCGCGTTCTGCGCGACGATTTGCCCGGACAGCTGCATTGAGGTGTGGCGCGAAGGAGGCAAAGCATGAGCAACCGCGTTTTAATGAAGGGGAATGAAGCGATCGCCGAAGCCGCGATCCGCGCTGGCTGCCGCCATTATTTCGGCTACCCGATCACGCCGCAGACGGAAATCATGCATTACATGGCCCTGCGCATGCCCGAGGTGGACGGCGTCATGGTTCAGGCCGAAAGCGAAGTGGCGGCGATCAACATGGTCTACGGGGCCGCTGCGGCCGGCGCCAGGGTGATGACGACCAGCTCGAGTCCGGGCATCAGCCTCAAGCAGGAGGGCTTTTCCTACATCGCCGGCGCCGAACTGCCGGCCGTCGTCGTCAACATCGTGCGGGCCGGACCCGGCCTGGGCGGTATCCTGCCGGCGCAAGGCGACTATTTCCAGGCCACCAAGGGCGGCGGCCACGGCGACTACCGCAACGTCGTGCTGGCACCGGCCAGCGTCCAGGAACTCTACGAGCTGACGGTCGAAGCCTTCAATATCGCCGACCGGTATCGCGTCCTGACCATGATCCTCGGTGACGGCACGCTGGGCCAGATGATGGAGCCGGTCTTGTTCCGCGACGAGGAACCGGTCGAGACATGCGAGAAAAGCTGGGCGACCACCGGCACCCGGGGCCGGCGCGAGCACAACACGATCCAGTCGATCTACATCGAGGCCGACGCGCTTGAGCGTCTCAACAACACGCTGCAGGCCAAGTACCGCCTGATCGCACAACGGGAGGTCCGCGCTGAAACCGTCAACTGCGAAGGCGCCGAAATCATCCTGACCGCTTTCGGCACCTGCAGCCGCATCTGCAAGAATGTCATCCGCCAGGCGGCTCAAATCGGCATCAAGGTCGGCCTGGTGCGGCCGATCACCCTCTGGCCGTTCCCGGACCGCGCCGTCGCGGCTGCGGCCGCCCAGCCCTCCGTCAAGGCTTTGCTGGATATCGAGCTGAACGCCGGGCAGATGGTCGAAGACGTCCGCCTCGCGGTCAACGGCATCCGGCCGGTGCACTTCTACGGCCGCACCGGCGGCAATCTGCCGACGCAACAAGAGATCCTGGACCAGATCCAGGTTCTGGCAAGGAGCTGATGGTATGGAAGAGAAGGTTTTTTCCAGGACGCGGGGCCTGACCGGCAAACCGTTTCACTACTGCCCGGGCTGCACGCACGGGATCATCCATCGCCTGATCGCCGAAACGCTCAGCGAGCTGGATATCCTGGACACCGCGATCGGGGTGTCGCCGGTCGGCTGCACCTACAACAACTACGAGTATTTCGCCTGCGACATGATCCAGGCCGCCCATGGCCGCGCACCGGCGGTGGCCACCGGCGTCAAGCGCGTTCTTCCCGGCAGCATGGTCTTTACCTACCAAGGCGACGGTGACCTGGCCGCCATCGGGACCGCCGAGATTGTCCACGCCGCTGCCAGGGGTGAAAAGATCTGCACATTCTTTGTCAACAACGCCGTCTATGGGATGACCTCAGGCCAGATGGCTCCGACCACCCTGCTTGGCCAAAAAACGACGACCTCGCCGTTCGGCCGTTCAGCCGCCGTCCAGGGTTATCCGATCAACGTCAGCGAAATGCTGGCTACCCTGCAAGGTGCCGTCTTTATCGAACGCGTCGCCGTCAATTCCGTTCGCAACATCAACCGCGCCAAGCAGGCGATCCGCAAGGCCTTCAAGGTCCAGCAGGCCGGACTGGGTTTTGCCATGGTGGAGATTTTATCGACCTGCCCGACCAACTGGGGCAAAGACCCGGTGTCGGCATTGAAGTGGGTCGACGAGGCCATGATCAGGCAATATCCGCTGGGTGTGTTCCGCGGTCAGGAAATCGAGGTGGGCGACTGATGGAGTTTTCGATTCTGCTGGCCGGCTTTGGCGGTCAGGGCGTCTTGTCTGCAGGCAAATTCATCGCGACAGCAGCTTTGCTGGAAGGCAAGGAGGTATCCTGGCTGCCGTCCTACGGGCCTGAGATGCGCGGCGGCACGGCCAATTGCAGTGTGATCGTCTCGGACAACCCGATCGGGTCGCCGATCCTGAACGCCGCCGATGTCCTGATTGCCCTGAACGGGCCCTCACTGGACAAGTTCACCCGCCTGGTCAAGCCCGGCGGCCTCATCCTGGCGGACAGTTCGCTGGTTCACGCCGTGCCGGCTCGCCAGGATATCCGCTTTATTCCGGTTCCGGCGTCGTCCATGGCGTCCGAGGCGGGCAACATGACGTTTGCGGCCGTCATCCTGCTGGGATGCCTGGCCGCCGCGACCGAATGCTTTGGCCGCGACTCGTTTGAAAAGGCCCTGTACGACGCGCTGCCGGCCCGGCATCACCATCTGATTCCGAAAGAAATGGCCATTTTCGACCAGGGAGCCACTTTTGCCGCCCCCTGACAGATCGCAATCCACGTTTGATTTCACGCCAGGAGCCGGTTCAACCGGCTCTTTGGCTATGTTTGAGCGCCAGAATACGGTATAATGAAGTTAAACAAGGCACAGACACCATGAAAATGGGTCTGTCGGATTGGGGCACAGCGGATGAATCAGGCTTACCTGTTCAACCAGGGGCAGGATTATATGAGTTACACGATGCTCGGGGCCAAACCGGCAAAATCCCGGGACAGTTCCGCAGGCTACCGGTTTGCTGTCTGGGCGCCCAACGCCGTGTCCGTTTCCGTCGTCGGCTCCTTCAACAACTGGGACAGCCAGGTGTCGCCGCTGGAGCTGCTCGGCCAGACCGGCATCTGGACCGGAACCGTTCCCCAGGCCCGTCAGTGGGACCGCTACAAATACGCCGTGACGGACCGCCAGGGCAAGACATGCCTCAAGGCCGACCCCTATGCGCGCCACAGCGAGATGCGCCCGGCCAACGCCTCCGTTCTCTACGACCCCGATGATTTCGTCTGTGGTGACGCCGATTGGCTGGACAAACGGCCGGATGCCCTGGCAACAGGCCCGCTCAACATCTACGAGGTGCACCTGGGTTCCTGGAAACGTCACGAGGACGGTTCGTTTCTCAACTACCGCGACATCGGCCGCGACCTGGCCGACTATGTCGCCGACATGGGCTACACGGCCGTTGAACTGATGCCGGTCATGGAACATCCGCTCGACGAGTCCTGGGGCTACCAGGTTACCGGTTATTTCAGCGTCACCAGCCGCTACGGCACGCCTGCGGATTTCAAGTTTATGGTGGACTGCCTGCACCGGCGCGGCATTCGCGTCATCCTGGACTGGGTGCCGGCCCATTTCCCCAAGGACGCGTTCGGCCTGGGCCGCTTCGATGGTACGCCGCTTTTTGAGTATGCCGACAGCCGCCTGGGCGAACAGCAGGAATGGGGGACCTATGTCTTTGATTTCAGCAAGCTGGAGGTCCGGTCTTTCCTGATCTCCAACGCCTGGTTCTGGTTGCAGGAATTTCATATCGACGGCCTGCGCATCGATGCGGTTTCCAGCATGCTGTACCGCAATTACGGCCGCAGCGACTACCTGCCCAACCAGTATGGCGGCATCGAGAACCTGGAAGCCATTGCCTTTCTGCAGCAGCTGAACGGCCTGATCCGCAGCCACCTGCCGCAGTGCCTGATGATCGCCGAAGAAGCGACGCCCTGGCCTAATGTGACCAAAGTGGTCGGTGAGCAGGGGCTCGGCTTCACCCATAAATGGAACATGGGCTGGATGCACGATACGCTGGACTACCTGAGCCGCGACTACATGTACCGCCGCTGGCACCACAACCAGCTGACGTTTTCCCTGATGTACGCCTTCAGCGAACGGTTCATCCTGCCGTTGTCCCACGACGAGGTGGTGCACGGCAAGCATTCCCTGATCGAACGCATGCCGGGTGACTACTGGCAGCGCTTTGCCTGCCTCAGGGTCCTTTACCTGTACCAGATCGCCCACCCCGGCAGCAAGCTGCTCTTCATGGGCGGTGAGTTCGGCCAGTTCATCGAGTGGCGCTTCTATGAGCAGCTGGAATGGTTTTTGCTCGAATACGACAGCCACCGCACCCTCAAGACGTTTGTCAAGGATGCCAACCATTATTACCGCAGCCATCCCGCCCTTTGGGAACAGGATGGTAGCTGGGAAGGGTTCACGTGGCTGAACGCCGATGACGCGGCCAACAGTGTCTACAGTTTCTCAAGGCGTTCGGCCGGCGGCCAGCTGCTGCTGGTCCTGCTGAACATGACACCTGAACCGGTGCCCGGTTATGGCTTGGCCGTGCCGGCCGGCGGCTACCGGATCGAGCTGAACAGCGACCAGGCCGCTTACGGGGGCAGCGATTACCCGGCCGGCCAGTTGTCCGGCCTCGTGTCCACGGCCCGCGTCGCAGCTTCTGACGACATCGAAGCGACCCTGCGCCGGGAAGCTGGCCAGGTCCAGCCGGATCAGCTTTTCATCGACCTGCCGCCCTTGTGTGGCCTGGTTCTGCGCCATCTGACCCCGGAAGAAACCATACAAGCGTACAGGAGGAAAATGTATGGCCCGAAGTGAAATTGTCGCCCTGATCCTGGCCGGCGGCCAGGGTTCCCGGCTAGGTGTCCTGACCAAGTACCTGGCCAAGCCAGCCGTGCCTTTCGGCAGCCGGTACCGGATCATCGACTTTGCCCTGAGCAACTGCGCCAATTCGGGACTCGAGACCGTCGGTGTCCTGACCCAGTACCAGCCCCTGGCGCTCAACACCTACATCGGCAACGGCCATCCCTGGGACCTGGACCGCAACAAGGGCGGGACCTACATCCTGCCGCCCTACCAGAGCAGCGAGCGAAGCGACTGGTACAAGGGAACGGCCAATGCGATTTTCCAGAATGTCGAATTCATTGAGGACCAGGACCCGCGCTATGTCCTGATCCTGTCGGGCGACCATATTTACAAGATGGATTATGCCGGCATGCTGAAAACACATATCGAGCAGAAAGCCGACGCGACCATCGCGGTCTTTGAAGTGCCCTGGGAGGAAGCTTCCCGGTTTGGTATCATGAACACCGACAAGCAGGGCCGCATCGTCGAATTCGAAGAAAAGCCGGAGAAACCGCGCAGCAACCTGGCCTCGATGGGCATTTACATTTTCAACTGGCCGGTCCTGCGTGCCGAGCTGAGCTGCGACGAGGAGGATGCCCACTCCGACCACGATTTCGGCAAGAACATCATCCCCAAGATGCTGTCGGCCGACATGCGCCTGATCGCCTACCACTTTACCGGCTACTGGAAAGATGTCGGGACGATCGGCAGCCTCTGGGAAGCCAACATGGACTTGCTGGACCGGCCGGAGGCGATCAACCTCAGGGACCGGAACTGGCGCATTTACAGCCGCAACCCCGTCAAGCCGGCCCATTACATCGCCGACAGCGCCCGGGTTGTCAACAGCGCCATGACGGACGGCTGCAACGTCAGCGGCCAGGTGGAGCACTCGGTCCTGTTCAACAGCGTGACGGTTGAAAAAGGCGCCGTGGTGCGCGACTCGATCCTGATGCCGGGGGTCCGGGTCGAAGCCGGCGCCCGCCTCAACAAATGCATCGTCAGCTTTGGCACCATCATCGGCAAGAACGTCAAGGCCGGCGCGGACGTCGAAGGCGAGTGCCGTTACAGCAACACGCGATTTTGCCAGGATGGAATCACGGTTTTCGAACGCGGCCTCAAAATCCGCGACGGCGCCGTGGTGCCGGGTAACTGCATGGTTGAATTCCTGGAGCCCGACACGATCGTCGAAGCCCATTTTCGCGTATAAGGAGGGGTAGCTCAATGTTCATCAACGCCATGGGCCTGATCCTGGCCGATCACAAACGCATCCAGCTGGGCGAGCTGTCCCGCCCCCGCGCGCTGGCGGCCATTCCCTTTGCCGGCCGCTATCGCATCATCGACTTCATGCTGTCCAACATGGTCAATTCCGGCATCACCTGCGTCGGTGTCCTCGCCCAGCAAAAATACAAGTCCCTGATGGACCATCTCGGCACCGGCAGTTCCTGGGACCTGGACCGTAAAAAACAGGGCCTGAGCCTGCTGCCGCCCTACATCAACTCCCTGAACCTGGACAGCAGTGACAACGATAACCTGTCCGGCCTTTTGGATTTTATTCGCGCCAACCGCTTTCGGAATGTCGTGATCGCCAACAGCAATGTCATCTTCAACGCCACCCTGAACGACTACGTCAGCCGCCACGAAGATAGCGGCGCAGACATCAGCGTGCTGTTCAACCGGGACGGGTTCAAGTCCGGACCGCCGGCGATCATGCTGGGCATGGACCGCAAAGGATCGATCAAGGATGTCATGATCAACCCGCACAAACCGGTCTCCAACCGCCGTTCCGCAGGGGTGGTCATCCTGTCGCGTGAGATTCTGATCGACCTGCTTAACGACAACGCCGCCCGCGGCGACAGCGATTTTTCCGTGGAGAGCCTGCTCAGGCGCTACATGGAGCTGCGCATCTGCGGAATCGAATACAAAGGCACGCTGCTGCGGATCAACGATATCCCGACTTATTTTTCCAGCACGATGAGCCTGCTGGAGGAGAAGACGCGCCGCGAACTCTTCTGGGCCGGCCTGCCGGTTTACACCAAGGTCAAGGACGAGGCGCCGGCCCTGTACGGACCGCTCAACCAGGTCAGCAACAGCTTTATCTCCGACGGCTGCGTGATCAACGGATCGCTGGCCGATTCCATGGTTTTCCGAGGCGTGACGATATCGGCGCACGCCAAGGTCAGCAACAGCATCATCATGCAGGACGTATACATATCCGAAGGGGTCGAGCTCGACCATGTCATCCTGGACAAGAACTGCGTGATCAGGCCGGGGATCAAGCTGGTTGGACAGAAAGACTTCCCGGTCGTCATCGGGAAGGGAGCGATCGTCTGATGCCGTTGAAAATTCTTTTTGTTACATCCGAGCTGGCACCGCTGGCCCAAACGGGGGGGCTGGGCGATGTGACAGGCGCCTTGCCGCCCGTACTGCGCCGCCTGGGACTCGATGTGCGCATCGTGATGCCGCTGTACAAACCGGTTCGCGCCCAGTACGGCAGCCAGATGCAGTTCCTCGGCTGGCACATGATCCGCATGGGCTGGCGCACCTTGTACTGCGGAATCCTGAAGCTGGATCTGGCCGGTCAGATCATCTACTTTGTCGACAACGAGGCTTATTTCAATCACGACCAGATCTATCTGGATTACGCTTATGACATCGAACGCTTCAGCTTTTTCCAGCGTGCGGTGCTGGAAAGCCTGGAGCAGCCGTTCGATTTCATGCCGGATATTCTCCACCTGCACGACTGGCAGACCGGTATGATGCCCTGTTTGCTCGAAGCGCACCACCGGCCGTACGGCCGTCTGACCGGCCTCAAGACCGTTTTCACGATCCACAACCTGAAATACCAGGGGATTCATGGCCGGGAACGGATCGCCGATCTGCTGGACCTGCCGGAGCGCTTCCTGACCGACGACGCCATCCTGCGCGACGGCGTACCCAATTTCATGAAAGCCGGTATCGTCTTTGCCGACCGCATCACGACGGTGTCGCCAAGCTATGCCGAGGAGATCAAGCTCGACTATTACGGGGAAGGGCTGCACGACCTGCTGAAGCGCCAGGCGCACAAACTGACCGGCTTGCTGAACGGCATCGACACCGATGACTACAACCCGGCGACGGATCCCGTGATCAAGCGAAACTACAGCGCGGACGATTACCAGGACGGCAAGGCGGCCTGCAAGGCGGCTCTGCAGCATGAGCTGGGCCTCAAGGCAGCGCCCAATCTGCCCCTGGTGGTCATGGTCACCCGATTGGTCGACCAGAAAGGCCTCGATCTGCTCTTGCATGTGCTGGACGAACTGCTGGACGAAAGCCTGCAGCTGGCTGTCCTGGGCACCGGTCAGCCTGCCTACGAACAGGCTTTGATGGCAGCCGCCAAACGCCAGCCGGACTACATGGCCGCCTGCCTGACCTTTGACACGGGCCTGGCCCGCCGTTTCTACGCAGGTGCCGACTTGTTCTTGATGCCGTCCCTGTTCGAACCCTGCGGCTTGGCCCAGATGATCGCCATGCGTTACGGCACCATCCCGATTGTCCGCGAAACCGGCGGGCTGCGCGACACCGTGGAGCCGTACAACCAGTACACGGGCACCGGCAGCGGGTTCTCGTTTCGCAACATCAACGCCCATGAGCTGCTGTTTGTCACCCGGTATGCCTGCGATGTCATGCGCCATATGCCGGAGGCCTGGCAAGCCCTCGTCCGGACCGCCATGCGCCGGGATTTCTCATGGGACCGGACGGCAGACGCGTACAGCCGCCTGTACCAGGATCTGGCCCAGGCCGGGCCTGACCTGCGGAGGCCGCATGCACCTGATTCATAAGAGCCGCCGCAGCCGCTACCGGCAGCCTTGCGGGGCGGTGCCGGCAGGAACCTCCGTACTGATCTGCCTGGACATTCTGCCTGAGGGCGAAGTCATTCAGCGGGTGAGCCTGGTCTACGCCTACGGCCTTGACACGTTCGCGGCCAGTCGCTGTCGCCTGGTTTTGCAGCCCCCGGACGGACCTGGCATCCTTTACGGGACATCCATCCGCATGCCCCTGGATGTCGGACTGTTTTTCTACTGGTTCGAAGTCGAAAGCGACCGGGGTAAAACCACTTACACCTGCAACCGTGAGGACCTGGCCGGCGAAGGCCTGTCCGGGTCGGCCAAGCCGCGCTATTTGCCGGGGGAACCGCACAGTCCGGCTGCCTGGCAGATCACGGTCTACGATCCGGCGTATGCGGTGCCGGACTGGCTGGGCGGCGCCGTCATCTACCAGATCTTTCCGGACCGCTTCAACCGCGACCAGACCTTTTCCGAGGAACGTTTCCGGGCCCATGCACTGCCGGAGCGGCTCTACCATCTCGACTGGTCTGAGGAAGTCGATATCGCGGGCAAACCGGAAACGGGCTATCTGGCCTGTGATTTCTATGGCGGTTCGCTGGAAGGCATCCGGGAGAAGCTCAGCTATATCGCCGGTCTCGGCGTGACGGTCCTCTACCTGAACCCCATTTTCAAGGCGCGGTCCAACCACCGCTACGATACGGGCGACTACGAGAGCATCGACCCCCTGCTGGGCAGCGAAGAGGATTTCATCGCGCTCTGCCGTGAGGCGCGCGAGCGGGGCATACGCGTTCTGCTCGACGGCGTCTTCAGCCATACGGGCGCCGACAGCCGTTATTTCAACAAGTACGGCCGCTACCCGGAAACCGGCGCCTGGCAGGAAGCGACCGGCGGCGGCGTGTCCCCTTACGGCAGCTGGTATGGGTTCCATCGCCAGGGCGACCAGCTGTTCTACGATTCCTGGTGGGGCTTTCCCGATTTGCCCAGTGTCAACGAGCACGACCTGACTTACCGGGAATACATCACCGGCCCCGACGGCATTGCCCGCCGCTGGCTGCGCCTGGGCGCTTCCGGCTGGCGCCTGGACGTATCCGACGAACTTCCGGACAGTTTCCTTCGGGAACTGCGCCAGGCCGCCCGGGCCGAAAAGGCCGACGCCGTCCTGCTGGGCGAAGTCTGGGAGGATGCCAGCAACAAGATCAGCTACAGCAGCTACCGCGATTTTCTTTTCGGCCGCACCCATGACCACGTGATGGGCTACCCGTTCCAGCAGGCCCTGATCGGCTGGCTGTCCGGCCAGTTTGCGGCCGAGCGGATGCACCATCTGCTGGAGACGCTGCGCGAGCATTATCCGCCCGCCGCCCTGGCCGCTTCGTTCAACCTGATCAGCAGCCACGACACGATGCGCGCCCTGACCGCCCTGGCCGGACCGCCGGATCCCGGCAGCCGGGAGATCCAGGCGCAGGTGTTCCTGACCCCGGAACAGCGCATTCATGGCGAAGCCTTGCTGCGCCTGGCTGTCTTGTTCCAGATGACCAGTCCGGGCTGTCCCGTGATCTACTACGGCGACGAAACGGCGATGGAAGGGTATCGCGACCCGTTCAACCGGCGCACCTTTCCCTGGGGACAGGAAAACCAGGCGATGCAGGCCTGGTTCGCCGCCCTGGGTCGTTTGCGCCAGACCTGGGCGGTGCTGCGGCGCGGGGACTGGGTGATCCGGCACGCGAGCGGCGACTGCGTGGTCATGAGCCGCAGCCTCGGGGACGACGTTGTCAAAGCCGGCGGTCCCCGTCGCATCCTGGTTGCGATCAACCGCAGCCGCGAGGCGCACAGCCTCGAGCTGGAAGGCCGCAAGATCCGCCTGAACCCGACCGGCTGGCTGCTCGAGGCAGACGGCCGGCCGGTGACATTGCCTGAAACTGTAAGCGGTGAACCCCAAAAAGAAGAGAGGTACTAAAGATGTCCCAACCCATTTTATACGCCCCCATGGCCTATGCCCGTTACGAAGCCAGCCAGACGCTGCCGGAGAAATTCACGCGCCTGCTCAAGCGCAGCGGCCTGGCTGACCGCGTCAAGGGCAAGCACGTCGCGATCAAGATGCACGTCGGTTCCGGCGTCTCCTATTCGACGATCCCGCCGGTCTTTGTCCGCAAGCTGGTCGATTTTGTCCAGAGCCACGGCGGCAAGCCCTTTATCACGGATCACTATGTCGCCGGGCGTCACCCGGAACAGCGCGGCTACACCGAGCATAACCTGGGTTGCCCCATCCTCGAGGGCTGCGGCCACCTGGGCAAGTATTTCTACGCCAAGCCGGTCGACTACAAGACCTTCCGGCATGTCGACATCGCGGGCCTGATTCACGACGCCGACGTGCTGATCAATTTCTCCCATGTCAAGGGGCACGGCTCCTGCGGTTTCGGCGGCGCCTGCAAAAACATTGCCATGGGCTGCGTCACGGACCGGACCCGTCACGAAATCCACGGCCTGGAGGGCGGCCTTGTCTGGGACGCGGACAAATGCACCCACTGCGGCAAATGCATCACGGCCTGCAACCACGACGCCAACAGCTTCTCCAAGCCGGGCAAGGACGGCGTCTATGAGGTCAACTACCACCACTGCACCTTGTGCCAGCACTGCGTCAAGATCTGCCCGACCGGGGCGATCACGCTGGATTCGCACAATTACACCGATTTCCAGACGGGCATGGCCCTGTGCACCAAGACGGTCCTGGACACGTTTGCCCCGGAAGATATCTACCATATCAACGTCCTGACCGCGATCACGGCCCTGTGCGACTGCTGGGGCATGACGACCCCGTCGCTGGTGCCGGATATCGGGATCATGGCCGGCCCGGACATCGTGGCGGTCGAGCGCGCTTCGCTGGACGCGATCAGGATCGAGGACCTGATTCCGGTCGGCGTGCCGCAGGGCAGGGCGCTTTCCGGCAGCGGCCACCTGTTCCAGCAGCTGCACGGCAAGGACCCGTTTGTCCAGCTGGACAAGCTCGAGGAGGCCGGTCTGGGCAGCCAGGACTACAAGCTGGTCACCGTCAAATAGACGACCGCAGTACGTGCGCAAGCAAGGACCCGGCAGCCAGACGGTTGCCGGGTTTTTTTCGGCCATCCCCCCATCTGCGCCGGCCGTCTTAAAACATTCTTAATCAAACAGACCATTGGATCTTAAGACTTCTTGGGGCAGAATAGAGGCGGAGGGAAAAAACATGCCAAACATTTTGATTTGCGATGACGAACCGGATATCGTCTCCGCCCTGCAGATCTACCTGCAAGCCGAGGGATACACCACCTTGACCGCCCGAACCGGCCGGGAAGCGCTCCGGCTGGCTGCCGATAACGACATACACCTGATCCTTCTGGACATCATGATGCCGGAGATGGACGGGATCACCGCCCTGGCCAAGCTGCGCGAGACCTGCAACGTGCCGGTGATCCTGCTGACAGCCAAGAGCGAGGACACAGACAAGGTGCTGGGGCTTAACATCGGGGCGGACGACTACATCACCAAGCCGTTCAACCCGGTCGAGGTGCTGGCGCGGGTCAAGTCGCAGCTGCGCCGCTACCTGACCCTGGGCAGCCGCCCGGCCCGGGAAGACAACCCCACGCATTACGCGGTCGGCAGCCTGGAGCTTGACGATAAAGGCAAGCTGGTCCTGCTGGACGGCGAACCGGTCAGCCTGACCCCGACGGAGTTCGAGATCCTGAAGCTCCTGATGCAGCATGCCGGCGAAGTGCTGTCGCCCCGCGACATCTACCGGCGGGTCTGGAACGGCGAGCCATACGGCGCCGAAAGCACGGTCGCCGTGCACATCCGCCACCTGCGCGAAAAAATCGAGATCAACCCCGCGGAACCGCGCCTGCTCAAGGTGGTCTGGGCTCAGGGCTACAAGTTGGACGGAGAAAAGAGACCATGAATAAACTGACATACAGCCTGCCTGCGAAAATCGCGGCTGTTTTCCTGATCACCGTCATGCTCTTGCTCACCTTGCTGGCCGGTGCCATGGCCTTTGCCGGCGTCGCCTTCAGCTTGCAGGCGGGAACGGCCGACATCGCGCGCCGGCAGGTCACCGAGAGCTACCTGTACCGCTATGGCCAGCAGGTGGCCCAAGACTTCTACCTGGGCCAGGACCTGGCCAGCCGCTACAGCCAGGCCAATTACATGATCGTCGTCCGGGACACGGCCGACCAGGTGCTCTGGAGCAATTACGACGCTGCCGTCCCCGTGCTGACCTCCTTCACCGTGCGCCAGAGTGTCGACCGGCATCCGGTGACCAACAACACGCCGCAGGGCTCTGAGACCACCTGGGTGGCCCAGGCCGAATACAACATCACGCTTTATGCCAAGGCAGACATGAACCGCCAGGACGCGATGGGCTATCTCGTGTCCCTGGTCGACACCAGCATGCGCAATCAGGCCGTCTTTATCGTCCTGGCCGTGCTCGGGATCCTGCTGTTTCTGGTCCTGCTTGTCTTTTTGTTCTGCAGCGCGGGCCGGCGCAAAGGCAGCGAGGGCATCGTGCTCAACCGGGCCGACCGGATCCCGTTCGACTTGTTCACCGTATTCTTTTTGGCATTGGCCGGGGTCCAGGGCGCCGCCCTGTCGCGGATTTACTACGCCGGGGAGTTCGGCAGCGTGATCGCCATTCTGCTCCTGGCTGTCCTCGCCATCGCCGATTTTCTGCTCTTGCTCTGGTATATGCTGAGCATCGCGGCCAGGGTCAAGGCCGGTACCTTGCTGCGCAACACCGTGGTCTTCTGGGTGCTGCGCCTGGCCTGGCGGGTCCTGTGCGCCATCGGCCGGGGCATCCGCCAGATTCCCTGGGTCTGGAAGGTGCTGCTGGTGATCGGCGTGGTGTTTTTCGCCAACCTGCTGGCGGCTTTGGCTGAGCGTGCTCCCGCCAGCCTGTTGCTCGGCTTGCTGGAGGCCCTGGTGCTGGGCCCGCTGGTGTTCCTGGTCGCCGTCAACCAGCGCAAGCTGAAGCTGGGGGCCGAACGGATCGCGTCTGGCGACCTGAACAGCCCCATCGACACCAGTCGCATGCTGTGGGACTTCAAGCGTTTCGGCGACAGCCTGAACAGCATCCAGGGCGGTCTGTCCCGGGCGGTCGAGGCGCGCATGAAAAGCGAACGCTTCAAGACGGAGCTGATCACCAATGTCTCACACGACATCAAGACCCCTTTGACCTCGATCATCAACTACGTCGGTCTGATCAAGCAGCAAGAGCTGCCGTCGCAAACCGTCCAGGACTATGTCGCCGTGCTCGACCGCCAGTCCGCCCGGCTGAAAAAGCTGACCGACGATCTGGTCGAAGCGTCCAAGGCGTCCACCGGCAACCTGGCTGTCAAGCTGGAGCCGGCCGACATCGGGGTGCTGCTGGCCCAGACGGCGGGCGAATACGCCGAGCGGCTCGACGAGCAAAGCCTCGAACTGGTCCTCAGCCAGCCCGATGAAGCGGTGCGGGTCCTGGCCGACGGCCGCCACCTGTGGCGTGTCTTCGACAACCTGATGAGCAACATCTGCAAGTACGCCCAGCCGGCGACCCGCGTCTACGTGAACCTGGAAACAGACGCCGGCCAGGTCCGGATCGTCTTCCGCAACATTTCCCGCTCTCCGCTGAACATCTCCAGCGAAGAACTCATGGAGCGCTTTGTCCGCGGGGACAGCGCGCGCAGCACCGAGGGCAGCGGCCTGGGCCTGTCGATCGCCCGCAGCCTGGTCGAGCTGCAGCAGGGGCGCATGCAGATCCACATCGACGGCGACTTGTTTAAAACTGTCCTGACCTTCGCCCAACTCAGAGCATAAGCATACCCGACGGAGGAAAATTACCATGGAACGGTTGGAGTTTGTCAACCGGCTGTTGGCCGGCCTGCTCTTTGCCTGCTACGCCTACCAGATCGGATTCATCTTTGTCGCCCTGCTCGGCAAATGCAAGCGGTTCGTATCCTTTCCGGGCAGACACTACGCCTTTTTGATCGCCGCCCGCAACGAGGAGACCGTCCTGCCTCACCTGATCGAAAGCATCCGCAGGCAGGACTACCCCCGGCAACTGGTCTCGATTTTTGTCGTGGCGGACAACTGCACGGACAACACCGCTGAAATCGCCCGCCAGGCCGGCGCTAAAGTCTATGTCCGCCAGGACAAGAAGCTGGCGGGCAAGGGCTACGCGCTCGATTTCCTGCTGGCAGCCATAACCTGGGAATACGGGGCGAACCGTTTCGACGGCTACCTGGTCTTTGACGCAGACAACGTGCTCGAACCCGACTATCTCAGCGAGATGGACAAGACCTTTTCGGCCGGTTACGAGATCGTGACCAGCTACCGCAACAGCAAGAACTACGCCGACAACTGGATTTCGGCCGGTTACGGCCTCTGGTTTTTGCGCGAGGCCCGCACACTCAACCAGGCGCGCATGCAGCTCGGTACGGGCTGTGCCGTTTCCGGGACGGGGTTTCTCTTCAGCCGCGCGGTGCTGGAACAAATGGGCGGCTGGCCGCACCACCTGCTGACCGAGGACATCGAGTTCACGGTCGACCAGGCGATCCGGGGCGTCAAGGCCGGTTACTGCGCGACCGCTGTCTTCTACGACGAGCAGCCCGTGACCTTTGCCCAGGCCTGGCGCCAGCGCCTGCGCTGGGCCAAGGGGTTCCTGCAGGTCTTTCGCCGCTATGGAGCGGGCCTGGTCCGGGAAACCTCGCGCGGCAGTTTCACCTGCTTCGACCTGACCTGCGCCATCATGCCGGCCTTTGTCATCTCGGTGTCCGGCATCCTGGCCAACCTGCTGGCGGTCCTGGGTACGGCCCTGGCAGGCGGGGAGACGGGCCCGGCCGTCCTGCATGTGATCAGGCTGGCGCTGGGCGCTTATCTGGGGCTGTGGGCGCTCGGCGCGCTGACGACGGCTACGGAATGGCGCCGGATCCACGCTTCGACCAGGCAGAAAATTTTCTACACCTTCACCTTTCCGCTGTTCATGTTCACCTACATCCCGATTTCCCTGACCGCCCTGTTCCGCAAGGTCACCTGGCAGCCGATCCGGCACAGCCAGGCGCTCTCGCTGGCCGAGATCCGCAAGGGGCCCGGTTAACGTCCGACCGGTTTGCTGGCCAGGTAGAGATCCTGGGTGTCATGGATGCGGATCGAGCCGCTTAACGCCTGGAGTGCGTGCAGCATCTCTTGTTCGAAGGCCATTTTCAAGTCCTCAGGCAGCGCCCGGTGGTCGGAATAGGTATTGAGCAGTCCGATGTAATCTGCGGCGGACAGGGTCCGGACCCGCCGGTAGAGCTGGGTCTGGATGCCGCTAAAACCGTGCGCGCGTAATGAAGCGGGTATTTTTTCCAGATCGAGCGGCCCCGGTTTCTTGTCATGCGGACGGTATTTTTCGTAAACCTGTTGGTTGGCCGCGTTGGACGGATCACCCGGCTGATTAGGATCGGGATGGTTCCAGAACAAGGCGATGGTGCCGCCGGGCTTCAGCACCTGGTAAGCCCGAGTCAGCCCTGTATCCTGATCCAGCCAGTGGAAGGCGGTCGCGGCGTAAAGGAGATCATACGTGTTCATCGCAATGTCCAGTTTGCAAAAATCGCCCTGGGTGATCCGGAATGAAGGCCAGGACGCGAAACGTGCCGCCGCGTACGCGGCCAGGTTGGCACCCAGTTCGATGGCGTCGACCTGCCAGCCGGCCGCAAGAAACGGTTCCGTCGCCTGGCCGGTGCCAATGCCAATTTCCAGGGCT
Organism: Clostridiaceae bacterium; assembly: GCA_012523135.1. Taxonomy (GTDB): domain Bacteria; phylum Bacillota; class Clostridia; order Saccharofermentanales; family UBA5734; genus JAAYBY01. The sequence goes on from JAAYJD010000106.1 coordinate 75,819, forward strand.
CGCCGGCCTGGTCCGTTGCAAGAAGCGAAGATGGCCGAAAACAGGTCCGGAACATAGCCGGGCCGGTGGCGGTGGTAGCAGGCAGCGTCCTCATCGAATGTGTGGCGCAGATCCATGGCGCGGCCTCCTTTTTCGAGTTAAACGAAAACCCCGCGACCTTGCGGTCACAGGGCTTTTTGGTGCGGCCAATGGGACTTGAACCCATACGGTTGCCCACACGCCCCTCAAACGTGCGCGTCTGCCAGTTCCGCCATGGCCGCAGGCTGACTCAAAGAACGGGGTTCTAGGGCATAGCCATTATAAGCATCCGGTTGTTTGTTTGTCAACGCGTTTCGCCAGCGCGTTAACGACTTTTGTTCGGCGGTATCAGCGGGCGATTGTCCAGGAAATGCCGGTATCGGGCCAAATCGCGGGGGTGAAACGGCAAACCGTGGGACGGGTAGACACGAGCCGGGCGGAGGGCGAGCATCTTGTCCCAGGAGCGGCCGTAATCAGCCTGGTCTTCAATCCAGATGGCATGGCGTGCCGCGCTGATTGGCGCGTTCATCGCGGCGTCGCCGCAGAAAAGCAGCTTTGATTCCGGCAGGAACAGGCCGATCGAGTCGGCGGTGTGGCCGGGCAGCGTGATCAGGCGGATCGGCAGCCCTCTTTGCTCGAAAACCTGATCCTGCCCATCGCGCACCAGGATCGCCCGGTTCCCCAACTGCACCGGCGGATACGAAACGGTCCGACGCAGGCGGCCAATCAGGGCGGCAGGACGGGATGTGTATCCCGCACCCGGCGGCTGGCTGTTGCTGCCTGCCGCCAGCCAGGGCAGGGCCAGCGGGTGCAGGATGACCTGGGCGTCACAGTGTTCCAGCAACTCGCCCAGGAAACCGGCATGGTCGTCATGGTGGTGCGTCAGGACAATGGCCTTCAGATCAGACAGCGGCCATTTGCTTTGAAACCGGCTGAGGAAGCGCCCGACGCTGCCGGGATAACCGGTGTCGATGACGATGATGCCCGCAGAAGTTTCCAGGACAAAATTGTTGACGATGAAGCCGCCGATGTTGGTCACCTGGATTGGCACATGATCGCCTCCGTTCTTACTGTGCCCATTATACCGCAGCGGCCCGATTGCTTGAAATCAGGTTTTCTTGTGGTATGATGGGAAACGTAGTGTCGCGCGAGCGACAGGGAAGGATGGTAGGATTATGATGAAGTATGTCATATTGGGAGCTTTTCTGCTCCTGATGGTTCTGGTTGGCGTTTTCAGTTCCCGCAAAGTCAAGACAACGGACGACTACGTGCTGGGCGGCCGCAAGATCGGCCCCTGGCTGTCGGCGTTCGCCTATGGCACGACGTATTTTTCGGCGGTTATCTTTGTCGGGTACGCCGGACGCTTCGGCTGGAATTTCGGCCTGGCCTCCACCTGGATCGGCATCGGCAACGCCATCCTGGGTACGTTGGTCGCCTGGCTGCTCCTGGCTGAGCGCACCCGTCGCGTCAGCCGGGCGATGGGAGCCAGCACGATGGCCGAGTTCTTCCGCAAGCGCTACGACAGTCCCGGCCTGGAGCGCTTTGCGGCCCTGATCATCTTCGTGTTCCTGATTCCGTACTCCGCCTCGGTCTACCAGGGACTGGGCTACATCATGCAGAGTTTTTTCAGTGATTCGATATTGTCCGATATCCGCGTGAGTATGCTCCTGATGGCCGTGATCACCGGCATCTACCTCTATTTTGGCGGCTATGTGTCTACGGCGGTCAACAGCATGATCCAGGGCCTGATCATGACCTTCGGCGTCATCTACATGGTGATCCGGGTCGTGTCGCTGTCCGGCGGTCTGGTCGATGGCGTCGCCGGACTGGCAGCGATCAGCACCGACAAGCTGCCGGCCGGTACGTTCACCTCGGTGCTGGGACCGTCGCCGCTCGACCTGGTCACCCTGCTGCTGATGACCAGCCTGGGAACGATGGGTCTGCCCCAGATGATTTCCAAGTTCAACAGCATCCGCGACCGCAAGGCGGTCAAGCGGGCGACGATCATGAGCACGGTCTTTGCCTTGATCATCGGGGGCGGCGCCTACTTCATGGGCGGCTTTGCCCGTATCCTCAACACCAGGCTGTCGATCAGCTTCGACGCCGCCAATCTCGACACCCTGATGCCCGCCATCTTCCAGGCGATCCTGAGCCCGGAGATGATGGCCATTCTGGTAATCCTGATGCTGTCGGCCTCGATGTCGACTCTGGCAGCGGTCGTCCTGGTTTCCGCGCCGACCTTCAGCAAGACCATCCTCAAAAGGGACAGCATGCTCCCGATGCGGATCCTGTCCCTATTGTTTGTCCTCATTTCCTACCTGGTCGCCGTCATCCCCAGCGCCATCGTCACGTTGATGTCGTTTTCCTGGGGGGCTGTTTCCGGCGCGTTTATCGGCCCGTACCTTTGGGGTCTTTATGACCGCAAGCTGACCCGGTTCGGTGCCGCGGCCGGGATGGTCACCGGCCTGGGCACCGTGGTTATCGGCGGAGCAGTCGTCCTGCTGACGAAAAGCCCGACAGGCCTGTGGGCACCGCGTCTGGCCGTGCTGGCCTTGATCCTCTCACTGGTCGTAACCCCGCTGGTCAGCCGCCTGGGCGCCTCACGTGCCGTCCTGCCCGAGGGCGCCAGGTATCTCGATGAATCCCCTGACAGCGCGGCGCGCTGATCAGAAACCAACCACATCAACCCATAAGGAGAATTGTCCCATGATCTGGAATTCCGCAGAACAACTAACCGCCCGGGCGATGGCCAGCTTACAGCTGGAGCGGCTGCAGCGAGTCATCCGCCATGCCTATGACCATGTGCCGTTTTACCGTGAGCGATTGTCTGCCGCCGGCCTCGATCCGGCGTCATTTTGCTCGCTCAGGGATCTGGAGCGGATCCCTTTCACGGTCAAGACGGACCTGCGGGATCACTACCCCTTCGGCCTGTTTGCCGTCCCCCAGCAGCAGATCGTGCGCTACCACTCGTCATCCGGCACGACCGGCAAGCCCATCGTGGTCGGCTATACCCGGACGGACATGGAGAACTGGGTCGACTGCTGTGCCCGCGTGGCCGCAGCCGCCGGCGTCACCGCCGACGATACCTGCCAGATTTCCTTTGGCTACGGCATGTTCACCGGCGGGTTCGGCATGCATGCCGGGATCGAGCGCATCGGCGCCGGTGTTGTACCAATATCAAGCGGCAATTCCGAGCGCCAGCTGATGTTTATGCAGGATTTCGGCACAACCGTACTGGTGGCGACGCCCTCTTATGTGCTCCACCTGACTGAGGTGATGAAGAACCTGGGCATCGCCTGCGAGGACCTTAAGCTGCGTGTCGGGCTGTTCGGCGGCGAGGGACACACCCCGGAGATGCGCGTGCTGATCCAGGAACGGCTGGGCATTGTGGACACCCAGAACTATGGCCTGACCGAAGTCATGGGTCCTGGTGTTTCCTATGAATGCCTGGAAAACTGCGGCATGCACATCAACGAAGACCATTTCTATCCGGAAATCATCAACCCGGATACCGGCGAGGTGCTGCCCGAGGGTGAGGAAGGTGAACTGGTCCTGACTACCCTGACCAAGGAAGGCATCCCGATGCTGCGCTACCGGACCAAGGATATCACGCGCCTGATGCGCGAGCCTTGCCGCTGCGGCCGCACCAATGTGCGCATGGACCTGGTCCGTGGCCGGACCGACGACATGATGATCATCCGCGGCGTCAATGTCTTCCCGTCGCAGATCGAGGCGGTCCTGATGACGGTTCACGGCATCGGGCCGCATTACCAGATCATCGTCACCACAGAGCAGTTCATGGATCGGCTTGAGGTCCAGGTCGAGCTGACTGACGGCCAACGCCTGGAGCGCTACGGCCAGCTGCAGCAGCTGACCCAGGAGATCCGCCAGAAAATCCGCACGGTTCTGCAGATCGATGTCAAAGTCACGCTGCTCAACCCCCAGACGCTGGAACGGACGGCCGGCAAAGCCAAGCGCGTGGTCGATCTCAGGACCAGCCGGACGTTCTGACTCGCTTGCAGATCGCTCCGGAATCGCGGATAATGGACAAAGCGCCTTTGGCGAAGACTATCAGGAAAATGTGGTGAACTGATTTGAAAGAGATACTTCTGGGCAACGAAGCCGTGGCGGCTGGCGCATATGCGGCCGGCGTCAAGGTTATTTCATCGTACCCTGGAACGCCCAGCACGGAGATTACCGAAGCCGCGGCCCGCTACGAACGGATCTGGTGCGAGTGGGCCCCCAATGAAAAAGTGGCGCTCGAGGTGGCCATCGGAGCCAGCCTGGCCGGCGCCCGCGCGATGACCTGCATGAAACATGTCGGGCTCAATGTCGCCGCCGATCCGTTGTTCACGTCCTCCTACACCGGGGTCAACGGCGGGCTGGTCATCATCGTGGCCGACGACCCGGGCATGCACAGCTCGCAGAACGAGCAGGACAGCCGCCATTATGCCCGCGCGGCGAAGCTGCCCCTGTTCGAACCGGCCGACAGCCAGGAATGCCAGGACATGGTTCTGGCGGCGTTCGCGCTTTCAGAACGTTTCGATACGCCGGTCCTGGTGCGTTTGACGACCCGCGTGTCGCACACCCGGGCTCCGGTCGCGCTGGCCGAAATCCAGGAGCAAGCCGTCAAGCCATACCAGAAGGATGTCCGCAAGCATGTCATGATGCCGGCGATGGCGATCGCTCGCCATGCGGCGGTCGAACAGCGCCTGGTGCAGTTGGGCCTGGATTCGGCCAGCGGCGGTCTGCATGAGATCGACCTGCGTTCCGGAAAACTCGGTATCGTGACATCCGGCATCGCCAGCCAGTATGTGCGCGAAGCGCTGCCGGACGCCTCGGTCTTCAAACTGGGACTGGTCTGGCCGCTGCCGGTGGACGCCCTGCGCGACTTCGCCGCGCGTGTCGACCGCCTGGTTGTCGTCGAGGAACTCGATCCGGTCATCGAAACCGAAATGAAAGCCGCCGGAATCGCCTGCGAAGGCAAAGCGCTTCTGACGCCGCTGGGCGAGTATTCGGCCTCTTTGCTGCGGCGCGACCTGTCCGGCCAGCCGGATCCGGAATCCGCCCTGCCGCGCGAACAGCTCGAAGCGGCGCCGGCCCGTCCGCCGGTCATGTGCGCCGGCTGCCCGCACAAGGGGCTGTTCATGGCCCTCAGCCGCCTGAAGCTGATCGTCACCGGCGACATCGGCTGCTACACCCTGGGGGCGATCAACCCGACCAACGCCATGGACACCTGTGTCTGCATGGGCGCGTCCGTGGGCATGGCCCACGGCATGGACAAGGCGACCGACGGCGAATTTTCCCGCCGCACCGTCGCCGTGATCGGCGATTCGACCTTCCTGCATTCCGGCATGACCGGCCTTTTGAACAGCGTATACAACCGCAGCGATTCGACCATCCTGATTCTCGACAACTCGATCACGGGGATGACCGGCCACCAGCAGAACCCCGCGACGGGGCGCGACATTCGCCTGCACGAGGCGCCGGCTGTCGATCTGGAAGCGCTTTGCCGCGTGCTGGGGGCAGCCTCGGTACGCGTCGTCGATCCGGCAGACACCTGGCAGGTGGAGCAGGTCGTGTCCGAGGAGGTGGCCCGATCCGGCGTGTCGGTGATCATCGCGCGGCGTCCCTGCGCCCTGATTCCAACTGGCAAAGGGCGCCCGGAGAACGCCGTCCGACTTGACCGCGACCGCTGCCGGCGCTGCAAGGCCTGCATCCGGATCATGTGCCCGGCTTTGACAGCCGGGCCGGACGGCTACCCGGTCATCGACCCCAACAGCTGCAACGGCTGCGGGCTGTGCGTGCGCGTCTGCCGTTTCGATGCTTTGAAGCGGGGAGGTGAACAGGCATGATCAGCAAACTCGATCTGGTCCTGGCCGGCGTCGGCGGTCAGGGGACCCTGGTTGCCGGCAAACTGCTCGGGCGCGTCGCCCTGAAGGCCGGCCTGGATGTGCGCGTATCCGAAGTGCATGGCATGGCCCAGCGCGGCGGCAGCGTGATCACTTATGTGCGCATGGCCCCGAACGTCCATTCGCCGGTGGTCGAGCCGGGCCAGGCCGATTTCGTTCTCGCCTTCGAGCAACTGGAGGCCTTGCGCTGGGCCCATCTGCTGGCCAGGGACGGGGTGCTCCTGATGAACATGAGCCGCGTCATCCCCATGTCCGTCGGCATGGGCCAGGCCCGCTACCCGGACGCGGTCGCGGCCGCCTTGCAGCAGGCCGGTGACGGCCGGGCTGTCATCCGTGCCCTGGACGCGACCCGCCTGGCCCGGGAAGCAGGCAGCGAAAAGGCGGTCAACATCGTCATGCTCGGCGCGATGGCCCACTTTCTGGATATCGCTCCCGACGTTTTCACCGAGGCCATCGACGACGTGTTTCCGCTTAAGCTGCAGGGCATCAACCAAAAGGCATTTCAGGCAGGATTTGCTATAATGAAGGAGAACACCGGCGCATAGCCGGTCCGTCCGCGCCCGGGTCGGCGTTTTGACCGGCCCGCAGCTTCGCAGGGAGGTGTCACCCGTGCTCGTCAAACAGATTTCCGTTTTCCTGGAGAACAAGTCCGGCCGCCTGGCCGAAGTGACCCGCACGCTGAAAGACCACAAGATCGACATCCGGGCACTGTATATCGCCGATACGACCGAGTACGGCATCTTGCGCATGATCGTCGACCAGCCGGAAAAGGCGCAGGAAATCCTGTCTGCCGCCGGTTTCACCGTCAGTTCGACCCACGTGATCGCCATCGCGATCGCCGACCATCCGGGCACGCTGGACGAGGCGCTCGAGACGCTCAGTTCCGGTGCGATCTCGGTCGATTACCTGTACGCCTTTGTCGGGCGCGCCTCTGACGATGCCATCGTCATCATCCGGGTCGAAAATCCCCAACTGGCCCTGGAAAAACTGGAAGAGGCCCAGATCCGGGTGCTGGACAGCCGGGAGGTCTACGGAACGTGACGCCATCACCCTATCAGGCGTTTGGCATCTCCCCGGGTGTCTGCAGCCTCGCCGAGCAGGCCATGCAGGCAGTCGGTCCTGCTTTTGCGCGGATCGGCCGGATCCGCGAGCAAAACCAGCTGCGCGTGATCAAGGCCCTGCACGAGGCCCGCTTGTCAGAAGCCTACCTGGGCGGTTCGACCGGCTATGGCTATGGCGACACCGGCCGCGAACAGATTGAAAAGGCGTTCGCACGAGCGTTCGGCGCGGAGTCGGCCCTGGTCCGGATCCAGATCAGTTCCGGCACCCAGGCGCTGGCCCTGTGCTTGTTTGCGCTGCTGCGGCCAGGCGACGAGCTGCTTTCGGTCACCGGCAAACCCTATGACACCTTGCAGACCCTGATCGGGACGGCAGGCGTGGCCCAGGACAGCGGTTCGCTTTATGACCTCGGGGTCCAGTACCGCGAGGTTGAACTGAATCCGGTGGGCCGGCCAGATCTGGACGCCATCCGGCAGGCGATCGGCAGCCGGACACGCGTCGTGTTCATCCAGAAGTCCCGCGGCTACACGATGCGGCGGGCGCTTTTGGCCGAGGACATCGCGGCCGTTTGCGGCGCGGTGCGCGCGACCGGCTGCAGCCCGGTTATCCTGGTCGACAACTGCTATGGCGAATTTGTCGAGACCCAGGAGCCCTGCATGCTGGGGGCAGACCTGTGCGCCGGTTCCCTGATCAAGAATCCAGGCGGCGGCCTTTGCCCTTCCGGCGGTTACATCGCCGGCCGCGCCGACCTGGTCGAGCGCGTCGCCGGTCGCTTGAACGCCCCTGGCCTGGGCAGCCATGTCGGGCCCAGCCTGGGCTTTTCCCGCCTGATCGCCCAGGGTTTCTACCTGGCCCCGCACACGGTGGCGGAAAGCCTTAAGGGCGCTGTTTTCGCCGCGGCACTGCTCAGCCTGGCCGGTTTTGTGACGTTCCCGGATCCGTTGGCCGAACGCGGCGACATCGTCCAGACCGTCGAACTGGGCCAACCGGACCGCCTGATCGCGTTTTGCCAGGCGATCCAGGCCGCATCTCCGGTGGACAGCTTCGTCACGCCGGAACCATGGGACATGCCCGGCTACGACGCCCCGGTCATCATGGCGGCAGGCGCGTTTGTCCAGGGCGCCTCGATCGAGCTGTCCGCGGACGGCCCGCTCAAACCTCCCTATCCTGCATACCTGCAGGGAGGGCTATGTTTTGAGAACATCCGGCTGGCGCTCATGCTGGCGGTTGAGAAAATGGGTGTGGTGCCTGATGAAACGTAAGCAGTCTGGCCGTGCCGTTCCGGAAAGGCCGGTTCGCACAGCGCCGCAGCGCCGCAGCGCGGCCGCACCGCCCGTGCCGGCAAACCGCAACGCCGACCGCCTGGCCCGCATCGAGCGGCGCAAAGCCAGGCAGCGGGCTTTTTCGCTGACCATCCTGGTGCTCCTGATCATGGTCGCCACGGTGTACGCGATCATCTGGGTGATGCGCGAGGCACGTCCGCGCCCCCGTTTCATTTTCATTCAGGAGGGAACGGTAACGCACCAGGTGACGTTGACCGGACTCATCGTTCGTGACGACCAGCTGTTTACCGCGCCGTCGGACGGCATCCTCAAGCCCTTGGCTGCCGAAGGCAGTCGGGTAGCCAGGGGCCAGAAGCTGGCGCTGGTTATTCCCGAGGGGCGGGAAGCGGAGCTGGACGAATTGCAAAAATGCGAAAAGGACATCATCGACCTGCAAAACGAGCTGATGCAGCAAGGCAAAGGCGCCGCGGCGCGGGCGATCTACGACGAGAGCGAAGCCTCTCTGGCGGCTGTGATCAACCTTATCCGGGCCGATCTGACCCGCCAGGACCTGGGCAACATCAGCACGTACCAGACCGCACTGAACCTCATTTTGGAACAACGTACGGCCCGCCTGATGCCGGTCGATTTCCAGGATGCCCGCCTGGCCGACCTCAAGCTGACCCGCACGGCCCTGGAGCAGTCACTCGGACTGGCCGCGGCGACCCTGACGTGCCAGAAGCCGGGTATCGTGTCCTACCGGCTGGACGGGCTTGAAGGGGATCTGAGCAACAAATCGATCTTATCCATGCCGGCAGAAAGGATCCAGGAACAGATCGGCGCCAGCACGGACAGCTTGCCGGTCAGTGAGACGGTCACCAAGGACGCCGCCGTACTGCGTGTCGCCTCAGGTCTTTACCAGAGCCTGGCGTTTATGGTGCCGGGCAACCAGACCGCGCTCTTTCCGGTCGATTCGACGCACACGCTGACCCTGACCGACGAAGGCCTGCCGATGGCTGGCTGCCAGGCGGTCCGGGTTGAGAAAAGCGCCGGCGACACGCTGGTCGTTTTCCGGACCGACCGCCGGATCGAGTGGCTTTCCGACCGGCGTGTCGTGCGGGCCACGCTGCCCCTGACGCAGACGACCGGCCTCAAGGTGCCTGTTTCGTCTTTGCTCGACTATGACGCGGATAACGGTACGGCCATCCTGATGATCGTAGTGAACGGCGTGGCCAGGCACTGCCCGGTCGCCGTCGTCGACCAGGACGGCCAGTCGGCGATCGTGGCGGGTGTTGCGGATGCGGATTATCCGATCTCGGTCGCGACCATCCTGGTGGTCAACCCGGATTCCATTCAAGAAGGTGAGTTTATTGGCGAATGACGAGACAGGCGCGATCAGGTCCAGGCTGCTGGCAGTCAGAGAGGCCATCGCGGCCGCGGCCGCCCAGGCGGGACGTCCGGCGGCAGACATTACCCTGATCGGCGTCAGCAAATTGTTTTCTGAGCATACGGCCCTGGCGGCCTGGCAGTGCGGTCTGGCCGACCTGGGTGAGAACCGCGTCCAGGAACTGCTGCCCAAGCAGGACTGGCTGGCCCAGGCCGGTGCCAGGCCCAACTGGCACCTGATCGGAACACTGCAGCGCAACAAGGTTCGCCAGGTGATCGGGCGGACGGCCCTGATTCATTCCGTCGACTCGCTCAGCCTGCTTGACGAAATCAGCCGGCGCAGCCAGGCTGCCGGCCTGATCACCGATGTCCTGCTGCAGGTCAACGCAACCGGGGAAGCCAGCAAGCATGGCTTTGCACCGCTTGAGCTGGATGACGCGCTGGCTCATGGCTGGCGGCTGCCAGGTGTGCGCATCCGGGGCCTGATGACCATGGCACAGCAAACCGCCTTCCCTGAGGAAACGGTTCCGGTGTTTACGGCCGTGAAAAACGCGTTCGAGCGCGCCGCCCGACGGCCGGATTGTCCGGATGGCTGGACGGTGCTCTCCATGGGCATGAGCCAGGACTTTGCCCAGGCCATCCGCTGCGGCGCAACCCATGTGCGCGTCGGCAGTGCCATCTTCGGTCCGCGCCCGCTGTAACCTGGCTGTGATCTGGGCCGGGCTAATTTACGGGCCGGTTACAGCGAACTTACTCTTGTCCGCTTATCATTGTATCCGCTCCTCCGACTTCCTATAATGAAACGGTAGAATGAAACCGGTATGGAGGGATCACGATGTCAGATCTTCTGAACAAGCTATTCAATCGCCTGGGCAGTTTCCGGGATGAGATTGATTACGAAGACGAATATGAACAGGAAGAAGAGCTCGAGCAGGACGATACGCCGGCCGAAGAACCCAAGGCGGGCCCTTTCCGTCGGTCACAGCCGGCGAAGGTTGTGGATTTCCGCGCTTCCGGCGGCCAGCAGCAGGTTGTGATCATGCAGCCGGCCGATATCGATTCGGCCCAGCAGGCCTGCGATCACATCCGAGCCGGTAAAACCGTCATCTGCAACATCGAGAAAGTCGAACCCAAGGTTGCCCAGCGCGTCATCGACTTCATCACCGGCGCAGCCTATGCCCTGGACGGCAAAGTCATGCCGGTGTCCTCGGTGATCTTCGTGGTCGCGCCGCGCCAGACCGCCCTGGTCGAAGGCAGTGTTGTCAGCCAGAGCGCCGAGTACCTGCGCCAGTCAGCGGCCCGCTGACCGGCTGCCGCCCGAACCGAGACCCAAGGCCCTGCCGGAAACGGCGGGGCCTTTTTCACGGGCCGAACCCTGCAAGGCATGCGGCATCTGTGCTATAATCTGGAGATCAGAACAGGGAGGATGCGCCATGAGCATCGTGATCGGATTGGACATCGGAGGCAGCACCACGAAGATCGTCGGCCTGAAAGACGGCCGTTTGATCAGCAAGGAACGCGTCAAGGCGAGCGATCCGGTGGCGTCGGCCTTCGGTGCGTTGGGCAAGTTTCTCAGCCAGAACAGCCTCGACCTCAAGGCGATCGAACGCGTCATGATGACCGGCGTCGGTGCGACCTATGTGCGCGGCGACCTGCTGGGCCTCAAGACGGTCAAAACAGCCGAGTTCCGGGCGATCGGCCTGGGCGGCCTGTTCGTGTCCGGCCTTAGGGAAGCGATCGTGGTCAGCATGGGCACCGGCACGGCGATCGTGCGCGCGGCGGAGCGTGAAGTCGAACACCTGATCGGTTCAGGCGTCGGCGGCGGAACACTGCTGGGTTTGTCCAACCGCATGATCAACGTGCGCGATTTTGAAATGTTCAACGCCATGGCCGAGAAGGGCGACTTGTCCAACATCGACCTGACCATCGGCGATATCACGCGGGAGGAGCTCGCCGGTTTGCCGGCCAACACAACGGCTTCCAATTTTGGCAAGATCAGCGACGCGGCCAGTCACGAGGACATCGCGCTGGGCATCGTCAATCTGGTTTTCCAGTCGATTGGTACATCGGCCGTGATGGCCGCGCGCCAAAGCCATTTGCGCGAAATCGTCTTTACCGGCAACCTGACCTTGGTGACGGCCGGCAAGCGTGTCCTGAACGCCTTTTCCGATTTGTACCATGTCGCCATCCTTGTGCCGGATTCCGCGGAGTTCGCGACCGCGATCGGGGCCGCCCTATGCCCGCTGTAAAGCCCTGCCGCGCCTTTGAACTGGACGCCTTGCGCGGTCTGGCCTTGCTCCTGATGGTTCTGCACCACCTGATCTTCGACCTGCGCTATGTGTTCGGGCTGCCGGTGTTTGCCTTCCAGGAAACCAGGTGGTTCATCTATTTCCTGCAACCTCTTTTCCTCAACGTCTTTTTGGTCGTCTCCGGTATCTGCTGCACGTTTTCCCGCAGCAACACCCGACGCGGCCTGCGCCTGCTGCTGGTTTCCATGGCTCTGACCGCGGTCTCCTATCTGGTGTCGACGTTGACCGGCCAGGCGTTTTACATCTATTTCAACGTGCTGCACTTGCTCGCCCTGGGCATTTTGCTCTATGCCTGGCTGACCCGCGCCGAGCGGCGCCGTAACCGTTCCCAGGCCCGCGCCGACCTGCTTTTGCTGTTGGCGATCGCCGTGGTTTTGGGGGCTGCCTGGCTGCTGCCTTTTTTTGCGGAGCACGGCAGCTGGTGGCTGCTGCCGCTTGGTCTGCCGCCAAAACTGGACTACGCGATGGCCGACTATCTGCCGCTGGTGCCCTGGCTGGGCTTTTTCCTGGTTGGCACCCTGATCGGGCGGCGGGTCTACCAGGACCGCTGCAGCGCCTTTCCGGGCGCGCCAGCCTGGCTGCGGGCGGTCAGCAGCCCGTTCGCGCTGCTTGGCCGTCATTCCCTTATCATTTATGTTCTGCACCAGCCGCTGATGCTCGCTTTGCTGTATGGCCTGCAGGCGCTGGGTCTGCTCTGAAAGCTGAAAGGAGAACCCCTTGGCTTCCTGTGCGATTCTCTTTGATCTTGACGGAACCCTGGTCGACACGATCCAGGATCTGGCTGCTGCGGCAAACCGTACGCTCCAGGAAATCGGCCTGCCGGCTCTGCCGGCTGAGGACTACCGGCTGCTGGTCGGCGCCGGCGCCCATAACCTGATGGCGCGCTGCTGCCGGGCCTCGGGCATGCCGCTCGAGCCGGATGACGCCCGGGCCGACCACCTGGTCGGCCGGTTCAAAGCCCATTACGCGCAAAACTGGCACGCCTGTTCGCAGCCCTATCCGGGCATAGAAGCGGCACTAAGCCGGTTGACTGAGGCGCGGGTGCCTTTCGGCGTGCTGTCCAACAAGCCGGACGATTTCACACACCAGGTCGTCCGCCATTTTTTCCCGGACCAGGCTTTTGCCGTGGTCAGGGGCCAGCGCGACAGGGAACCGCTCAAACCGGACCCCGCGATCGCGCTGGAGCTGGCGCGCCAGCTGGGCTGCCAGCCATCGAACTGCGTCCTGGTCGGCGATTCCGGCACAGACATGGAGACCGCTGTGCGGGCGGGCTTTTTGCCGGTCGGCGTCTTATGGGGGTTTCGCGACGAACCGGAGCTGCGCCGGGCCGGCGCCGCCCGGCTGGCCGAAAATCCAGACCAATTGGTAACCTGGCTGCTTGATTGGTGTCAGACCGCGCGTGTACAATAAAATTGGATTGTGCCTGTCCGGCTCACGCCTGGCACGCGGGACGAGGTGAGGTTATGACGCGGCTGAAAAACGAACGCTACATCGGGCATCAACTGGGCTGGTATCTCTGGCCCTTGCCGGCCCTGGCGGCCTTTGCGGCCCAGCGCCTGCTGGCTGCGCGCCCGGATCTCGTGGAAACGCTGCACAGCCAGCGCCTGTTCCGTTATCTGGCAGGCCCGCTCAGCTTCCTGACCTCGCTGGTGCCGTTTTCCCTGACCGAAGCGGCTGTCGTGTTCGGCGGCCCGCTGGTAATCGTGCTGCTGGTCATCTGGCTGGTCCGGCTGTCCCGCCAACGCCGCAAGGGGCTCTACGCCGCCCGTTTGCTGCGCGCCGTCGCCTGGACGCTCAGCATCGCCTACCTGGCCTTTATGCTGCTGCATGGCCTGAACTATGCCCGGATGCCGGTCGCCCAGTCTTTCCAGCTGCCGGTCCGCGAGCGTGCCGCCGCCGACCTGGCCCAGACCGCTGACTGGCTGGTCGGGCAAGCCAACGTGCTGCGCGAAAAGGTACAGGAGGACGACGACGGCGTCTTCCGTTTAAGCCAGGGCATCCAGGGGACCTTGAAAACGGCTTCCGCCGCCTACGCGGCCGCTGCTGACGACTATCCGCTGTTGTCCGGCGGACCGTTGAGGCCCAAGGGCGTGCTCCTGTCCCATACCTGGTCGTATACCGGCATCGCCGGCCTCTACATGCCGCTGCTGGTCGAATCCAATGTCAACATCGATGTGCCCGAGCACAGCATTCCTGAGACGGCCCTGCATGAAATTGCCCACACCCGCGGCTTTGCCCGCGAGGACGAGGCTGGTTTTCTGGCATTCCTGACCGGCCTTTACAGCGACAATCCCGATTTTGCCTATTCGGTGCTGCTGGGCGCGGCCCTGCGCACCCTGAACGCCCTGGCCGGCGTCGACATGGACCGTTACCAGGCGGTGGCCGTCAAGCTCGGCGACGGCATCCGCCGCGACCTGGATGCGTCCGCGCGCTACTGGAAGCAGTTCGAGGGACCTGTCCAGGAGGCGTCGACCAAGGTCAACGACGCCTATTTGCAGGCCAACCTGCAGGAGGACGGCGTGCGCAGCTACGGCCGGATGGTCGATCTGGTTCTGGCCTGGTACGAACAGCAGCAAGCGGCCGGAACGCTGGAAGCGGCGATCCGCACGGCAAACCCCGGCTAAGCCGATGGTGACACTCAGATTGTCCGGGCAGCAGGACCGCTACGGCGCGGCCGACCTGCTCAGGCTCTTTTTTGGCGGACCGGTCCAGGAACTGGGCGATCGCCTGGTCTGTGCCGGTCCCGATCTTGAGCTGACTTGCAGCATCGAGCCGGATGAAAAGTCGGTTTGGGTCCAGACACGGCTCGGCGCGCGGGTTGTGTCAGCCCGGGCACCGGCCGGCAAGGCTCGCCGCGAAAGCCGTCGCCAGCTCTACCAGATCCTCGCCGGGGCGACCGGGCAGCATTTCCCCTGGGGCTCCCTGACCGGGATCCGTCCGACCCTGATCGCCGCCGAATGCCTGGCAGGCGGCCGGGACCGGGAAACGGCGCTGCGCCTGCTGGTCGACGACTGGTTTGTCTCTCCGGAAAAAGCGGACCTGGCCCTGGAAACCGCACAGGCCGAGCACCGGGTTCTCGAAACGGTTCCGCCGGACAGCCTGCTGGTGTACATCGGCATCCCGTTCTGCCCGACCCGCTGCAGCTATTGCAGCTTCATCACGCGGGAAGCCCCGTCCCGCGCGGCGCTGCTGGAACCGTATCTGGCGGCCTTGTGCGACGAGATCCGGGGCTTTTTTTGCCGGATAACCCAACCGGCAGCGGCACTTTACCTCGGCGGCGGCACCCCGACCACCCTGACACCGGATCAACTGGCGCGGCTGCTTGACGCCGTGCGGACCTCGGTACCGCTCACGGCCGATGCCGAGCTCACGGTCGAGGCCGGGCGTCCGGACACGATCGACGAAGCCCGCCTGGAAGTGCTCAGAACAGCCGGCGTCAACCGCTTGTGCATCAACCCGCAGACCTTTCAGGACCGGACCCTGGCGCGCATCGGGCGGCGGCACAGCGTCGCCCAGATGGTGGAGGCCTGGCAGCTGGCCCGTGCGATGGGATTCGACCACCTGAACCTGGACCTGATCGCGGGCCTGCCGGGCGAAACACCGACCGACCTGGCCGATTCACTGGGACAGGCCCTTGAACTGCAGCCGGACAGCCTCACCTTGCATGCCCTGGCGATCAAGCGCAGCTCGGCACTGCATGAAGCGCTGGTCTGTTCTGCCGCAGCCGGCCCTGCTGAACTGCCTGACTGGGCGGCCGCCGTGGCCGCGGCGCGCCGGTCCTTGGCGTCAGCCGGACTCGCGCCTTATTACCTCTACCGCCAGAAACAGACTGTCGGCGCCTTGGAAAACACCGGCTTTGCCCGACCTGGCAAGGCCTGCCGCTACAATGTGGCCATGATGAGCGACCAAAGATCCGTGATCGGCCTGGGCAGTGGCGCGATGACCAAGCTCGTGCGCGGCAGCCGCGTCGAGCGGATTCCCAACCCGCGCAGCCTCGACGCGTACCTGGAGCGGGCCGGGGCGTTGGCCGGGCGGAAAGCCGACGCCTGGCTGGCTAATGGATCAGGAGAAACATTCAGCCTTTCATCAGGGTGATCAGGACCAGTTCCGGCGGCGCGCCGAAACGGGCTGCGATACCAAACGTGCCCAGGCCGCGCGAGACAACCAGGTGCGTTTGCCCGTTCGGCTGGTAATGGCCGAACGGGCATTCCCGTCCCTGCAGGACCGTGATGATCGGCTTGCCGAAAAAGGTGACCTGGCCGTTGTGCGAATGACCGGACAAGATCAAGCTGGCGCTGCCGGCCGGCAGGGCAGCGGCGTAATCGGGCTGGTGCATCAGGAGCAGGCGGAACAGGCCGTCCCGGCTGCCTGGTTCGTCAGATGTCTCGATCAGGCCATCGGGACTGTAAGTCCTGCCGATATCCGGCTGGCCGAAATAGCTTTCCGCCAGGCCGCCCAGCCACAGGCCGTCGACCACGCTCGAGCTGTTGTCGAGCAGCGTGAAGCCGCCCGCTTCGAGCAGTGCCTTCATGTGGCGGTATTCCGCTTTGAGGCGATTGTCATGGTTGCCGGCGACCGCGAACTGGCCCAGCGGCGCCTGCATGCGGCGCAGCACCGCGGCGGCTTCTTCAGAAAATGCGCTGTCCAGGGGTGTTTTGCTGTCGATCAGGTCGCCGCCGAACAGGATCAGGGCGGGCTTTTCCTGCTCCAGGCGGTCGGCCACCTGGCCAAGCCGTGCCGGCGGGTAGGCGGGTCCCAGGTGCGCATCGGAGAAAAAAGCGACCACCCGGCCGTCCCACGAGGCAGGCAAATCGGTCAACGTCAGATCGTACCGGCTGACCGTCAGCAGGCGGGGTTCCACCCCAAAAGCCCAGGCTGCCAGCCCGGCGGGCAAGATGACCAGAAAAAAAAGCAGTGACAGCCCAAGAGCGGTCCGGCGGCGGGCGCGCACGGCGCCAGGTGCCTGGCTGCGCCGGCTCAGCCGGCTGGAACCGATCAGGACAGGCGCCGTTGTGGTGGTCTTGCGCATGAAGTCACGTTGCCTGGAGCGGCAGCCAGTCCAGCACCTGCTGGATCGTCTCGTCCCAATAGGACCAGGTATGAATGGCATCGGCTTTTTCAGACCAGGCCACATCGTAACCCAGCTTTTCCAAGTGCGGCCGGAATGCCAGGTTGGCGTCGTAGAGGAAATCGCCGCTGCCGCAAGCCAGGAAGATCTTGGGTTTCGGCTGGCCGGAAGAGGCCGTTTTTTCAGCCAGGGCCGCGAGGTCGTTATCGCTGCCGCGATAGGCATCGTACGAGCCGAAGATCAGGCGGCCTTCCGCAGCCCGGACCGGGTCGTCCGACTGGAGAAAATGGGTCAGATCGACGGCGCCGGACAAGCTGGCGACGGCGGCAAAGCGGTCGGGACAGCGTAAACCGAGTTTTAGCGCACCATACCCGCCCATCGAGAGGCCGGCGGCAAAGGTGTCTTCGCGCCGGGCGGAAATGTGGAAAAAGTGGCGGACTACCCGGGGCAGTTCCTCACTGACGAACGTCCAGTAGGGATAGCCGGTCTGCTGGTCGGTGTAGAAACTGCGATGCACGGCCGGCATGATCACGGCCAGGCGCCGGGAGGCGGCGTAACGCTCGATCGAGGTCCGGCGCTGCCAGATGGTGTGGTCGTCAGACAAGCCGTGCAGCAGGTACAGCACCGGCAGGGGAGCGGGATCCGCCGCTTGGCCGGCTGGATCGATTCCGATGCCCTGGTGGGCTTCCGGCAGAATGACATCCAGGCTGCAGGCCTGGCCAAGGCTGGTTGAAAAGAAATGGGTATGCAGCAAAGCCATATGCATCGCCTCCGTCGTTTTTTCCATCGTAACACCGAAGCGGAGCAGGCGCAACACGAACGACGGACACGGACGGACCGGGCAGGCTGGAACATTGGCGGATTGTGTCGTATCATAGCAGGCAACGATCACGGGAAGCCCCGGATACAAAACCCGAGAGCCTTGGGGCGGCAGGAGGATAGATCATGGAGCATGTTGGCTTATTAGCGCCGGTTGCCTTTGCGCTGTCAGCGCTCGGCCGGATCGGCACGCTGAAAAAGAAAATTGAGCAGCTCGGGCAAAGAAGCCGCGGCAAAGAAGCCGCGACACAAGATTCATGAACATGAAAAAGCGTACAAAAAGCGGCAAACGCATCCTGTCCGGCGTCGTCATGGCTGTTTTGCTCTTTTCATTGGTCTCCCTGGTCGTTAGCAAATTGATCTATGACAGCCAGTTTTTGCGTTATGACAGGCATGACGAAACCGTCATGGCCGGCCTGCGCTATCAAGACCTGGCAGAGGCGTATCCGCGTCAGCTGTTCTCTTTCACGTCAGGGGACAATAAGCTGCAAGGTTACCTGTACGGTCAGGACCATGACCGCGGCCTGGTTGTCGTTGCCCACGGCATCGGCGGCGGTGCAGACAGCTATCTGCCGCAAATCATCTGGTTCGTGGATCACGGCTGGCGCGTGCTGGCCTTTGACGCGACCGGCAGTTTTGACAGTGAAGGCCGCACGACGCGCGGTTTTCCGCAAGCGTTGCTGGATCTTGACGCCTTATTGACGTATATCGGCGCACAAGAAGACCTGTCAGGGTTGCCGCGGCTGCTGTTCGGGCATAGCTGGGGCGGTTACGCTGTGGCCAGCATCCTGCATTCCGATCACGATATCCAGGGCGTCGTCTCTGTGGCCGGTACCAACAATGCCAATGAGATGGTTTTCGAACAGGGACGGCGCATGATGGGGCCTTTCATTTACATGCAGATGCCCTACCTCTGGCTGTACCAGCGGATTTTGTATGGTTCCGTTGCGTCATGGTCAGCCGATGACGCCATCCGGGCAAGCGATGTTCCGGTTTTGCTGATCCACGGTACCGAAGACGAAATGGTCCAGTTTGCCGGCAGTTCCATCGTGGCGGCAGTGCGTCAGGATCCGCCGGCCAATGTTCATCTGCTGATCCGTGATCAACCGGGCCGCAACGGGCATAACAACCTTTTTCGATCGGCCGATGCGCTGGCTTATATCGATGACATCAACCAGGCGTACCGCCAACTGTATGACCAGCATGAACAGAACATTCCCTATGATGTGCGCCAGACCTTTTATGCGGCGGTCGATCGCGCGCGTGCCCAGGAACTGGATCGCGCGATCATGGCAGACATCCAAGCTTTCTATCTGGACTGCCTGAGCAGCCGTTGAGCGACAAGCTGCTGCAAAAATCGCTTGGATCCCCATGAGCTCTTGATGCCGGATCGCGAAGCAGTTGCCAGGCCGGCTGGTTTCGGCTATAATTCATTGAAAGTGCATGGCGATAAAAGCGTCGACCGGAAAGCAGCCTGGTGACCTTCTCCAGAGAGTGCGGGCAGGTGGAAGCGCACAGAACGGAGCCTGGCTGAACATCATCCGCGAGCTGTCTGACAAACCCCGGCAGGGTCAAACCCGCTGGCCAGTAGGAAAGACCGGCAGAGCTGCCTGGGCAGCGCCCCCGTTAGCGGCAATGAGATGGCAGATGTATTCCATTTGCGCATGTCCGGGTGGTACCGCGCCTTTGGCGCCCCGACAGGGGCGCTTTATTTTTTGCCGGGAGCCGCGAACAGGTGCGACCAGACTGAGGAGGCTAAGATGTATCAAAAAGTTGCGACAGACATGGGGTTCGTCGACCGGGAAAAGGAAATCCTGGAATTCTGGCAGACGCGCGGCATCTTCAAGAAAACGATCGAGCAGCGCGCCGGCAACCCGACGTTCGCGTTCTATGACGGGCCGCCGACCGCCAACGGCAAGCCGCACATCGGGCATATCCTGACCCGCGTCATCAAGGACATCATCCCGCGCTACCAGACGATGAAAGGCAAGCATGTCCTGCGCAAAGCCGGCTGGGACACGCACGGCCTGCCGGTCGAGCTGGAAGTCGAGAAGCAGCTGGGCATCAACGGCAAGCCGCAGATCGAGGCTTACGGCGTCGAGCCCTTTATCCGCAAGTGCCGCGAAAGCGTCTGGAAATACAAAAAAGAATGGGAGCAGATGTCGGACCGGGTCGGTTTCTGGGCGGACATGGATGATCCCTACATCACTTATGAGAACGACTACATCGAGTCGGAATGGTGGGCGCTGCGCCAGATCTGGGACAAGGGCCTGCTCTACAAAGGGCACAAGATCGTCCCGTATTGCCCGCGCTGCGGCACATCTTTGTCCAGCCATGAAGTCGCCCAGGGCTACCAGGATGTCACGGACACCTCGATTTTTGTCCGCTTCCGCGTGAGCGGCGAGGCGGACACCTACCTGGCCGCCTGGACGACGACGCCCTGGACCTTGCCGTCCAACGTCGCGCTGTGCGTCAACCCGGACGAGGAATACGTGCTGGCCGAGTTTGACCAGGACCTGGACGGCAGCCCGCGCCAGGTGCGCTATTACATGGCCGGCAGCCTGGTCGGGCAGGTCTTGGGCGGCCCGCACCGGATCCTCCGGCGCATGCGGGGCCGCGAGCTGGAGGGAACCGCCTACGAACCGCTGTTTCCATATGCGCGCCAGGTCGTTGCCGACAGCGGCAAAAAAGCCTTTTATGTCACGGCCGACACCTACGTGACTTTGTCAGACGGCACCGGCATCGTGCATATCGCACCGGCCTTCGGTGAAGACGACGCCCGCGTCGGCCGCCGCTATGACCTGCCGTTTGTCCAGCTGGTCCGCGAAGACGGCACCATGCCGCCGGAGGTCAGTGACTTTGCCGGCCAGTTCTGCAAAGACGCGGACAAGGGCCTGATCGAGCGCCTGCGCCGGGAAGGGCTCCTGGTCAAGACGATGCCGTATGAGCACAGCTATCCGTTCTGCTGGCGCTGCGACACCGCCCTGATCTATTATGCGCGCGACTCCTGGTTCGTGCGCATGACCGCCGTGCGCGACAACCTGCTCAAGAACAACGCGACGGTCAACTGGATCCCCGAAACCATCCGGGACGGCCGGTTCGGCAATTTCCTCGAGAACGTGATCGACTGGGGCATCTCCCGCGAACGTTACTGGGGCACCCCGCTGCCGATCTGGACCTGCAACTGCGGCCACCGGCACCTGGTCGGCAGCATCGCCGAGCTGAAAAGCCTGTCGGACGACTGCCCGGACGACATCGAGCTGCACAAACCCTACATCGACCAGGTCCACCTGCGCTGTTCGCAATGCGGCGGCCAGATGACCCGCGTCAGTGAGGTAATCGACTGCTGGTTCGACTCCGGCTCGATGCCGTTCGCCCAGTGGCACTACCCCTTCGAGAACCAGGAGCTGTTCGAGCAGAACTTCCCGGCGGACTTCATCTCCGAGGCGCTCGACCAGACGCGCGGCTGGTTCTACACCCTGATGGCCCTGGGCACGGTCCTCTTTGACGCCTCGCCCTACCGCAATGTCATCGTCTTGGGCCTGGTCCAGGACAAGAACGGGCAGAAGATGTCCAAGCACAAGGGCAATGTGGTCGATACCTGGGCCGTGCTCGACAAGCAGGGCGCCGATGCCGTGCGCTGGTATTTTTATACCGCCAGCGCGCCCTGGCTGCCGTCGCGCTTTTCACCCGAAGCGGTCAGCGAGGCGCAGCGTAAGTTTATGGGCACCTTCTGGAACACCTATGCCTTCTACATCATGTATGCGCGGCTCGACGGCTTCGATCCCACCCGCTACGCGCTGGTTCCGTCCCGTTTGGGCGCCCTGGACCGCTGGGTGCTCAGCCGGCTCAACTCCCTGATCCGCAGCGTCGACCGCGGACTGGAAAATTATGACATCACGACATCCGCCCGTGCTATCCAATCGTTCAGCGACGACTTGTCCAACTGGTATGTGCGGCGCAGCCGGGAACGCTTCTGGCAGGCCGACATGAACGAGGACAAGATCGACGCCTACATGACGTTGTACACGGTGCTTGAGGCCCTGACGCGCCTGTCTGCGCCTTTTGTTCCGTTCATGACCGATTCGATTTACCGCAACCTTGTCCTGAGCCACCGGCCGGATGCCCCGGAAAGCGTCCACTTGTGCGACTACCCGGCCGCCGATGAGCAGCTGATCGACCAGGCGCTGGAAAAGCACATGGCCGGAGTCCTCGACATCGTCGTGCTGGGCCGGGCGGCGCGCAACACCGCCGCCATGAAGAACCGCCAGATGCTGGCCGCCCTCTATTATGCGGCGCCCGCTCCGCTGCCTGAGACCTACCAGGCGCTGGTAGCCGACGAACTCAATGTGCGCCGGGTCGAATTCCTCGATTCGAGCGAAGACCTGGTCGATTACCGCTTCAAGCCCCAGCTGCGCCTGCTGGGCCGCCGTTTCGGCAAGCTGCTGCCGCAGGTCAGCGAAACGCTCTGCCAGCTGGACGGACGCGCGGCGATGCGCGAGCTGCGCGCGAGCGGTCGGATTGAAATCGTACTCGACGGTGCCACGTACACCTTGTCCGAGGAAGACCTGATCATCGAGACCGTCCAGCCGGAAGGACTGGCGGTCGAGCAGGATCACGGCCTGACCGTGGCCCTCGACATCCGGCTGACGCCTGAATTGATCGAGGAAGGCTTTGTGCGCGAGATCATCAGCAAGGTCCAGACGATGCGCAAGGAAAGCGATTTCGATATCTCGGACCGCATCGTCCTGCGCCACCAGGGCAGCGAGCGGATCGCCGCGATCCTGGACCGTCACGCCGAGCGGATCGCCGAAGACGTGCTGGCGGTGCGCATCGAGCCCGGTAGCGGCCCGAACAGCCGTGCGTGGGACTTGAACGGTGAGCGCTGCACGTTGTCGGTCGAACAGGTACCGGGCCGCTGACACCGGCCGGCCGTGGTATAATGAAAACTGGGCTGCCCGTGATTGGCAGCAAGAGGAGAAGAGACAATGCCGCTTGTTCCCGTCGGCGGGTTTATGAACTTATTCAGTTCGTTCAATCTGCAGGACTTCCTGATCCGGATCCTGGTGCTGTGCGTGTCGCTCTCGTTCCACGAGATGGCGCACGCCTGGGCGGCGTACCGGCTCGGAGACGATACGGCCGCGCTGCAGGGCCGGCTGACCATGAACCCCCTGGCCCACCTGGACCCGATCGGTTCGCTGATGTTTTTGATCGGCGGCATCGGCTGGGCCCGCCCGGTCCCGATCAACCCGGCGCGCTTCACCAGCCGGGTCACGGTCAAGCGCGGCCTGTTGCTGACCTCGGTCGCCGGACCGCTGTCCAACCTGATCCTGGCTTCGGCCAGCGCGCTGCTGCTGTTTGTCCTGTTCACAATCGGGGCCGCGACCGGGCAGGATCAGAGCCAGCTGTTCGGGATCCTGATCGCGCTGCTGCAGATGCTCTATGGCGCCAACCTGATCCTGGCGGTTTTCAATCTGCTGCCGATTCCGCCGTTGGACGGCTTCAAGGTGTTCGGATCCGTCCTGCCCAACGCCGTCTACTACCGCCTGATGTCCTATGAGCGCTACATCGGGATCGCGTTTCTGGTTTTGATCATATTCGGCCGCGGCATCCTGACCCAGGTGCTGTCCTGGGTCGCCTGGCCGTTTGAGCAGGCCATCTGGCTGCCGCTGCAGCTGTTTTTCAGCTGGTTCTGGCGCCTGATCGGGCTGGCTGCCTGACGGCGGCACCGTCACAATCGAGGAGGAGAAGATGAGCAAAAAAATCATTCTGAGCGGGGCGCGTCCGACGGGCGACATTCACCTGGGCAACTATTTCGGCGCCCTGGAAAACTGGGTCCGGCTCCAGGACAGCTACGACTGCCACTTTTTCATCGCGGACTGGCACGCCCTGACCACCGGCTATGCCGACACGGCCGGTCTGCCCGAGTATACGATCAGCCTGATGGCCGACTTCATGGCCTGCGGCCTCGATCCGGAGCGGTCGGTGCTGTTCCTGCAGTCGCAGGTCATGGAGCACGCCGAATTGTTCTTGCTTTTTTCCATGCTGACGCCGCTGCCCTGGCTGGAACGCTGTCCGACCTACAAGGATCAGCTCAGCCAGCTCAAGGACAAGGACATCACGACCTACGGCTTCCTCGGCTATCCCTGCCTGCAGGCCGCCGACATCCTGGCCTACAAGGCTGATTTCGTGCCGGTCGGCGAAGACCAGCTGCCGCACCTGGAACTGACTCGGGAAATCGCCCGGCGCTTCAATTTCCTCTACGGGCCGGTTTTCCCCGAACCCCAGCCGCTTTTGACCAAATCGCGCGTGCTGCCGGGCACGGACGGGCGCAAGATGTCGAAGAGCTACAACAACACCATCTCGTTTGCCGATCCGCCTGACGTGGTCAGGAAAAAAGTCATGAGCATGGTGACGGACCCGGCCCGCATCCGCAAGAACGACCCCGGCCATCCGGAGGTCTGTTCGGTCTATGCCTTCCATAAAATCTTCAGCCCGGACGAGGTCGACGACATCGGCGACCAGTGCCGGGCCGGCACGATCGGCTGTGTCGCCTGCAAGAAGAAGCTCCAGGAGAAACTGCTGGCTTTCCATGAGCCGATTCACGCCAAGCGGGCGCGTCTGCTGCAGGACAAAAGCGGCCTGCAGGCGCTGATCGCCGCCGGTTCGGCCAAGGCGCGGACCCAAGCGGCTGCGACATTGGCCGAGACGCGCCGGGCGATGAACCTGGGCACTTGAGATGGCCGCTGCCGCGGAGGTTCGTCCGCCAGAACTGAAAATAAGCCAGTTCGAGGGACCGCTCGATCTGCTGATCCACCTGATCGAAAAAAACAAGGTGGATATCTACGACATTCCGATCGCTGAGATCACCGACCAGTACCTGACCTATCTGGCGGGCCTGGATGAGCTGGACATGGATCTGGCCAGCGATTTTCTGCTCATGGCGTCGACCCTGCTGCACATCAAGTCGCGCATGCTGCTGCCTGGCCGCAGCCAGGCGGATGCGCCGGATGAAGCCGACCCGCGGGAAGAACTGGTCCTGAAGCTGCTCGAGTACCGGCGCTGCAAAACCCTGGCCACCGAGTTGAAGAAACGGCACGAGCACTATCGCGAAGCGCGGCTCAAGCTGCCGGAACCGCCCGGCCGCCTGGGCCTGAACCTGCTGGCCGACCCCGGCCGGCTTAACTGGGACCTGTTCCTGGAAGCCTGCCAGCACCTGGCCCGCCAGAACCGCAGCCGTTTCCAGGACCAGCGTGAGCGGATGACACACATCCTGAAGCGCGAAAAGGTTTCGGTCAAAGATAAGATGCGCCAGATCTGGCTGGCGATCGGCACCAAGACGCGTGTCTTTTTCAGCGAGCTGTTTCCCGACCACCAGACGAGCCGCACCGAGCGCGTGACCGCGTTCCTGGCGCTGCTGGAACTGCTGCGGCTGAATCGTGTCCTTGTCCGCCAGGACCGTCCGTTCGATGTTATCCTGATCGAGCAGAACAGCCTGGCCGCCCATGACGCGTCCGAGCGTTTCGACAGCCTGCCTGCCCTGGCCATCGAGGAGAAAGCCTATGACTGAAGATCAGGGCAGATTGCGCCAACAAACGGCCGCGGAGCTGATGCCGGAGAACATGGAGGCCGGCGGCGACGATTTCCAGTTGCCCCTTGAGGATGCCGCGGCGGCGATCGAGGCCCTGCTGTTTGTCAGCGGCGATCCGCTGCCGCTGGACAGGCTGGCCCAGGTCACCGGACTGGAAGGGACCGTGCTCAAAGGCATCCTCAACACGCTGGCCTGGCGCCTGGAGCACGACCGGCAGCGCGGGCTGCTGCTGCGCGAAGTCGAAGGCAGTTTTTTTCTGGCCACCAAGCCGGAGCTGAAAACGGTGCTGCAGCGGCTTTTCCAGCCCCGCCAGCGGCCGCCGCTCTCCCAGGCCGCCTACGAGACGCTGGCGATCATCGCCTACAACCAGCCCGTAACCCGCGCCCAGGTCGAGTCTGTGCGCGGGGTCAACAGCGACAGCATCATGGCCAGGCTGGTGGAGCGCAGCCTGATTCAGGAGACCGGCCACCTGGATACGCCGGGCCGCCCGATCCTGTACACGACGACGGAGCAGTTTCTCCAGGATTTCGGCTTGCGCTCGGTCAAGGAACTGCCCCCCATGGAAATGCTGATGTACGGCACGCTGCGTGACCTGGAATCGTCGCTCGAAGAAGCTTCGGGCACCAGCGACCGCCAGATGACCATCGACCAGCTGGTCCAGGCCTATGTGCCCGGCGATGAAGCCGAAAAGACGCAAAAAACCCCTGACGATGATCTCGTCAAGGGCTATTTGCCGGCCAAGACGGTGATCGCCGTCTCCGAGGCCATCTTTGGCGAGGAGGACGGCGGGGAACCGCCTACTGGCAGATCTTCCCCGGATTGAGGATGTTCAGCGGGTCGAAAACGGCTTTGATGTCATTCATCAGGCGCGTCTGGACAGGTCCGTACTGGTTTTGCATGTATCCTTTTTTGGCATAGCCGATCCCGTGTTCGCCGGACACCAGCCCGCCGAAGGCGACGGACTTGGCGTACATGGCATCGAAGGCCTGGCTGAGCTTGGCCTGCCAGGTCGCCTCGTCCAGATCGTCCCGGCAGACATAGACGTGGAGGTTGCCGTCGCCGGCGTGGCCGAAGCTGGGGATGCGCATCTGCAGCAGTTCGGCCAGCTCGTGGGTGAAGGTGATGAATTCGGCGATCCGGTTGCGGGGCACGACGACGTCGCACTCGTCCATTTCGGTGGTCGAGGCCTTGATGGCCTCCAGGAAGGTGCCGCGTGCGTTCCAGACCGACTGGTGGCGCTCCTCGGTATCGACGATCAGGACATCCTGGGCGCCGCAGGCCAGGCAGAGGTCGGCGATGGTGCGGTAGGACTGGTCGATGATTTCCTGGCTGGCACCGTCGAAGGTCAGCAGCAGGTAGGCCGGCGCCGATGTGTCCGGGAACCGCTTGCCCAGGTACTCCTCGGCAAACAGGATCGTCTGACGCTCCATGAATTCGACCGCGGTCGGCAGGACCTTGGACTGGATGATTTTAGGCACGGTTTCCAGAGCCGTCTCCATGCGGGCGAAGGGGACCAGGATGCTGACGCGTTTAGGTGGCAGCGGCAGCAGGCGCAGCACAGCCCTGGTGATGATGCCCAGCGTCCCCTCTGACCCGATCATCAGGTCCTTCAAGGCATAGCCCGAGCTGTTCTTGACGACCTTGCTGCCCAGCTCGACGATTTCGCCGCTGGGCAGCACGACCGTGAGGGCCCGCACGTAGTCGCGCGTCACACCGTACTTGACGGCGCGCATGCCGCCGGCGTTGGTGCTGATGTTGCCGGCGATGGTGGCCGACTTCTCACCGGGGTCGGGCGGGTAGAAGAGGCCCTGGGCCTCGACATGTGCCGCCAGATCCATCAGGAGCACGCCCGGTTCGACCGTCACCGTCAGGTTCTCGTGATCGACTTCCAGGATGTGGTTCATCAGGGTCGTATCGAGCAGGATGCCGCCCTTGATCGCCACACAGCCGCCGACCAGGCCGGTTCCCGAGCCGCGCACGACCACCGGGAGGCGCTGGCTGCTGGCATAGGCCATGACGGCGGCAATTTCTTCCGTGCTGACCGGCTTGACCAGGATGTCCGGGGCGCGGGAGACCGTGCCCATCTCGTCGTGGCTGTAGTCCTCGCTGATCGCGCTGCCGGCCAGGACACGGTCCCCGGGGAAGCGCTCCTCAAACCAGGCGATGTCTTCCGGCCCGGTCACCTTGTAGATAGATTCGGCCGTTGCCAACAATTGTGTTGCTGATTGCATGCGGCATATCTCCTTTCATCATGTGCCCGGCTGTACGCGGGCGTCACCAGATGGGACCAGCACGTCCAGCAAGCGGGGCAAGAGCTCATACCAGTCGCCGATGAAGGCGTGGTGGGCGACCTGGAAGATGCTGGCCAGGGGATCGATGTTGATCGCGACGATGGTTTCGGCACCCTTCATGCCGGCCACGAACTGGACCGAACCGGAAATGCCGATCGTGATGATCAGCTTGGGGCTGACGGTCCGTCCGCTCAGGCCGATCTGCTGGCGCGGGTCGAACCAGCCGTTCTCGACCAGGGGGCGCGTGCAGGCGAGCTTGGCGCCGATCCGGGCGGCCAGCGCTTCGATCAGGGGCAGGTCCTTCTGGCTTTTGACGCCGCGTCCGACCGCGATGATCGTCTCTGCCTGGGTCAGGTCGATCCCGGTGTCCTTGGGCACGGCGTCCAGCACCGTGACCCGGCTACGGCGGGCCGCCTCCGGCAGTTCCAGCATCCGGATCTCGCCGCCGGGCTGCATCTGGCGGGGCGGTGCGTTGAAGATCTTGTAGCGGACCGTACAGAGCTGAGGGCGGTTGTTCTGGGTGACGATCCGGGCCATGATGTTGCCGCCGAAGGCCGGCCGGATCTGGACCAGGTCCGTGTTGGGCTTGATTTCCAGCGACGTGCAGTCGGCGGTCAGGCCGGTGCGGAAGCGCGCGGCGATGCGCGGGGCCAGCGAGCGGCCGGCCAGCGTCGCGCCGACCAGGATGGCGGTCGGGTGGATCCGGGTGATGAAGTCGGCCGCTGCCGCGGTATAGGGCTCGATCAGGAAGTCGGCCAGAACCGGGTCGTCATAGACAAAGACGGTATCGACCCCGTAATGCAGCAGCTCCTGGGCCTGGGCGCGGGTATCCGAGCCGAGCAGCAGCGCATAGACGGGATGGCCGATCTGGTCGGCCAGGGCGCGGGCTTTGCCCAGCAGCTCGAGCGTGACCGGATGCAGGCAGCCTTCGGACAGATCGGCGAACACGGCGATGCCGCGCCAGGCCGACTTGTCGATCAGATCTTCGGGGATGTCCTCCAGGGTGATCGTGCCGGGCGGCCCCTTGCGCACGCAGATGCCGCACATCTTGCAGGCCGCGTTGACGGTCAGCTGCCCGCCGCTCATGACCAGCGCCTGGAACGGGCAGATATCCTGCAGGGCCTGGGCGGCTTTTTCATCGATCTTGTCGTTGTGTATAACCAGCTTTTTCATGATGGTTGTCCCTCGTATCGTCGTTTGGCCATCCTGCAGCCTAGCGGATTTCGCAGGCCGTCTGTGCCGGGGTCACTTTCAGGCGGAGCAGCAGGGCGAGCAGTTCGCCGGCAACATGGTCCGCGTCGCCGCTGGTGGTGTGCTTCTCATGCTCGTGCACCGGCGGGAAGATGCGCTCCACCTGGGTCGGCGAACCCGCCAGGCCGTAGTGGCGTTCGTCCTGGTCGGTGAAATCCGCCAGGCTCAGGACCTGGACCTGATCGTCGCGGCGGGCGAGCATGCGCCGGTAGGAGGGCAGCCGCGGCATGTTCAGGTCTTTCTCGACCGTGAGCAGGCAGGGCAGGAGGATCTTTTGCTTTTGCACGATCTGTTCCAGGTTGACATCGATCAGCAGGTGGTCCGGCCCGATGGCGCCGATCGAGGTGACATTGGCCGCGTGCGGCAGATCCATGAACTCGGCGATTTCAGCGCCGACCTGGGCCGTGTCGCCGTCGGTAGTCTGCTTGCCGCAGATGATCAGGTCAAATACGCCCAGGTGGCGGATGCCCTGCGACAGCGTATAGCTGGTCGCCACGACATCGGCTCCGGCAAACCGGCGGTCGGAGAGCAGACAAGCCTGGTCGGCACCCATGGCCAGCGCCTCCTCGAGGATGCTCTTGGCCTGGGGCGGCCCCATGGAAAGGGCCGTGACCGTGCCGCCCGCCTGTTCGCGCAGCTGCAGAGCGGCCTCGATGGCGAACAGGTCGTACGGATTCATTTTGCTTTCGACACCGTTGCGGTTGAGGACGCCGGTCTTCTCGTCGACGGTCACCTGCGTGGAACTGGGCACTTGCTTGATGCAGACAAGGATGTTCATTGGCTGTCTCCGTTCGTTTGAGGTTTTGCCGACGCCGGGTCGGCAAGAAGCGTGGCTTGGGCGAATTCCAGGTGCTGGCTCATCGCCTGGGCCGCCAGCATGCCCTGGCGGGCTTCGATAGCCGCCAGGATGCTGCGGTGCTGATCCAGCAGCGCGCGCGCCTGGCTGGAGTCCTTGATGATCCGGGCCCGGTTGAGCCGGACGGAATTTTCGAGCAGGCAGGCGACGCATTCGGCGGCCTTGGCCAGGACATAATTGTCGGAACAGGCGAAAACGGCCTGGTGGAACAGGATGTCCGCTTCAGCGCCAAGGTCGGGCGCGTCGTCCTCGATGGCTTGTTCCATAGCCGCCAGCGCCTTTTTCAGATCCGACAGGCCGGACGGCAGATGTTTGTCCGCCGCGATGCGGACCGCCTCCGCTTCGATCAGGAGCCGGAAATCGAGCAAGTCCTGTTCGATGCTCGCCTGGCGGATGAACAACGGGGCGATGGTCTTGATGAAGGGGCCGATGTTGAGATTGGTGACAAACGTGCCGCCGCCCGGGCGGATCTCGATCAGGCCGATGATCTCCAGAACGCGAAACGCTTCCCGGATCGACGCGCGGCTGACCGCGAAGCGTTCGGCCAGGTCGCGTTCGGCCGGCAGCCTGTCGCCGGGTTGCAGCTGACCGGAGGATATCAACTGGATGAACTGGTCCATGACGGACTGGTAAAGACGTCGGGTGCTGACCGGATCGATTTTCACGCGCAGCCTCCTCACAGATATGGTCAGGTGGTCAGACCAATTATACCAGACAAACACATGGCCTGAAAAGGGGTTGCCCGAAAAAAGACAAGAAAATTCGCGTCTTTCTGTGCTATTCTTCCAGCAGATTGACTTCCTTTATTTCAGCCGTGTTCTTTTTCAGCAGCAAGGTTTTTATCTCCCAAGGTTCCATAGACAGCTCGAAGGCCTTGAGCGGACGCATCTCAATCTTAACGTGGTCATGTCTGCCCGCGTATTCTACAAGTCTCATCACGAGATCCTCCTGCTCCTCCGATTCTTTGCAAACAGTCAGTATGCTTGATTTTCCGTCAATGCGTACGAATGACCTGTCACAGGGACCTGTTCCTGTGTGATTGGCCTCATTGACCGTGATGACCGGGTTGTTGAAAAGAGCGGCCTGTTGAGGGATTTTCGCTTGTCTCCAATCCCCGTCATGGAAGATGAGCCTCCATTTGCCTTCCCGAACACCTTGGTCAACATAATCATACGCCGCGTCGGGATCGATCGGGTCCTGCCAGGTAAGGTGCCCGTGGATCGGGCTTCGCAACACGGTCATACTGATAACCGCACCGGTGACATCATAGGCAAAGAAGCTGTCGCCGATAACGGATACGCCTCTGCTTTTTTCTGAAACATCCAGCCATTCACCGACGGGCATTTCCCTGGCGTCGTTTTGTCGCTTGATCGAACCGTACGGCACAGACGCGGTCACATCAGGGTCTGCGATCAGCGGATCAAACGAAAGCTTCAGCACCTTATGCTGTTCACGCCAAAAAACCTTGAAACGGCCTTCGATGATGTCCTTGTCCGCGTATAACACGATATCCTGTTCGATAACCGAGCTGCCGAATGCCGCTTTTGTCCGGATGACCGACCTTATGGGGCCGTTCTCAAGAAGCTCGGATGAGATAAGCCTGAAGCTGCCCGATACCTCGCCGTACCCTTGTACATTAAAGGCCCATGTGTCGCCAGCGTCTGCCCTTACGACCGGTTTGGCGGCATCTGCGCAAACGATCCTGCCGGTGACCCGGTCAACGATCGATTCGATGCATCCTGTCTTCCGGCATATCTTGATGCGATACTTGCCGCTTTCCAAGGCCGTATGATCCGCCTTCATCTTTGCTTCGAACGGGTCGGGCTGTTTCTCCTGCCGGACAAAGAATGTCCGGTACCCGAAAGACGGAATATCTGCCGCAAATACGAACCTGGATCGGAAACCGGGAAGGACGGAGTGCTCCTTGATGATCTGGTTCGGGATCGCTGTTCCATCTGAACCTGCAATGGTCAACGGGCCCTTGTACCAATCAAACTCCCAGGCCCATTGGAGTTCAGCCTCGATGGGGACGGATACATCAAAGGCATTCAGATTCCATACGACGACCGGAAATCCTTCTTTTGCGGTATCGATATCTTTGGTCATGCACTGAAGAGAGAAGTGAAGGACTTCAGATGCGCCTTGGATAACCCTCCCGTGCAGGTTTCTCGCGTCAAAGTAGGCGGATTTAATACATGCCCCGCCGATAATGTCGTGGAACTGATTGAAAAGCAGATCCCGCCAGCACGGCATCAGCCTGTCTTTCGGGTAGGGTTCGCCGTACACTATTTTGACCAGGCTCGCGGCTTTTTCGGCACTCAAAAGAGCATATTCAGCTATCCTGTTATTTTTCTTGATCTCGGTATGATTGCTGAAGACACCAAATGCCGTTACCATCAATTCATCGTTGACCGATGGCATGTCCCGGTCTCGCTGTCTGTCGAAATACCTGTCTACTCGTGTATAGGTCACATCAAAGCCTTTTCTGCTGTCCATAATAAGGCTGTTGATCTGCTGCATAGACTTTTTCGTCGGTGCACCGCCATGATTCGACACGCCATAAAGCATAAGCACATCATGGCCGAGCGTTTGAAGCCTTTTGCCAGCCTCATACGCATCCTGGTCCAGTGCCGTCGAAAACGAATTCGCACCATCTCCGCCACACCGGTAAGCGAGCACGGCGCTGCCGTCCGGACTTTGCCATCTGAATAACGGACCGGGCAATTTCATTTCACTTTCTGACGGCCTGCCAAACACATAATAGTCAATCCCTGCTTTTTTCAGTATTTGAGGCAGCATGATATTATGTCCAAAGCTGTCCGTGTTAAAACAAGATCTTGACCGCATCCCGAAATGGTCCTGCAGGTATCTTTGCCCGTGAAGACCGTGCCGAACGTAGCTTTCGCCTGAAGCCACATGGCAATCGGGCTGAACCCACCAGCCTTCAACCAACTCCCATTTTCCATCCTTCACCTTGCGGCAAATTTCGTTGAACAAGGCAGGATCTGTATGTTTGATCCATTCAAATACGGGCGGACAGCTGAAAGAATAGATAAATTCCGGTTCCTCCTTCATTCGCTCCAGTGCTGAACGCAAGGTCGATCGAATGGAGGCCATCGCTTCATCCCAGGTCCACAGCCATACCGGATCGAAATGGGTCGTCCCAGCCATGCAGATGGCGTACTTTTCTTCCATGTCAGTCCATCCTTTACCTGCCATTAATATGATCCGCCTGAGCTTATCTGGATTATCACGGCGACCTCAGGTCGCACCACGGCTGATTATACCATCTTCGGACAACCGTTTTTCCCGATTGACGGTTTGGCGCTGGCAGGCTGGATCGCCATGATGTTTTTTGATGCTATCGGTTCACCTGATTTCGCCGGTGGCCGTTTTCCTGATGATCTTCTGCACAAACCCGGGCAGACCCGGGCCATATAAAGGGCCTGATCTGAAAAAAGGATAAGAAAAAATGATCAAGTCGCTTTCTTTTGGTTGATCTATTGCCGGGCTTAAATTATAATCATATGCGGTGGACGTTCGACTTGTGTCATCTGTCCATCAGAAGACCAACAGCAACGCATGTGTTAATGAGGTGAAATGAATGGGATCTCGAGAGAAAATGACCGGGTATACCGCAAAGCGAGCTTCCATGGACACTGCCCGAGCCGGATCAGACGTTTGTCGGCGGCGCATCGGGCAGTTCCTGGATCAGGATAGTTTTGTCGAATTGGAGTCCCTGGTCACAGCGAACGGCTTGAGCTTCGGACCGGAGCGTTCGAAAGCGGCCGGCGACGGCGTCGTCATGGGCTACGGCACGATCGACGGAAGAATGGTCTATGTGGCGGCCCAGGATCCGGACGTGCACGGCGGTTCAATCGGGAAAGCCCATGCGGACAAAATAGCCCGGGCCCTGCAGATGGCCTGCGACGCGCAGGTTCCTTTCATCGGCCTTTACGATACGGGCGGCGCCCGCATCGAGGAGGGCATCATGGGTCTTGAAGGCCTCGGCAACCTGCTGGCGTCCCTCAATGCGTCGGCCGGCATCGTGCCCCGGATCGCCGCGGTGTACGGCCCGTGTGCCGGCGGCGCCGCATATGCCGCGTCTCTCAGCGATTTTGTCCTGATGGCCGACAAGGGATCCGGCATTTTCATGAACGGGCCGATGGTTGTTTCCGCTCACGAAAACAAGAGCATCGCGGCCGCCGATATCGGCGGTGCGGCTGTGCACGCGGTGAAGACCGGACTGGCCAGCCTGACGGCTGCCGATGAAGCCGGACTGGCCGGAATCATCAAGCTCCTGATGCAGTATATACCGGACAGCGGCATGGGTTTTATCCAGCCGGTCGATGGCCCGGATGACCCCAACCGGACCGAGGCTCGCCTCGACGAGCTGGCCGCCACCCTGGACGACGGCTATGACATGCGCGAAGTCCTGAACCTGACGGTTGACACCGGCAGTTTCCTCGAGCTTTCAGCCGGACATGCGCCGGGCATGGTCACCGGCCTGGCCCTGCTTGGCGGCAGAACCGTCGGCATCCTGGCCCAGGCCGAGCGGCGCGTCAACCGGGCCATGGCGGCCAAAGCCGTCCGCCTGGCCGGCCTTTGCCAAAAGCTCAATTTGCCCCTGGTCACGTTTGTCGACGCCGAAGGCTACACGATCGGACTGGCCGACGAATGGGCCGGCCTGGTCCAGAGCGGTGCGGACCTGATGGAGGCCATGCTCCAGCTCGATGTCCCGCGCCTTGCCGTCATCGTCGGCAAGGCCATCGGGACCGCCTACCTCACGTTCAGCGGCAAGAGCTGCGGCACAGACCTGGTTTACGCCTGGCCGACAGCTGAAATCGCGGTCGTCAACGCGGACACGGCAGCGCACATCATATACCGCAAGGACATCGCGGCGGCTGCTGACCCGATCACAGCTCGCACCGATTTTGTCCGCAAGTACGAAGACGAGATTGCCAGCCCCTATGTCGCCGCATCGCTCGGGCATGTGGACGAGGTCATCCTGCCGTCGGCTACCCGGCCGCGCCTGATCAGTGCCCTCGACATGCTGACGACAGCTTATTAAGAGAAACGTGATGGAGGTCAAACACATGAAAAAGTACGTGATAAAAGTGAACGGCGTTGCCTATGAAGTCGAAGTAGAAGAAGCGGGATCGGTGTCTGCCGCGACCCCCGCTGCCCCAGCATCTCCCAAGACGCCCGCCGCCCCGGCGGCTCCGAAGGCGGCGCCCGCTCCGGCAGCCCCCGCCGCACCCAAGGCCGCGGCACCTGCAACGGCCGGTTCTGAAAAGATCACCGCGCCGATGCCGGGCACGATCCTCAACATCCTGGTCTCAACCGGCCAGGCGGTCAAAAAAGGCGATGTTCTGTGCATCCTGGAAGCCATGAAGATGGAAAACGAGATCGTTGCGCCCCGCGACGGTGTTGTCGCCAGTGTCAGCACCAGCAAGGGCGCATCAGTCAACGCCGGCGATCCGCTCGTCGGCCTGGAGTGATCCCGAGAGAGGAGCAACAACTCATGCCAAAAGTTAAAATAACCGAAACGATCCTGCGCGACGCGCACCAGTCCCTGGCCGCGACCCGCATGACGATTGACGACATGCTTCCCGCGCTGAAGGACCTCGACGCCGTCGGCTACAACGCGCTGGAATGCTGGGGCGGTGCGACCTTCGACACCGCCATGCGCTTCCTCAACGAGGATCCCTGGGAGCGGCTGCGTAAAATCCGCGCCGCATGCCCGAACACCAAGCTGCAGATGCTGCTGCGCGGTCAGAACCTGCTCGGCTACAAGCACTACGCCGACGACGTGGTCGAACACTTTGTCGCCCGTTCGGTGGCCAACGGCATCGACATCATCCGCATTTTCGACGCGCTTAACGACTTCCGCAACATCGAGAAGTCGATGAAGGCCTGCCGCAAGGAAGGCGGCCATGCCCAGGGCTGCATCGCCTACACGATCAGCCCCTTCCATTCGGTCGACAAGTTTGTCTCCGATGCCAAACAGCTCGAGGAGATGGGCGCTGATTCGGTCTGCATCAAGGACATGGCCGGCCTGCTGCTGCCTTATGAAGCCTACACGATGGTCAGGGCGATGAAAGAAACGCTCAGCATCCCGATTGAGCTGCACACCCATTACACCAGCGGTGTCGGCTCGATGACCTACCTGAAGGCGATCGAGGCGGGCTGCGACATCGTGGACACCGCGATCAGCCCCCTGGCCATGGGCACGTCCCAGCCGCCGACGGAGCCCCTCGTGGCGACCCTGGCAGGCACCGAATTCGACACCGGGCTTGACCTGGTCAAACTGACCAAGGTCGCCGAGCACTTCCGCGGCCTGCGTGAACGCTGGGTCGCCAGCGGCCTGATCAGCCCCAAGATGCTGGGCGTTGACGTCAACACCCTGATCTACCAGGTGCCGGGCGGCATGCTCTCCAACCTGGTCAGCCAGCTGCAGCAGGCGGGCAAGGAAGACAAGTACTACGATGTGCTGGCAGAAATACCCCGGGTGCGCAAAGATTTCGGCTATCCGCCGCTGGTTACGCCCAGTTCGCAGATCGTCGGCACCCAGGCCGTCATGAACGTCGTCACAGGCGAGCGCTACAAGATGGTGCCCAAAGAGTCCCGGGCCCTGGTCAAGGGCGAATACGGCCGTACCCCGGCGCCGATCGACGCCGCGATCCAAAAAAAGATCCTCGGCGACGAAACGCCGATCACCTGCCGTCCCGCGGACCTGATCGAGCCCGAGCTTGACAAAATTCGCGCCCAGGCAGCAGAATATGTGGAGCAGGAAGAGGACGTGCTGACCTATGGCATGTTCCCGCAGGTTGCGGAGAAGTTC
This sequence comes from Clostridiaceae bacterium, assembly GCA_012523135.1. Taxonomy (GTDB): domain Bacteria; phylum Bacillota; class Clostridia; order Saccharofermentanales; family UBA5734; genus JAAYBY01. Next base: position 112,485 of record JAAYJD010000106.1, read on the forward strand.
TTCGCCTGGCGGCGCGCCCAGCGCCATCTCGTCGATGACGAGGTCGGCAGTGTTGAAAAAGGTTATCAGCCAGCCTGATCGCTCCTGAAAGGGTTGCAAGCCCGGCCAGGCCTGCCGCCGCTCTCTCGGGGAGCGGCGCCGGGTCTGCCGGGTTTTTCAGTCAACAAAAGGGGAGGAATGCCAGATGGAAGGCAGCAAGACCAGCCTGATCACCAGGATCGAGCAAGCGATACCCAAGATGAGCAAAGGTCAGAAAGCCATCGCGGCTTTCGTCCTCGGCCGCTACGAGCACGCCGCCTACATCACGGCAGCCCGGATCGGCGAGGAGGCAGGCGTCAGCGAGTCGACCGTCGTCCGCTTTGCCATGGAACTGGGCTTCGAGGGTTACCCGCATTTCCAGAAGGCGCTGCAGGAAGAGCTGAAGGGGCGTTTGACCTCGGTACAGCGCATGAAGGTGACCGCCAGGATGGGCGAGAAGGACGATATTCTCGGTTCGGTTCTGCTGTCCGACATGGAGAAGCTGAAGCGGACCTACGAGCGCATCGACCGCCAGTCCTTCAACCAGGCGGTTGACCTGATCCTTGCCGCCGGCAAAATCTATATCCTCGGCGTGCGGTCGGCAGCGCCGCTGGCGTCCTTTCTCGGCTTCTACTTCAACCTGATCTTCGATAATGTCCGCCTCGTCCATACCACCAGCGTCAGCGAGATGTTCGAGCAGATTCTGTCTGTCCAGAGCGGCGACGTGGTTATCGGGATCAGCTTCCCGCGCTATTCCAAGCGGACGATCAAGGCGATGGCATACGCGCGCACGACAGGAGCCACCGTGATCGCGATTACGGACAAGGCGGAAAACCCGATCGCCGCCAGCGCGGATGTCTGCCTGCTGGCCCCCAGCGACATGGCCTCCTTTGTCGACTCGCTGGTCGCGCCGCTCAGCGTGATCAACGCCCTGATCGCGACGATCGGCTATCGGCGCCAGGAGATTGTCGCCGCCAAGCTGGATAAACTGGAGCATGTCTGGGACGAATACGACGTCTACGACAAAGGAGACGTGACATGAGCGAGAAAGAACCGGCCGGCAGCAAGACCACTGCCGCCGCGGCGATCCGGATCGCCCTGACCAGCGACCGGGAAGAAGAGCGCCAGCTGATCCAGCTTAGCCTGACCGAAGGCATCCATACCGCAGCGGTCGACTTCGGCGGCGAGTTCATCGCTTCCGTATCCAAGATCGTCGAGCGGGCCGTTGTCGCCGCCAAACGCGAAGGCCTGATCGGGTCGACCCACGCGGAAGAAGGCGCCGTGGCCGGCGCCGCGCGGGAAGCCGTGTCGCAGATCATCAACAAGGCGATCGGCCTGAATGTGGGCGGGAAAATCGGCATCGCCCGGCTCAACGACCACATCGGGGTCTGTGTCTTTTTCGGCATCGGCCTTCTGCATTTGAATGAAGTGGCCATCGGCCTGGGACATCGCGTGATATGAAAAAGGTCCTGAACATCGCCATCGACGGCCCGGCCGGTGCCGGCAAGAGCACCATTGCCCGTCTGCTGGCCCAAAAGCTGGGCATCCTGTACCTGGATACCGGCGCCATGTACCGCGCCATCGGGCTTAAGGCCCTGAGGACCGGAACCGACATGCGTTCGGAAACGGACATGGGCCGCCTGCTCGGCCAGACCAGCCTGGACATTCGCTTTGCGGACGGCTGCCAGCAGGTCCTGCTGGACGGGGAGGATGTCAGCCAGGCGATCCGGACCCCGGATGTCTCGCGCGCCGCCTCCGATGTCAGCGCGCTGCCTGTCGTCCGCCTGCGCCTGGTCGCGTTGCAGCGCCGGATCGCCGCCGAGCAGGACCTGGTCCTGGACGGACGCGACATCGGCACCTACGTCCTGCCCCAGGCGCGCTACAAGTTCTTTCTGACCGCCGATGTGCACGAACGCGCCCGGCGGCGTCTGCTCGACCTGCGGGCCCGCGGCGACCGGGACACAACGCTGGAGCAGGTTCTCGAAGATGTCATCTACCGCGACCGGCAGGACAGCGAGCGCAAGATGGCGCCGCTGCGCCAGGCCGACGACGCCATTTTACTTGACAGCACCGGCCAGAGCATCGAGGAGACCATCGAGAGCGTGCTTGCCATAATCGGCCAGGGGCAGCATGAATGACGGTTCTGCCATGCCCTACCGGCGGACCCGGCGCTTTCTGGGCGGCCTGAGCGATCGGCTGGTACGCCTGCTGTTTTGTATCCGCTATACCGGTCTGGAGCACATTCCGGACCGGGGACCGGTCATCCTGGTGGCCAACCACACCAGCATGCTGGACATGTTCGCCATTCACGGGCGCGTCGGCCCCTGGATCCACTGGGTGGCCAAGAAGGAACTGTTCCGCAGCCGCGTCCTGGCCAGGCTGCTGCTGCGCCTGGGCTGCATTCCCGTCGATCGGGACAAAGCCGACCTGGCCGCCGCGCGCGGCATCATGGCCGTTTTGCGTCAGGGCGGCATCGTCGGCATGTTTCCCCAGGGAACGCGGGTCAGGCCGGACCAGATCGACCAGGTGCGTCCGCGCTCCGGCGCCGTCCATTTCGCCCTCAGAACCGGCGCGCCTCTTTTACCTGTGGCGATCCGCGGCCGATTCCGGCTCTTTTCCCGGGTTCAGGTGATTTTCGGCCAGCCCTTTGTCCTGGAAGGCGGACCGGCCCCGGCGCTCGGCAACGGCGAACTGCACCGGCTCAGCCTCCAGGTGATGCAGCGCATCTACGACCTGGCCGATGGAGGGCAGCTATGAAGCTTCTTTTGGCCAAATCCTCCGGTTTTTGCTTCGGCGTCAAAAACGCCGTCGAAACCGCCGAACGGCTGGTCAGCCAGCCGCGTCCGGACGGCAAGCCCCTCTACATGCTGGGTGAGCTGATCCATAACCGGACGGTCATCGACCAGCTCCGGCGCCAGGGCATGCACGTCGCCGCCGAAACGGATGCGGTTGAAGCCGGCGCGACAGTCCTGATCCGGGCGCACGGCGTCACCCCCGCCACGCTGTGCGACCTCAGGGAGAAAGGCTGCGATGTGGTGGACTGCACCTGCCCCTTTGTGACCAAAATCCACCACATCGTGCGCAAAGCCTGGCGCGAAGGCCGGCGGATCATCATCGCCGGGACGCCGGGGCATGCCGAAGTCGTGGGCATCAACGGGGAGTGCGGCGGCGAAGGATTGATCATCAGCAGCGCGGCCGAGGCGGAATCTGGCGTTTTTTCAGGCGAATTTTGGATTTTAGTCGCCCAAACAACGTTTTCATACGCAGAATACCAGAAAATTGGCGTTATCCTGCAGAAAAAAATTGCAAAACTGCAGATTTTTGATACAATATGTATTACGACTGCAGACCGGCAGCGTGAGGCTTGCGAAATCGCCAGGCAAGCCGACATGATGTTTGTCATCGGCAGCCCGGGCAGCTCCAACACCCAGAAGCTGCTCACAATCTGTCGCAGTCAATGTGGCCGGACGTATCTTGTCGAAGATGCACATCAGGTTGGTTCCGTCATCGGGGAGAGATCCCTGGAGGATCTGACTGTCGGAATCACCGCAGGCGCGTCCACGCCAGAACGCATAATCAGGGAGGTTATTCAGGCAATGACTGAAC
>JAAYJD010000107.1 GCA_012523135.1 Clostridiaceae bacterium
GGACGAATTTCTGGAAGCGGATCGTGCCCTGGTCGAACCCCCCGGCTACACCCCCCAGGCCATTCGGGAACTGGTTGAAGAATTAAGGCCGCTGCAGCCAAACACGAAACCGCGCACCTTTGCTTAAGGGCCGGTGAAGCAATGAGCTGATCTTTTCTCTGACAGATGAATCAAGCGGGATAATTTTCCGGAGAATCTATCGAGCAACTTATTTTCAGGCAGCCCCTCAACGTTCTGCACAAAGATCAATGACATAATTCGACCCGTTGCACAAGAAATGGGTTTTCGTTTTTTTTCTTGTGGCTTGTCTGCCTGCAGTGGTGTAAAATCCATGTAGTTCATCATGTGTGCCTGCCCGGCAGGCAGCAGAACCTTGGAGGTTGATCCATGAAACGCACATTCCGTTTTGGCACGCAGGTGATCGCCCTGCTGAGCCTGATGCTGATGCTGGTCGCGGCTAGCGGGTGCAATTTTCTCCCGGTTGAAGAGGAGGAACTGGCACCGCCGCTGATGCAGCCGGCGAAAATCGAGTATAAAACAGAGCCAGCCCAGCGCGGCACGCTGATCCAGCAGCTGCGGCTGTCGGGCAGCTTTCAACCCGAAGTGCAGCTGTCACTGTCATTTGAAGACCAGGGCGGCAGGCTTAAGGTCAAACATGTGCGCCTCGGCCAGGAAGTCAAGGCCGGCGACCTGATCGCCGAGCTCGATTCAGGCACCGTCGGCTTCAATATCGAGCTGCAGGAGATTGAGATCGAAAAAAGCAAGCTGAACATCAGCCAGCTGCGCGATAACAAGGCCGGCTATTACGCGATCCGCAGGGCCCAGCTCGACCTCGAGCAGCAGGAGCTGCGCCTGGCGAACCTGCAGCGGCAGTTGACGTCGACCCAGATCATCGCGCCATTCGACGGTGAGATCACCTTCATCATCAGCACGTCGATCGGTGAATACATCAACGCCTATCAGATTGTCGCCAAGGTTGCGGATACCCGCGAACTGGTCCTGGTCACCACCAATGATAAGGCCTCTGAACTGCCGGTCGGCGCAGAAGTTGTCATCGAGTTCCAGAAAGAGGAGCTGACCGGCGAAGTGATCGGCAATCCGTCGACACTGTTCAACGACCCAAATGAATACCTGCGCAAGGCGGCGGTCATCAAGGTCAAAGGCGAGTTGCCTGCCAAGGCGACCTTGGGCAGCGATGCCCGCATCGTCTATGTCCAGGACAAGCGTGAAGACGTCCTCATCCTGCCGCGCCGGCAGATCAACCTGATGAGCGGACGGCGCTATGTCAATGTGCTTGAAGACGGCGTGCGCGTCGAAAAGGATGTGGAGATCGGCCTGATGACAGATACCGAGGCGGAAATCATCAAGGGCATCGACGAGGGTGACTTGGTCATCGTCAATTAAGGAGGCCGTTTCGTGCTGGCACTCGTCTTACGGAAAATCATCAGCAACACATGGAAAGTCCTATGCCTGTTGCTGGGCTCCATTCTGGTTGTCGGAATGGTCTGCAGCATCCCGATCTATACGAACGGTATCCTGCAGCGTCTGCTGACCAAGGACCTGGAAAGTGTCCAGGCAAGCAACATGCGTTATCCAGGCTACCTGGTGTTTTCGAGCAACTACAATTATGTCAACAACGCATCGGCAAGCGAAGGGCTCACCGGCATGCGCCAGAACCACGCCCAGATGGTCGCCGACATGCCGATTGAGCCGAAGACGGTCACGGAGTCACTTCAGATCACCAACCTTTATTACAGCTATGAAGGCGCCAAGGCCGTCCAGCGGCAAAGCTTTACGACCTACGCGCTTTCGGATTTTGACGCGCGCATCCAGATCGATAAAGGCCGCATGTATACGAAAGACATGCAGGACGGCGTGATCGAGGTTATCGTCACCGATGCCGCGCTGAAGAATCTGAACCTGCTTTTGGGCAATGAGTACGAAATTTACAGCTACAAGCAAAAGCGCGATGAGCCGCCCCTGTACACGATGCGGGTTGTCGGCATGTATTCTGCAGCCGATAACCAGGATCTCTATTGGTACCAGCACATCAACACATTTTCACAATCGGTGATGGTCGATCCGGCTGCCATTCAGCAATTGAGCGGCAATGTCCCGATCCTTAATATCGGGGAGCAGATCCTGGTTGCCTCCTATGACTATTACGCATTCCGCATCCAGGAGCTGGACCAGATCCAGGCCGTGTTGAAGTATGGTGAATCGATCGGCGAAGCCAACACCCGGACGACACGTTTCATATCGACTTTTTCGTCGGTCATCGATCGCTACATCGTACGCGAGGCCGAGCTGAAGCTGACGCTGCAGATCCTGATCATCCCGATTCTCCTGATGCTGATCTTTTACATCTTCATGGTGTCCCAGCTGATGGTGCGCAGCGAAACGAGCCTGATATCCGTCCTGGAAAGCCGCGGTGCGGGGCGAACCCAGATCCTGACCTTGTATGCGTTGGAAAGCCTGGTGTTCGGGGTTATTACGTTGCTGGTCGGACCGTTCCTCGGCCTTTGGATGGTGAAAGTGATCGGCGCGGCCAACGGGTTCCTGGAATTTGTCAGCCGCAAAGCTCTCAAGGTCGCCCTGGACGGGCAGGCCCTGGTCTATGGCCTGATCGCCGTGATCCTGTTCGTGATCACCACCTTGCTGCCGGTCTTCATCCAGTCGCGTACCTCGATCGTCCAGCAAAAACGGAAAAAATCCCGTCTGGGCCGGGCGCCGTTGTGGCAGCGCATTTTCCTGGACATCATCCTGCTGGGGTTAAGCCTCTATTCGCTTTATCGCCTCAACGCGCAGCTCAAGCTGCAGCGTGAGACCGGCATCGTGGGAACCGAGGCCGACCTCGATTTCCTGCTGTTCTTGTCATCGACAATTTTCATTTTGGGTGCCGGCCTTTTCTTCCTGCGTCTCTATCCCTTCCTGGTACGGCTGGTCTATTTCCTGGGACGCCGTTTCTGGAATCCGGTCCTGTACGCTTCGTTTCACCAGATCAGCCGTTCCAACGGACAAGAGCAGTTCTTGATGATTTTCCTGATCCTGGCCTTGTCGATCGGGCTGTTCAACGCCAATGCGGCCCGGACCATCAACCGAAACACCGAGGACAGCATCCGCTGTACGGTCGGCGCGGACATCCAGCTGCAGGAATACTGGCAGAAGTACGACCAGAACGGCCTGCCGATTGTCGAGGATAACGGCGGCATGAACATGGATGCCAATTCTTATTCCTACAGCCAGGTAGTCAAGTACTATGAGCCGAATTTTAACAAGTACAGGCAGCTGGAGGGCGTCGAAGCGGCTGCGCGTGTTTTCCGTTCCAGTGAATCGCGCGTCAGCAAGGGTTCGGCCCGCAGCGATGCGGTGCACCTGATGGCCATCGATCCGTACGATTTCGCCCAGACTACCTGGTCGCGCTCGGACATGATGCGTTACCACATGAACGAATACATGAACGTCATGATCACCACGCCCAATGCCGTGATTGTATCGGAGAACCTGCGCGACAAGCTTGACCTGAAAGTTGGCGACGGCATCATCTATACCGTCAACACCACGGACAGCGTCGACGGCGTCGTGATTGCATTCGTCGATTACTGGCCCGGCTTCGAACCGAAGCAGCTCGACCGCAGCGGCCAGCTGCGTGAGCAGAGCCTGATCGTTTCCAGTATAGAATTCATGCTGAGCAAAACCGCTATCCAGCCGTACGAAATCTGGCTCAAGCGGGATGGCGGGGTGACCGACAAGGTCATCTACGAGGACATTGAAGAAAAACGGATCAATATTGTCGACATCACTTCCGCCACGCAACAGATCACGGCAGCGAAGAACGACCCGCAGCTGCAGGGGACAAACGGCGCGCTGACATTGGGATTCATCGTCTCGATGCTGATCTGTGCGGTCGGGTTCCTGATCTACTGGATCATGTCGGTACAGGGACGTGTTCTCCAGTTTGGTATTTTCAGGGCCATGGGTATGAGCAAAGGCGGGGTGATCGGCTTATTGGTCACCGAGCAGGTGCTGGTATCTGGTGTGGCCGTGTTCGTCGGTACTTTGATCGGCAGCTTGAGCAGCCTGCTGTTTGTACCCCTGTTTCAAATTGTCTACAGTTCTGCTGACCAGCCGATTCCGTTCCGAATCATATCCGAGACAGGCGACTCCAACAAGGTTTTCCTGGTTCTGGCCGTTCTTTTGCTGATCTGTTTTGCGATCCTTGCCCGCCTGATCCTGCGGATCAAGATCGACCAAGCGGTCAAACTAGGTGAGGACTGAGTTATGAGCAGTCAAGAAGCAAACATCCAGCACGACGCTATTTACCGGACCGAACAACTTTGCCGCAATTTCCAGTCGGGGCATGAGACGATCCAGGTGCTCAACGGCATCAACCTTATCGTTCCGCGCCAGTCCCTGACCATGCTGAAAGGACGCTCCGGCTCCGGCAAGACGACGTTGATCAATCTGCTTGGCGCGCTTGACCATCCGACAGCGGGCAAGATATTCTTCGGTGAGCAGGAGATCACACGGCTTTCGGAAAACAAACGCGATAAGTTGCGCCGGCACAGCATGGGTTTTGTCTTTCAGTCGGTTGCCTTGATCACCTCGATGACCGCGTTTGAAAACGTCGAATTTGGCTTGCGGGTCGCCGGTATTGACGCAAAAGGCCGCCGGGAGCGGGCCGAGGAAGTGCTGACGCTGGTTGGCCTGGATAAACGCATGAAGCATCGCACGCAAGAGCTCTCCGGCGGTGAGCAGCAGCGCGTCGCCATCGCCCGGGCTATTGCCCACCGGCCGAACGTCGTATTTGCCGACGAACCGACCGCCGAGCTGGATACCAACATGGGGTTGCAGGTTGTCAGCCTGTTCCGATCCCTGGTGGAACGCGAAGGATTGACCGTGATCATGACCACGCATGACCCGAATATGATCGAGCTGGCGGATCTGGTATTTTCACTGGACAGCGGGGTGATGCAGGCATGATTGAATGCGAAAATCTGGTTAAGATTTACAAAACAAGCGACTTTGAGGTCCTTGCTCTCCAAGGTCTGGATCTGAGTGTGGCACGCGGCGAGCTGATGGCGATCATCGGGAATAGCGGCTCCGGTAAATCGACGCTGCTGAACATGCTGGGCGGCCTGGACAGGCCCTCGGCCGGCCGGCTCGTCGTTGACGGCCACGATCTGCTTAAGATGACCGACGCTCAGCTGGTGCAGTACAAACGCAACACGGTCGGGTTTATCTGGCAGAACAACGCCCGTAACCTGATTCCGTTTTTGACCGCGGTGCAGAACGTCGAAGTGCCTATGGTCATCGATTCACAGCATAAACGCCGCCAGCGCGCGCTCGAGCTGCTCGATCTTGTCGGCTTAAGCAAGCGCAGCAAGAACCGGCTCTTTGAGCTGTCTGGCGGCGAGCAGCAGCGCGTGGCCATCGCCATTGCGTTAGCCAACGATCCCAGTCTGCTCTTAGCCGATGAACCGACCGGCTCTGTCGACCAGCAGACCGCAGCTATGATCTACGATATGTTCAACGATCTGAACCGCCAGTTGAATCAGACGATCATCATCGTTACCCACGACCGACAGCTTTCCCGGCGCGTCAGCCGCGTCGTGGCCATCCGCGATGGACGTACCAGCAGCGAAATGCTGCTCCGGCAAAGCTATCTGGAGCGCGTCAAAGAACTGCAAAAGCTTGGGCTCAGCGAACGGGAAGCGGAGTCAGAGAGCTCACATGAGGAATTGGCCGTCCTGGACAAGACGGGCCGTCTGCAGTTGCCACGGGAGTATTTGGATGCCATGGGCATAAAAGGTCGCAGTATGCTGAAAGCTGAAATTGACGGCGAACGGATCATCCTGACCAGACCTACGGATCATGAACGTCCGCAGGAGACAGCCGAAACCGCACCAGCGAACGATCAGGGCTGATCCTGGTCAGCGATGCGCAACGGTTTTTCATCTGCTCTCTGTTGCAGGTCGCCCCTGTGCCAGGATTCGTACTGCCTGCAGTTCAACGATTGCCGCGCGTTAAACAACTCCATGAGCCAGGCAGATTCTGCAAGACTGATTTTCATGCCCGAACAGATCGTATGCATGGTGTTTAAGCTGAAATCGACCGTTTTTGTCTCGATCGTACAAAGATGTGACTGATCGATACCGGATTCGACGGCAACATCTGCCTGAGACATTCCGGTGTACATGCGGTGTCTTTTCAGGATACGGCCAAAAAATGAGCTGAAACGGTGGCTTTGCCTGTTTTCGAGATCTTTTTGTCTTCCTCTTGTTGCAGTTCGATTATCCATACGGATCCTGCCTTTCTATAATGATCAACATGTGGTAATAAGTCGAGGCAAGATGGTTGTATTATAGTAAGAACGCACGTAAAATGCAAATGGACCCCTGGACAATATCAAGGAGGCGATAAACGAATGGCAAGCCGTCAAGCTGAGCAAAGGCCGCAAGATACAA
>JAAYJD010000108.1 GCA_012523135.1 Clostridiaceae bacterium
CGATGATATGAATGTTTCTTTTTCAATCGAAACTAAGTCGGAAAAACGACTAAGTTTCGATTGAAAATTGATAATAAGCGTCATGTCGCTTACAATGTAATCGATAGTAAGCCGGAATCACGACATAATTTCGAATAGAGGCAAACGATGGTCATTAAGCGCGACAGGTATCTGAACCAGCTCATCAGCAGACAGGGCAACGGATTGATTAAAATCATTACCGGCGTGAGACGATGCGGGAAGAGTTTTCTTTTGTTTCGCATTTTTTGTGATTATCTAAAATCCGTCGGTGTGAAAGAGGAACAAATCATATCCGTTGCGCTTGACGATGATATCAATGCGACGTACAGAGAACCGAAAGAACTGTCTGCTTACATCCGTTCCAGAATTGTTGACGCAGGCAAGACCTATTATGTCTTGCTCGATGAGGTGCAGTACGCCATATCCAGGGAGGAACTCACCAATCGCGATGCGCCCGTCAGGCTCTACGGCGTCCTGAACGGACTGCTTCGTATGAATCATGTTGATGTTTATGTGACTGGCAGCAACTCCAAAATGCTCTCGAAAGATGTCATGACCGAATTCAGGGGGCGCGGCGATGTTGTCGAGCTTTATCCCTTGACCTTCAAGGAATATTTTGACCATGTCGGCGGAGAAAAATCTGAAGCCTTTGAGGATTATGCCTTATACGGCGGAATGCCTCTGGTGCTGGGCAAGAAAACCGACGACGAAAAGTACCTGTATCTGTCTCAGCTCTTTGAGGAGGTCTATTTCAAGGACATCATCGAACGGTACAAGATCGAGCTTCCTGATGTACTCTCTGAACTTACCAGCGACCTGTGCTCCTCGGTGGGGTCGCTTACGAACGCCACAAAAATTGCCAACACGCTTGGCAGCGTCAAGGGTGTCAAGGTGAGTAGCGAGACCATAGCGGCCTACCTTGAATATTTATCTGAGTCATTTTTGTTCAAGTGCGCAAGACGATATGACGTCAAGGGGAAGAGATATTTCGAGTATCCCGCTAAGTATTACTGCGTGGACATCGGGCTCAGGAATATCAGACTGAATCTGCGTCAGCAAGAAGAAACGCACATCATGGAGAACATCGTTTATAATGAGCTGGCCGCGCGAGGATGCTCCGTTGATGTGGGTGTCGTCAAGATCGAGGAAACTGGTAAGGATGGGAAGCGGCATCAAAGATCCTGTGAGATTGATTTTATCGTCAACCGGGGCGCAAAAAAGGTCTATATCCAATCCGCGCTTAATATGTCTGATGAGGGTAAGTCCCGACAGGAACTACGCCCGCTTCTAGCCGTGAATGATTTCTTTAAGAAGATCATCATTTCAAAAACCTCGATGAAGCCTTGGACAGACGAGATGGGGATTGTACGGCTGGGATTAATTGATTTTCTTCTGAACAAAGACAGTCTGGACCTATAGGCATAACCAGCAGGACAACGGTGTTCACGAAGTGACACGAGAGCAGGAGCCATTACAGCATCTGCTGTCTTGCGCGTGCGGTCGCCTCTCGGATGAAAGCGGTTTTTGCCTGTGTATACCCGTCCCGGTCATGTTCAAACCGCTGCAGCAGACTCACTTTGAGCGTGGCGTATTCCGCAGCCGTTTCGGGGTGGGCGATCAGGTAATCGCGAAAAACCGGTTCGTCCCAATCCCCGGGGTAACGCACGTGGATATGGTACACCTGTTCCGCAAAGCCATCGGGCAGGTAGCCCTTTAAGAACATCAGGTGCGGCGCGGGAGTCGGCAGCGTCAGCGCCGCTTGATCAAGGCAGATATACGGCGGCACCGGAAAGCGGGCCATCAGCGTGCCGATGTCGGTGCCTGGATTGATTTCAAGCAGCATATCGATGGTCGGTTTGGCCGATAGCCCTGGCACGGCCGTGCTGCCGATATGGCTGATGCGATAGATGTCATCAGGACCGATCAGGCGCTCCAGGTTCGCTTTCTCCGCCGCATACCATTCCGGCCAGGCGGGATTGTATGGACGGATCAGAACAGGGTAGATGCGTTTGCGGCGTGCGTCTTCGGATTCAAAACGGATATTGTCCACATGTTTTTCAAACAATGCCAGCGTGATCCGGCCGCCGCTTTGCTGCCGTGTTTCGCCGGTGTCCAGATAGCCTGCCTTTTCGTAGCAGCGGCGGTTCGCGATCTGGTCAACGGGGAAGTCCAGCGTCCAGCGCGAGGCGTCGGGAAATTGGGCTTCGCAAAGCAAAATGGCCCGCCTGGCGATGCCTTTGTTCTGCCATGCCGGGCGAATAAAAATCCGGGCCAGGTAACAGGTGCCGGGCTGCCCGTTCTGCTCCCAGGCGGCCATTCCGCCGACGGGTTCGCCGTCCGCAAGGATCAGAAACACCTTGCAGGCCGGCCGTTCCAGCCAGCGCATGATCTCGTCTGTTCCGCGCAGGTAGGGTGAGCCGGCGTCATGGTATTGATCGTACAGCCGCTTGAAGGCCTCTTTTTGCATCGCGACCAGGTTTGCCGCATGCGCGGCGGTTGCACTTTGCAAGGTCACATTGATTTGAGCGTTCATAACGAGCTCCTTTTAACGGACGGCAAACGGCAGGGGTCAGACAACCCGATTACATGCGGGCTGCGTGCTTGAATTCTGCCACAAACTGGTTCCCGCAGCGGGCGAGCTCACCCAGCACCCGGTTGACGCCGTCGTCATGCCGAAACCAGTTGCCGCGTGTGATGCCGTAGACATCAACGGGAACAACTTGTATTTCCGCTTCGGGAAAAGCCAGCTGATAACAGATCAGGCAGCGGCGGGCGTGGAAGGATTTGCAAACCACGAGGGCTGTGCGGATATTCAAGCCATGTTCATCGACCGCTTTCCGGGACAAAGTCGCGTTCTCCTTGGTGAAGCCCGACTGATCCTCCCCGATGATGGCGGACGGCGGCACGCCGTTTTTGAGCAGGACATCCGTATAGAACGCGCAGTCTGTCGCGTAGTCATCGCTGTAAAGCTCCGCCTTTCGTTTCACGCCGTTGAATTTGCCGGTTTTAATGCTTACGCCGCCAGAGGGCAGGATCAGGGGCGCGTACCCGTCGGCATACAGCTCAGCCGCTTTTTCCGGGACCGCAGGATCGCTGCCGCCCGGCAACAGCATCACGTCGGCTTGACGGGGTGTATCCGATACAAAAATGAACGATGTGATGTCCTCGATGATGCGCTTGTTCATACCGGTACCTCGCGATAACATGCATGCAACTGACATCGTTGCGTGTTTATCATTGTACACCTCCAAGCAACGTTTTTACGGTACAGGCTATCCTGTGGTATCCTGTAGGCAGCACAAACCGATGATCTTACTGGTGCACAGAGGTGTCATCTTCATGTCAGATCCGTCAGATAACATCAGCTATTACGATCAGAACGCGGCTTCTTTCATCAGCGGCACCCGTGATGCGGACATGTCTTTCCTGCAGAACCGGTTTCTGGACCGTGTCCGGCCGGGCGGCCTGGTGCTCGACCTCGGATGTGGATCGGGTCGGGACAGCCGGGTTTTTCTTGAGAAGGGCTACGACGTTACTGCGGTCGATGCCTCGCGCGAACTAATCCGGCATTGCCGAACCTTCCTGGGCGACCGGGCGATCCAGGCGACGTTTGAGTCTTTCGGCAGCCCGGTTTGCTTTGACGGAATCTGGGCCTGCGCCTCCTTGATCCATGTTAGCCGCGAACACTTGCCGGATATCCTGCGCAAATACGTGGCCATGCTGCACCCCGGAGGTGTTTTCTTCATGTCCTTCAAGTTGCGGCCGTCCGATTACTGCGCTCATGGCCGTAGTTTTACCTGTTTCACGCAGCCGCAGCTGGATACCTTGCTCCGCCAGGCAGACGGCTTTGCCGAGATCGAATATATCGAGACAATGGATGTCCGGCCGGGCCGCGAAGCTGAAAAATGGCTCAGCGCCATCGGCCGCAAGGCAGCAGGATGACACGGGCGGTCACCTGGCATCTGCTCGGGCACCTGCCGGAAGTCGACGACGACTGTCTGGGCATCGACATGCTGGTTTCGTTTATCAAGCTGTCCGGTGTGCGTGCCGTCGAGCCGCTCCTGATCGAAGCCAGGCGACGGTGCATTCCAGTCCGGGTTCTGACCAGTACATACATGAACATCACCGATCCGGCGGCCTTGCTGGCCTTGTACGACCTGCTGGGCCATGGCAGCATCCGCCTTTATAACGGACCGGCACCCAGTTTTCACCCCAAGGCCTATTTTTTTCGATTCAAACATAAACCCGACTGCGTCTTTGTCGGCAGCTCCAATCTTTCCGAATCAGCTTTGAAACAGGGTGTCGAATGGAACTGCCAGATCGATACGGCAGCCGATCCGGCCGCTTACCGGGCCTATGCGGAAACCTTCGAGCGCCTTTTCGCGTACGAATCGTATCGGCTCGACCACGAGACCATCGTCGCCTACCGCCAGCAGCACACCAGCCAGGATGGAACCGCACGCGGTTTTGAGCTTAACGGCCACTATCGCGCCCACCAGAGGCCGATACCGGACAAATCTGGCGCATCGACGGAAAAGATCCATCCCAACGACGCCCAGACTGAGGCCCTGATCGAACTGAAACGGACCCGAAAGGCCGGCAACGATAAGGCGATCGTGGTGGCGGCGACCGGTGTCGGCAAGACATATCTGGCCGCCCTGGACGCCCTAGCCTATCCGACCGTTTTGTTTGTCGCCCATCGGGAAGAGATCCTGAACCAGGCCTGGCAGACCTTTGCCCGCCTCAGAGAATCCAAAGACCTGGGCCGTCTGTTCGCCGGCCTGTCGGAGACCAATCGGCCGGTGCTGTTCGCTTCGGTCCAGTCCCTGTCCCGGACTGAAGTCTTGCAGCACTTTGACCGCAACGCCTTTTCATACATCATTGTCGACGAGTTCCACCACGCGAGCGCCGCCAGCTACCAGAAAATCCTCGATTATTTTCAACCCGAGTTTCTCCTTGGCCTGACCGCGACACCGCACCGGCTGGACAAGAAGAACATCTTCGCGATCTGCGATTTCAACCTGGTCTATGAGGCCGACCTGTTTGCCGCGATCAACCGAGGCTGGCTCTGCCCTTTCCATTACCTGGGCATCTTTGACGATACGGTCGACTACAGCCGGATCAGCTGGCGCAACGGCGCCTACGCGGAACAGGAGCTGGAGGGCGCCCTGTCCGTCAATGAACGGGCCAATCTCGTTTTCCGGCACTACCAGGCCCACAAGCGGCGGCGAACCCTCGCTTTTTGCTCGTCGATCGCCCATGCCGACTTCATGGCCGGGGCCTTCAGCCGGCTGGGTGTTGCCTGCGCCTGCGTACACAGCGACAGCCAATCTCCCTGGTATCGGGAACGCTCGCTGGCGCTGACGCAACTGGGAAGCGGTGCGCTCGAGGTGATCTTTTCCGTCGATATGCTGCAGGAGGGCGTGGATGTCCCCCAGGTCGATCTGCTCTTATTTCTGCGCCCGACGGAATCGGCGACCGTTTTTTTGCAGCAGCTGGGCCGCGGGCTGCGCCGGGCGGAAGGCAAGCGCAACCTCAAGGTGCTCGATTTCATCGGCAATTACAAAAAGGTCGACCTGATTCCCTTTCTGTTCAGCCGCCAGCCGATTAGGGCGGCGGCCCGAGCCGTGCAAAGCCTGCTCGTCGATCCGGTCCTGCCCGACGGCTGTAACGTCCACTTCGACTTGCGCACAGTCGATCTGATCGCACGCATCCTGCAGAGCAAAATCCGGCTGCAGGACCGGATCAGGACGGTTTTCGACGACTGCCGGACCGCTTTGCAGCATGTACCGAGCCGCGTCGCGTTCTATCAGGACCTGGAAAACAGCCGTTACCTCGAACTCAAGGCCCATCCGCGGGACAACCCCTTCCGCGACTACAATGCCTTTCTGCACGTGGTCAGCCCCGAGACGCTGCCGCCGGGTTACCTGGATGCGCCTGCGCACAAGCTGGTCCGCACGATCGAGACTACCAGCATGTCCGCTCTGTACAAGATCCCCTGCATCCAGGCTTTTATCCGGGACGGTGCCATCCGGCGCGTCGCGTCGCGCGCAGACCTGATTCGTTCATTCCAGCAGTTTTACCGCAGCGAGCGCCACGCGCACGAGCTGCTGGCCTGGAAAAGCCGGCGTGACTACCGCAATTGGCAGCCGGACGACTATTTTGCCCTGGCCAAGAGCAACCCGGTCCATTTCCTGACCCGGACACATCCGGATGTCTTTGCTTTTGATCCGGGAACCGAAACCTTTCGGATCGTCCTCGATCTGGGATCCTTCTCGGACCACCCGTATTTCCTGCGTGATATCCAGGACGCCCTGGACTTCAGACGCAATGAGTTTATCGATTTGCGGCTGGACAACGAATCATCATGACAATGCAGTATCGACCTTTGCCGATCGGAACCTGAAAGAGAGGACATACAGATGCACGACCCCCTGACCTACGCTGACTTGATCGAAAAAATCACCGCCTGGGCAAAAGAGCTTCCCGCGATCCGGGCCCTCGTGATCATCGGGTCGCGGGCGCGAACAACGGTTCAAGCTGACCAGTATTCAGATTTGGACCTGTTGGTCGTGGCCGATGAGACGGAACCCTTTTTCCAATCTGCCGCATGGATCGGGGCGATCGGTTCGCACTGGCTCTGGTTTGACGAACCAACGCCGATTGGCACCCTGGAGCGTCGGGTTTTGTTCGATCAGGCGCTGGATGTCGATTTTGCCTTTGTCACAAGCGGGGATCTGGAGCAGATCCTGGCAACGGAAGCGGTATCAATCCTGCAGCGCGGCTACCGCGTCCTGGTCGACAAAATCGAGCTGACCGGGAAACTGGCCAAAATTCCACCGGCGAAACCAGTTGTCCGGCCGCTGACGGAAGAGACGTTTGCCAACACCGTCAAAGACTTCTGGTACCACGCTGTCTGGTGCGGTAAAAAGCTCCTGCGCGGCGAAACATGGATGGCCAAATCCTGCCTGGACGGCTACATGAAGCGGCGATTGCTGCTGCTGGTCGAGAGCCAGGCCCATGCCAGGCATGGCTGGGATTACGACACCTGGTTTGACGGGCGTTTTTTTGACACTTGGGCGGATCCTGACATCCGGGCCGGGATCCGAACAACGTTCGCCCATTACGACAAAAATGACATCGCACGCGCGCTTTTCGCGACCATGGACCTGTTCAGGGCCGTTGCCCGGGAGACTGCCGAACGGCTGTCGTTCGCCTACCCGTACCGGGAGGACCAGGCGACGACCGAATGGGTGAAGCAGCACCTCCAGCGTCTCGGCTGATCGATCCGCAATCATATTGACAATCATCTATATCCGCGTTATGATCATATAGAAAACCATCTATATGATTGGAGATGCGACGATGCTTGCCTATTGTGACAGTGTCCTGCTGTTTAAAGCCCTATCCGATGAGACCCGTCTTAGGATTGTTGACATGCTGTCCTGCCAGGAGCTGTGCGCCTGTTCGATCCTGGAAGCGTTCGAAATCAGCCAGCCGACCTTGTCCTATCACATGAAAATCCTGACCGAATGCGGCCTGGTCCAGGCGCGTAAAGACGGATCCTGGACGCGCTACACACTCAACCAGGAGTTGTTCGCGTCGCTCAGGCAGTTCCTGGCCCTGATCACGACCGACAAAGACGACTGCATCTGCAAGGAGTAGCGCATGAGTATCCTATCTGCCGTTTTCGGCTGGCTGAACGACCAGCTGCTCAAAATGACCTGGCTCCATGACCTGGTCCGGCTACTGGTCGAAAAGGTCTTCGGCTTGCCGTTATCCGGCCGGATCGGCGGCAGCATCCATTTCTTTCTCTATGACACGATCAAGATCTTCATCCTGCTGTCGGTCCTGATTTTCACCATCTCATATATCCAGAGCTTTTTTCCGCCAGAACGCACCCGACGTATTTTGGGCCGCTTCAACGGCGTCTGGGCCAACCTGCTTGGCGCGCTGCTGGGTACGGTGACGCCTTTTTGCTCTTGTTCGTCGATCCCGCTGTTCATCGGCTTCACCAGCGCCGGCCTGCCGATCGGGGTCACCTTTTCCTTTTTGATTTCCTCGCCCTTGGTGGACTTGGCCTCAGTCCTGCTCCTGGCCAGCATTTTCAACTGGCGGATTGCTATCGCCTATGTCGTGGTCGGATTGATCCTGGCCGTGCTCGGCGGCACATTGATCAGCAAGCTGAAACTGGAAAAGCATGTCGAACCTTTTGTTTTCGCCAACAAGCTGGTCGAGGCGGACGGCCCCGAATTGACCCGGCGCGACCGACTGCTCTTTGCCCGCGACCAGGTCAAGGAGATCATCCACAAGGTCTGGCTGTATGTCCTGATCGGGGTCGGCATCGGGGCAGCGATCCATAACTGGATCCCGGAAAGCCTGATCACGGCGGTTCTGGGCCAGCAGAACCTCTTCTCGGTCCTGATTGCGACGGTCGTTGGGGTGCCAATGTACGCCGATATCTTCGGCACCTTGCCGATCGCCGAGGCGCTGGTCGCCAAGGGTGTCGGCATCGGAACCGTGCTGTCCTTCATGATGGCCGTCACGGCGCTGTCGCTGCCCTCGCTGATCCTGCTTAAAAAAGTGGTCAAAACGAAACTGCTGGTGGTCTTTGCCGTCATCGTGATCATCGGTATCCTGATCATCGGCTATGCTTTCAACGCCTTCGGCTTCTGGTTTATATAAGTGAGAGGTGATGTGTCTATGGCCAAACCTGTCATTCACAAGGAACGCTGTGCCGCCCAGCCGCAAATCTGTCCGCCGCTCAAGGCATGCCCGGTCCGGGCGATCGCCTATCAGGAAGACGATGACGAGCCGCTGGGCGGCCGCATCGTCATCGACCTGGACACCTGCGAAGGCTGCGGCCGTTGCGTGACGATCTGCTGCGGGTCTTGCATCGAATGGGTCGAGGAGCTTTGTGTATGAGCGAAGACGTGAAAAAAAACGCCGGCATCAGCTTATTCGAAAAGTACCTGTCCATTTGGGTGATCCTTTGCATGGCGGCCGGCATCCTGATCGGCCGCTATCTGCCGGCGATCCCCGAATTCCTTGGCCGTTTCACCTACGCGGAAGTCTCCGTCCCGATCGCCATCCTGATCTGGCTGATGATCTACCCGATGATGATGAAGGTCGATTTCGCCAGCATCCGTTCCATCGGCAAGAACCCGAAGGGCCTCTACGTGACCTGGGTGACCAACTGGCTGATCAAGCCCTTCACGATGTACGCCATCGCTGCCTTTTTCTTTCTGGTCGCTTTCAAAACGTGGATTCCGGCCGACCTGGGACACAGCTACCTGGCCGGTGCAATCCTTTTAGGCGCCGCCCCCTGCACCGCGATGGTTTTCGTCTGGAGCTACCTGACCCGCGGCAACGCAGCCTACACGGTCGTCCAGGTGGCCACCAACGACCTGATCATCCTGGTCGCTTTCACCCCGATCGTCGCCCTGCTGCTGGGGATCAGCGGCTTTGAGATTCCCTGGACAACGTTGCTGCTTTCGGTGGTGCTGTTTGTCGTCATCCCGCTGGCCGGCGGCGCCCTGACCCGGGTCCATGTGATCAGGCGAAGGGGGATGGATTATTTCCAGGACGCGTTCCTGCCCCGGTTCAAGCACATCACGGTCGGCGGACTGCTGCTGACGCTGGTGATCATCTTCTCCTTCCAGGGGGATGTCATCTTACAAAATCCGTTCCACATCCTCCTGATCGCCATCCCGCTGACGCTCCAGACCTTCCTGATCTTTTTCGTCGCCTACCTGGCGGCAAAAAAACTGAAGCTTTTCCACTGCATCGCCGCGCCGGCCGGCATGATCGGCGCATCCAATTTCTTCGAATTGTCCGTGGCGGTCGCCATCTCGCTGTTCGGCCCCACATCCCCCGTCGCCCTGGCCACCATCGTCGGCGTGCTGGTCGAAGTCCCGGTCATGCTGACCCTGGTCAAGATCGCCAACCGGACCACCCACTGGTTCCCGCCTGAAGAGGAGCTGAAAGCATGAGTGATCGAAGCCAAGCAGAACGAAAGCGCATTGTTATCGTCGGTGCGGTCGCAGCCGGAACTTCGGCGGCAGCCAAGGCCCGGCGCAACGACGAATCCGCCGACATCGTCCTCTACGAAAGGGACGAACACATTTCCTATTCCGGCTGCGGCCTGCCTTACTACATCGGCGGCAGGGTTGCCGACCTGCAGACGCTGACGCCGCGCGACCCGGCCTTCTTCCAGGAAAAATACAACGTCACGATCAGGATCCGCCACCAGGTGCTCGGCATCGATCCGGAGAAGAAGACCCTGGTGGTGCGCGACCTGACTGACCATTCTGAATTTACCGATCATTACGACGTCCTGATCCTGGCGACCGGTGCGTCCTCTGTCGTGCCGCCGATCCCCGGTGTCGACCGGCCCCATGTCTTCACGCTGCGCAACCCGCTCAGCGCCCGGGCGATCCGCGACTTTATCAAGACGCGCCGCCCGCGCAGCGCGGCGATCATCGGCAGCGGCTTCATCGGCTTGGAGATGGTCGAGAACCTGGCCCTGGCCGGCCTTAAGGTTACCCTGATCGAGAAGCTGCCCCAA
>JAAYJD010000109.1 GCA_012523135.1 Clostridiaceae bacterium
CCTCAGGTGCCTTGTCAATGCTGTCATATGCTGTATACTGGGCAGAACCCTCCATTGCCAGCACCTTGGTGATGGCGGCCGTCAATGATGTTTTGCCATGATCGACGTGGCCGATGGTTCCAATGTTTACATGCGGCTTGTTTCTTTCAAATTTTGCCTTTGCCATTTGAGCATATCCTCCTTTATTCAGCATCCATCATGCTGATTCCTTATTCATTTTATTGGCTTTTCGCCATCATAGACCATTGTACACTATTTGTCGGATTTGGCAATCGTTTCAGGGGTTTTGGGCCTTGACAGGCTATTTCCTGAGCACCGATTCCATCAGGTTCTTGGGAACTTCCTCGAAATGGCTGATCTGCATCACGAAGGTACCGCGGCCCTGTGTGCGGGAGCGCAGCGTCGTCGCGTAGCCGAACATCTGCGACAGGGGAACCTTGCAGGTGACGGCCTTGATGCTGTCCCGGTCCTCCATGCCCTCGATGCGGCCGCGCCGGGCGCTGATATCGCCCATCACATCACCCAGATAATCATCGGGAACCATGACATCGACGCGCATGATCGGTTCGAGCAAGACCGGGTCTGCCTTGCGGCAGCCATCCTTGAAGCCCATGGATCCGGCGATCTTGAACGACATCTCGGAGGAGTCGACCTCGTGGTACGACCCGTCAACCAGCGTCACGCGCAGATCGACGACCGGATAGCCGCCCAGCACGCCGCTGCCCATCGCTTCCTGAATGCCGGCGTCGATCGGGGCGATGTATTCACGGGGAATCGTGCCGCCCACGATCTTGTTGACAAACTCATAGCCGCTGCCGGCCGGGAGCGGTTCGATCTCCAGCACGCAGTGTCCGTACTGGCCGTGACCGCCGGACTGGCGAATAAAGCGACCCTCGCTGCGAACGGCCTTGCGGATGGTTTCCTTGTAGGCGACCTGCGGGGCGCCGACATTAGCCTCGACTTTGAACTCGCGGAACAGGCGGTC
The DNA here is from genome assembly GCA_012523135.1 of Clostridiaceae bacterium. Classification (GTDB taxonomy): domain Bacteria; phylum Bacillota; class Clostridia; order Saccharofermentanales; family UBA5734; genus JAAYBY01. The sequence continues at coordinate 986 of JAAYJD010000109.1, forward strand.
GACGATGATGTCAAGATGCAGTTCGCCCATCCCCGCGATCAGGGTCTGGCCCGTCTCGGTATCCGTAAAGGTGCGGAACGTCGGGTCTTCCTCAGCCAGCTTGCCCAGTGCGATCATCATCTTATCCTGGCTCACCTTGGACTTGGGTTCGATCGCAACCTGGATAACAGGCTCCGGGAACTCCATCGATTCCAAAATGATGGGATGCTTGTCATCGCATAAGGTGTCGCCAGTCGTGGTGTCCCGAAGGCCGACCGCGGCGGCGATGTCACCGGAATAGACCCGGTCGACTTCGGCCCGGTGGTTGGCGTGCATCTGCAGGATGCGCCCGATCCGTTCACGCTTGTTCTTGGTGGCATTCAGGGTGTAGGACCCGGAATCCAGCGTGCCGGAATAGACGCGGAAAAAGCAGAGCTTGCCGACAAACGGGTCGGTCATGATCTTGAAGGCCAGCGCGGCAAACGGTTCGCTGTCATCCGTGTGGCGGACATCCTCTTCCTCGGTTTGCGGATTGATGCCGTTGATCGGCGGCACCTCCAGCGGGGAAGGCAAATAGTCCACGACGGCGTCGAGCATCTTCTGCACGCCCTTGTTCTTGTATGACGAACCGCAGCAGACCGGGGTCATGCGGCAGGCGATGGTCGCCTTGCGGATGGCCCGCTTCAGCTCGTCGATTGTGATTTCCTCGCCCTCAAGAAACTTGAGGGTCAGTTCATCGTCTGATTCGGCCACAGACTCGACCATGCGGTCGTGCCAGGTCTGGGCCAGCTCTGTCATGTCATCTGGAATCGCAATGTCCTGAATGTCCACGCCCATGTCGCCCTCATAAAGTGTTGCCCTCATGGTGACGAGATCGATGATGCCGGTAAACCAGTCTTCTTTGCCGATCGGCAGCTGAATCGGCACGGCGTTGGTCTTGAGCCGCTGCTTCATCATGTCGACGGCGCGGAAGAAATCTGCACCCATGATGTCCATTTTATTGACATAGGCCAGGCGCGGGACACGATAATGATCGGCCTGCCGCCAGACGGTTTCAGTCTGGGGCTCGACTCCGCCTTTGGCGCAAAACAAGGTGACGGCACCGTCCAGGACGCGCAGCGACCGCTCGACTTCCATGGTGAAATCCACATGGCCGGGCGTGTCGATGATGTTGATCCGCTTGCCCTTCCACTGCGCGGTTGTCGCCGCGGACGTGATCGTGATGCCGCGTTCCTGCTCCTGCTCCATCCAGTCCATGGTGGCGGCGCCTTCATGAACTTCGCCAACCTTATGAATCCGGCCCGTGTAGAACAGGATCCGTTCGGTTGTCGTCGTCTTGCCGGCGTCTATGTGGGCCATAATGCCGATATTTCTCGTATTTTCCAGCGAGAATTCCCTGGGCATTCAGTTAAGCTCCTTCCGAAATTACC
>JAAYJD010000110.1 GCA_012523135.1 Clostridiaceae bacterium
GAAATGAAAGAAGCGTGATCGATCACGCTTCTTTGGGTCAGGCAGCTGGTGGGCTCAGATGCTGCCGTACCAGTCGCGGTCGTCGTCTTCCAGCCATTTGTTGATCCCCTGGTTGCTGTAGATCTGGCTGCCGTTGACCAAAATCTTCAGTCCCTTCAGTTTCCAGCCGCCGGCCGCCCCGTCCGGAGCCTTGTGGATGCGGATGGCGCCCAAAGCGGAACGATAGAGGCCTGTACCCGGATCGAGGTTGAACGTGTCGGTATGCCCGCGCTCAAAGTCGTCATGCCCCTCGTTGTCGAGCTTCCAACTCCGGCCGCCCATGTAAAACGTGACATTGTCGTCGGTACCGGCCCAGGTGACATCCGCGGTGCTGACCCGGACCTGCAGGCGATTGACGATATCCGCTGACGAGCCGCACGAGGCACACACCCACCAGCGGGTTTCGTTCTCCAGCCACTGGTTGATCGCGTTGGCGTCGCAGATCAGCTCGCCCCGCAGCCACACGCGCACCCGCTGCAGATTCCAGCCGCCGTTGTAGCCGTCCGACGATTTGCGGATCCCGATGCGCTTGATGTCCGCGCGCTCCAGGCCGGTGTCGACCAGGGCGAGGCCATCGATGTTGCCGGTCTCCCGGTCATCGTGGTTGGGCGTGTCCAGCAGGAATGTGCGGTCGCCGATATCCAGCCAAACAGAGTCATCGGTCCCGGACCACAGGTCCCCGGCTGTCGTCAGCTCGACAAACAGGTCGGCCCAGCCGACGTGCGCCCGGGTCCAGGGGCAGATGCGCTTCTGGTTGCCGCCCATGACACAGTCCTGGAACGGCCGTGCGCAGCAGCCGCAGTTGCCGTTGGGGATCTGGTAGCAGCCGTGCAGGGTGACGCAGCTCGAACAGGGCGTCCCGCTGCCGGTGTACTCGTCGGAAGCGCCAAACAGGTGCAGCACCTCGTGGGCCGTGATCCGGTCGATGGTGCCGATTCCCCAGCCGCCCCAGTTGTTGCGGTTGGCCAGGGTCACCCGGCCGCCGCCGGCGTAGCCGTGCCAGGAATTGGCATACGGGGTGACGAAAATCACGAGGGCGTGCGCAGAATGGTTGTTGCGGCGCATGTCCTCCCGGTAGTCGGCGACACTGCTCCAGGCCGCCGGATAGGTATGGCCGTCGTAATGGATGGCTGCCATCGCCGGGTCGCGCCAGTAATCCTCTGCGCTGCTGTTGCTGCCGTTGGCTACATCGATGGAAACAGCCTGCCAGTCGATCAGCCAGGTCAAATCGGCCTCCAGCGGCGCCTCGGCGGCCAGCCAGTCCAGGCCGTCCAAAATCTCGGCTTCCAGCGTACTGCGAGTGCTTGCAGAAAATTCAGGTCCGTCCGTCCGGCTGGACGCGACAAAGACGATGCCGACCGATATCTCATTCTCCAGCTTCCAGCAGGCCGCTTCCCGAAAAAAACGTTCCAGGAAGTCCTTGTCCAGCTCCAGGATGATCCAGGCCCACTCGGGCTCCAGGTGATAGGCGATCCGGGCCAGCTCATACGCCAGCGTCGGGTGATCCAGGTGCTTGGCCAGTTTGGCCTCATACGCGATAAAGGCTTCATCCTCCAGGCGGGGCGGCCGCTCGCCGCGGTGCTTGTCGCGGGTTTTTTTGAGCAGCGTGTCCTCATCGGTCTGCAGCTTTTTCAGAACGGCTTCCTTGAAGTCCCTGGGGTCGCGCAGCGTAGAGGGCGGTTCACTGGCCTTATCTTTGTCGTTCCATGCTTTGCCCAGTTCGCTGCGGTCCTGGCTCAGCTTGAGAAAGGCTGCGTCATGGCGCGTGTTCCAGCTGTCGATGGCCTCAATCTGGTTTTTGCCATCGACTTTCTTCCGGTCCAGGTTGACACGTCCGGACGAGACGGTCGCGAACAGCCCGCTCCGGGCGGCCGCTTCAACCTGGTCATCGCTGGCCAGGCCGACCAGGGCGGCGGACTGGACCTGACTCGTGACCCGGACGCCCAGTTCCTTCAAGTACCGGCGGGCCAGCCGGGCGCTGTCCGGATTGACTTGGTTCAGCAAAAAGAGATACAGGCGGCGTTTAGGTCCCATTTGCTCTGACATATTCTGGTCCTCCCTTGCGGTTTTCTGCCTCAGGATGCGATCCTGACCTGGACGGTCACGATCAGGTCAGCCAGATCCTGGGGCTGGATCGGCGTATCTGAGCTGATCTGCAGCTTGCCTTCGTCAATGTCGTCCAGGCAGGTGTTGTCGGGCAGGGTGACGGTTTGCTCAAAAAGGCCGCTGCCCCGGTTGACCGGCAAGCTGGCGTCAAAAACAACCAGCTCGCCGCCCTGGCGGCAGGACACGGTCCAGGGGATACCGGCACCAGTCTTGATGACGCTGTACAGGCCGATCTGCCTGATCACGGTCTGGCTCGTGCGGGCCAAATACGGAAAGAGGTTGCTGTCCAGCGGCACGGTGACGGCGTGGCTGGCGCCAGGTTGGGGATGGAGGAGCGACGCCCATTCGCCGGACAGTTCCGTCCTGACATTGATGAAGCTGTACAACGGCATGGCCTGGCCCGCGACCTTGGCCAGCTCGGCCGTCATCCGTTCCATGACCGCTTCCCGGGCGGCCGCCTGCTCGCGCGCGGTGTATTTCAGGTGCAGGACAACGTCGCTGATCGTCCTGTAGTCAAACTGCCTGAGGCCGGGTTCGGTGACCAGCATCACGTCCCATTCGCTGACCGCTCCGCAGCCCTCGAAAGGCAAATAGCGGTCATCGTTGAAATTGCAGCTGAACAGACCGGCATCGTTCTGGGCGCCGCTTGTCGCGATCGACTCGCCGCCCGTCTGGTAATCCTCCGGCTTCAGCAGATAATGGTCGCCGGCAACCGTATCGAGGCGAGTTCTGGTGTAATGCCGGACCAGACGCAGCGTTGCGTTCACGGTGGTGAAAGGCCCGGTCACGCAGTAGATGCTGACACTTACCGATTTGATCCGCCTCAGGTAATGGCCGGGATAGTCGAGATCGAACAGCAGTTCCGGGATGCTGAAGCGGGCCATCCCGGCCGTCTTGAGCCCGATCAGGCGGGCTGGATCGAGCAGGCCGAGCGAGATATGCTTAGTCAGTTCGAATTCGTTCCGCTTGTTGTTGTCGATATAGGCCGCCTCCATCCTGTTGATGTCGCCGACCAGGCGTTCGGCCGCCAGCAGACCCTTTGTCAGGCTGTCCCAGTAACTGAACCCGATGAAGGACGCGCTGGTGTCATTCAATTCCCTCACATAGCTAGCCTGGGCCTTCCGGGCCATTCCGACCGCCAGCTGGTAGCCCTGGAAATAGATGGCCGACACCTCGCCGGTCAGGTAGTCGTACAGCTCTTGGGCCGTAAACATGCGCGTCAGGTAGTCGAGCAGTTCCCTGGAATGGGTCCGGTGCAGGTTGTGGGTCGCCAGCTCGTGCTCCGATACCTCCCGGCGGATGCCGCTGACCAGAAGCTCGTTGCTCTGGCCGGGATC
>JAAYJD010000017.1 GCA_012523135.1 Clostridiaceae bacterium
AAGCGGATCAGGCGCCGGAGACCTTCGTGACCAAGAAGGGCATGAAGCCATACGACCAGTTCCAGTACCGTATCCAGCTCTCAGCCGCTGACTGCACCGGCTGCGGCTCCTGCGCCCAGGTCTGCCCGGCCAAGGGCAAGGCGCTGTTCATGCAGCCGATCGGCGAACATGTGGACGAAGTCGCGAACTGGGAATACGCGATGACCTTGTCTGAAAAGGCAAATCCGATGTCCGCGGAAACGGTCAAGGGCAGCCAGTTCGAGCAGCCGCTGTTCGAATTCTCCGGCGCCTGCGCCGGCTGCGGCGAAACACCGTATGTCAAGCTGGTCACCCAGCTGTTCGGCGACCGCATGCAGATTTCCAACGCGACCGGCTGTTCCTCGATCTATGGCGGTTCGGCACCGTCCATGCCCTACACCATGAACAGCCGCGGCCATGGCCCGAGCTGGGCCAACTCCTTGTTTGAGGACAACGCCGAACACGGCCTGGGCATGCACCTGGCCGTCAAGCAGATGCGCGCGCGCATCGCCGGTTTCCTCAAGGAGATCCTAGCTGCCAACCCGGGCGACGCCCTGGCCGCTCCGGTCAGCGCCTGGCTCGACAACATGGAAGACGGCAAGCAGAGCCGCCAGCTCAGCGACAACCTGGCAGCTGCACTGAAAAAGTATGATGGTGCGGACAGCCAGGTCGGCCAGCTGGCCGCCAGGGCGCTCGAGCTTGAGCAGTACTTCGTCAAGCGTTCGACCTGGATCATCGGCGGCGACGGCTGGGCTTACGACATCGGATACGGCGGACTGGACCATGTCTTCGCATCCGGCGAAGATGTCAACGTCCTCGTGCTGGATACCGAAGTGTATTCCAACACCGGCGGTCAGGCGTCCAAGGCGACCCCGACCGGCGCGATCGCCCAGTTTGCTGCCGGCGGCAAGCCGATCAAGAAAAAGGACCTCGGCATGATGGCCATGACGTATGGCTATGTCTACGTCGCCCAGGTGGCGATGGGCGCCAGCCAGAACCAGACCCTGCGCGCCCTGGCCGAAGCCGAGCGCTGGAACGGGCCGTCCCTGGTCATCTGCTATTCGCCCTGCATCAACCACGGCATCCGCGGCGGCCTGACGATTGCCCAGGCGCACGAAAAGGACGCGGTCGATGTAGGCTACTGGCACACCTACCGCTTCAATCCGGCCCTGAAGGCGGAAGGGAAGAACCCCTTCACCCTTGACTCCAAGGAGCCGGGCGGTGATTTCACGGCCTTCCTCAAGAGCGAGGTGCGCTACTCCGCGCTGACCAAGAAGTATCCGCCCGAGCAGGCCGACGTCATCTTCGCCAAGGCGGCTGAAGATGCCCGGGAGCGCTACGAGTCCTACAAGCGCCTGACCGGCGCCTGAGACGCGGCGGCACAAGCAGGCCAGAACATGCTATAATAGAACCCCGCCCTGTCGCAGGGCGGGGTTTTAAATTCGCGACGATATGAAGCGTTATCAAGCGTTCACGTCTTATGATTGAACCATCGGGAAGGGTATGCCGTCATGATTATCGATGAAAGCAGAAAATTGTTGCTTTCAGACACCGCAGTGCCGGACATTTTCATATTGGAGTATCTGCCGGGGCTGAGCGGCCTTGCGGTCAAGATTTACCTTTTTCTGCTGCTGACCGCGCGGACCAGCCGCAACCTGACCGAGCAGGACCTGACCCGCCGGCTGGGTCAGGAGCAGGATGAGGTTCGAGCCGCCCTGCTCGAACTGGCCGGCGCTGAGCTGATCGTGCTCAAGGAGCGCAGCATCGAGGTCGCGGATGTCAAGTCCGCGGAAATCGAGCGAACCTACCGGCCCAGGACGGCCAGCTTGCCGGCCGAAACAGATCAGGCCCAACAGCGTTTCGACAAGCGGGAGAAGCTGATGGCCGATATTGCCCGCACGTTTTTTCAGGGTCTGATGTCGCCGTCCTGGTACGGCGAAATCGACGCCTGGTTTGACCGCTACGGCTTCGAGCCCGAGGTTGTCTATGCCCTGTTCCAGGAATGCGCCCGGCGTAACAAGCTCGACAGCAAGGCTTACATCGCCAAGGTGGCTGAAAACTGGTCTAAGCGAGGCATCGTCTCGTTCAATGACCTGAACCGCTATTTTTTGGCGCACGACAAGATCAGCAAGCTCAGCCGCAAGGTCGGGCGCAAGCTCAGAAAGACCATGACCGAATACGATGACGAGATCATTGCCCGCTGGATCGATGTATTCGGTTACGATTTTGAGATTATCGATTTTGCCCTGCGCAAGACGACCCGTCTCAACCACCCCAACTTGTCGTTTATCGACCGCATCCTGCAGGAGTGGTTCGAGCACCAGCTGTGCGATCTCGATGCGGTCAAGGCCTACGAGCAGGAAAAGGGCGCCCGCCTGGCCAAAGAACGTCAGGGATCGCTAAACAGCGGCGGCAAAGGCGCGAACCAGGGCAACTTCGAACAGCGCGACTATTCCAAAGAGTACCTGGATGGCTTTTATGAGGCTGTGGGCACAGATGAACAGGCTCTGTCGCCGACAGGCGAGCGAGAGCCGCAGCAGATGGATTTAGCTGAACTGATGCGCAAGTCTGAGGCGGACGGAAAGGAAACAAGACCGTGAAACGCATGATCGGCCGGGAGATCAACCGGATATACGAACAGCGCCGCCTGCGCGCGGAATTGGCGCGGGACAGCGCGGTCCGCTACGCCTACCAGCAGCATCCGCGCCTGGAGCAGCTCGATCGGGAGATCGCCGCTGCCGGCGCTGATTTGCTGCTCGAGGCGATCGAGCCGGGCCGCCCCAAAGCGGCCCGGACACGGATGACGCAGCTGCAGGAAACCCGGCGCACCTATCTGTTGGAGAAGCAGGTGCCGGCGGATTTCGACCAGCCGCGCTACAACTGCCCGCTCTGCCGCGACACGGGTGAGCAGGATGGCGTTCGCTGCAGCTGTTACCAGGCGCTGCTGGTGCCGCTGCTCTTCGATGAGGCGAATCTGAACAGCCTCAATCGTTTCCGGTTCGGCATGTTTGACGCCAGCTTGTTTTCCGACCAGGCAAGCCCGGCACTCTACCAGTCAGACCTGTCGCCGCGGCAGCAGATATTGGGGCTGAAACGTGTCAGCGAGCAGTTTGTGGCGCAATTTGACGCGCCCGAGACGCGCAGCATGCTGTTTATCGGCAAACCGGGAACCGGGAAGACCTTCCTGATGGCTTGCATCGCCCAGGAACTGCTGGCTGAAGGCCGTTCGGTCCTCTATCTGCCGGCACCCCAGCTCTTCGACTATCTTCAGGAACAGCGGATTCTGCTTTCGAGCTACAGCCCGGACCCGATCCGCCTGGAGCACAGCCTGGCGATGAAAGACAGCATCCTGAACTGCAGCCTGCTGCTGATTGACGACTTGGGCACCGAATCGGGCGCGTCATCCCGCTATGCCGATCTGCTCGGCGTCATTGACAGCCGCCAGGGGCCCGGCCGCAAGATGATCATCTCCAGCAACGCCGATCCGGCTTCGCTGCGCGACCACTACGATGAACGGCTGCTCAGCCGGCTGGTCGGCGGGTTTGCCGTGTACCGCTTTTTTGGCGAAGATGTGCGCCTGGCGCTGAACCGGCGCCGGCGGGGCGGGTAGAGGCTGTCAGGCCTCAGGTCTCGGCTCCAGCCCAAGCTGCCCGGACGCTGCCGCCTGGTCGAGCCACGCCGCGATGTCGGTCTGGCCGGCAGCCACTGCCAGTTCGGCCGCGTCTTGCGCGAACAAGGCCGGCTGGCTGGAGAGAAGGCGAAGATTCCCGGTCAATTCCCATGGCCCCAGGCTGGCGGGAACCAGGAGCGAGTCGCCGGCAAAAAGCGGTTCGGACAACTGGTGGCCGGCTTCGCTGCGATAGGCGATGCCGCCTTTGCCGGCAATGACGGTCACGGTGCGGAATCGGCTGCCGTCGCTGTTCAGGACGGCGCGGCCGCTGACCTGGAGCTCTTCAACATAGAAGTGGCGGTTCAGCACCAGCGCCCGGCGCGTCAGGCCGGTTGTTTCGATAACCAAACCGCGCAGCAGCGGAACAGGGCCGGAACGGCAAAAATCGATGACATCGAGCGCCTTTTCGATGTGGAGCGGGCGCGTTTGCCCGTTGCTGTCGCGGCGGTCGTAGTCGTAGACGCGATAGGTGGTGTCGGCATTTTGCTGAATCTCGCAGATCAACAGGCCTTCCCCGATGGCGTGGACCAGTCCGGCCGGTATGTTGATGGCATCGCCGGCCTGGACTGGTATCTCATGGAGCATTTCCAGGCAGGTCCCGTCGGCGATTGATGCCGCGAACGTGTCCCGGGTCACGCCCGGAGCCAGGCCGGCGATCAGGCGCGCGCCTGGTTTGGCAAAGACCACATACCACATTTCATTTTTGCCGCTCTCGCCGTTTTCAAAGCGCCTGGCATAGGCATCGTCGGGATGGACCTGGACCGACAGGCGGTCGTTGGCGTCGATCAGCTTGACCAGCAGGGGAAAGCGGCGCTGATAGGATTCCGGCACCTGGTTGCCCAGCAGCCGGCCGCCCAGCTTGCGTCCGGCGTCCGCCAGGCTGATGCCGGCGAGCATCCCGTTGCTGATGACCGACATGCCGTGGGGATGAGCGGATATTTCCCAGCTTTCGGCGACGCGGCCTTCCCGGGGCAGAATTTTGCCCAAGTCTTCCAGGGAACGGCCGCCCCAGATGTAGTCTTTAAAAACAGGCTTGAAACGCAAAGGATAATACATACCGTGCTCCTCGTTGACAGATTTGACCGCGGCGGGGTTGCAAAAACTCATGACCATTATACCACAGGCGGTGCTCGAACCTTGCCGTCGCCGGTTCAAAAAAAGGTGAAATCTGTTATGATAGAATGAGCTGCGGCAGCCAGAAGACCGCGGCAGAAAGGCTGGGGAAATGAACATTCGCTGTGGCATCGATGTGATCCGGACCGACCGCATCCGGCGTGCTGTTGACCGGTTGGGGCAGCCCTTTTTGGACAGGATCTGGACCGCTGAGGAGCAGGCGTACTGCCGCACAGCCATACATCCGTTGTCCGGCGCTTCCTGCGCGTCGCTGGCAGCTCGTTTCGCCGCCAAGGAGGCGGTCGCCAAAGCCCTTGGCACCGGCATCGGCCGGGGCATCGGCTGGACCGACATCGTCGTTTATGCGGCACCGGCCGAACCGCCGCAGGTGCTGCTTTCGGGCCAGGCAAAGGCGCGTTACCAGCTGCTGGGCGGATCGTCGATCAGCATCAGCCTGGCACACGACGGCGAGCTGGCGATCGCACAGTGCGTTCTCCTGCACGAGGATGCCCCATGAGCAAGCCGGTCCCTCCTTTCCAGAAAGGATCATCCTCAGGCCGCAGCAAGAGCTCACAGCGCACCTGGCGCAGTCCGCGCCAGGTCGAGCATTACTGGACGTTTTACAAGAAGGGGCTTTATGTCAGCAAACCGTCTTCCGGCATGCCCGGCTGGCTGCTGCCCCTGCTGGCGTTTCTTGTGCTGAGCGCCCTGATCTTCTGGGCGGCGCCGCTGGCCGTATCGCGCCTCCAGGCGCGTCACCAGGACAACAATCAGACTGATCTGACAGAACCTGCCCAGATGTACGATGCCGCGACGCGGGTCGTGATCCGGCCGGCCGCGGATGTTTTTGCCGCGCCTGACCTCAAGGCGGGCCGCCTGAGCCAAGTCCTGTTCAACGAGCCGGTCACGCTGCTGCCCGAATCCTGCCCGTATGGCTATGTGGCCGTCACGCTTCAGGACGGTCTTTCCGGATACATGATGGAGAAGGATCTGACCGATGCGACGGATTCAGTCGAACCGGCCGGGTATGCCTACAAGGCGGTTGTCGTCAACGCCACCAAGCGGGTCATGTCGCATGCCCGCCGCGGCACGCTGCTGGTCGAGGTCATGATGGGGACGGTCTTGTATATTCCGTACCGGGGTTCCGGCATCGCCCAGGTCGCCTTGCCGGATGGCACGTCCGGCTGGATCAGCGACGAGGGCGTCGTGATCCTGCCCTCGCTCGACCGCATCAAGCCGCCTTACGAACCGCGCCGGAGTTTTTGCACCAGCGCGCTGACGTTTCTCCAGGCGACCACGCTGGCTGAGGGACAGACGATTGACGGCATATCGATGGCGGGGATCGTCCGCCTGTCAGCGGCCGTCAACGGCCTGGACCTGCCGCGTTACCTGGACGGGCTGACCGGGGTCGGCCAGGCGGTGGAGACCACCGCGGATGAACAGACGGGGCGGATCGACCTGGCGGTCCTGGAATCTGCGGACTTGCTGATCCTGTCCGCGCCCGGAAAACCGGACGCGGAAGCGGACCTGGCGATCTATCTCGGTGAAAACCAGATCCTTTACGCCAGGCCAGGCCAGTCGTCCGTCCAGGTAATGGATCTAAGCCAGGCGGGCGACATCTGGGACCGGATCATGGCGGTGCGCCGGCTGTTTCCCTGAGCGCAGGCAACGAAAAAGAGTGCCCGCTAGGGACACTCTCTGTCTGGCATCTGCTTGACTATCCGTGCAGCGACATTCGTCGGCAACGCGGTATCAGGCCCTCTTGACCGCGTTGGACCGGAGGCACCTGGTGCAGACATGCATGGTTTTGGGCGTGCCGTCAACAACAACCCGGACCTGGCGGACATTCGGTTTCTGGCGAACCAGGGCCCGACGTGAAACCTGTGAACGGGTGATGCTGATTTTCCTGCCGAAAAACATGTCTTTCTGGCAGATATCGCACTTGGCCATTGTGTACACCTCCTTGCGTTTGCTGCGAAACGCGCACATGGAATCTTAACATACGAAGCGGTAAAAAGCAAGCGCTTTCGCGCATTTTACCACGACAAACGCATCAATTTACGCCAGACAGGAAATGAGCTGTCAAACTAAGGATAACACACCGGGCCAAGCAGAATGACAGGTCAGGATGCTTTACGAGCGATGCAGGCTGCCGATATGCGAAGACGCGAAAAGCGACTGGGGAAAACAGCCGCAAAGGACAGTCGGTATGTTGTGCTGAACGGCTTAGCGGGCGGCCGACCCGATCGCGTCCAGCAGTTCCTCATCACTGAAGAAGCCCAGC
>JAAYJD010000111.1 GCA_012523135.1 Clostridiaceae bacterium
GCGACCAGGTTGCCAAACCCCGTGGTCAGGCCAGCCGCCAAGACCACGACCGGAAAGCGTTTGCCGCGCAGATGGCCGATATCTTGTTTTTTCCGGGTGCGGCGGGCGAAATACAGGGCCAGCGAGAGCAATGCCGCCGTCGAGAAGCCTAGAATCAAAAACTCTTCCACTTCCTGGCCCGGCAGGATCGCCTGGTGCACACGCGTGGTGGTCATCAGCGTGCCGTTGCCAAGGCAGGCCAGAATGATCAGGATCAGCCAGCGCAGATTGGGTTTTTTGTCATCGCCGCCAGACGATTTCCCGGCCAGGACAAAGGTCACGATCAATAAAGCCAGGCCGGCGACCTGCAGCGGCCGGATCGGCTCGTCCAGGAAAGCGGCCCCGACAACGATCGGAACGAGCAGCGCCATCGAGAAGAGCAGGGTCGAAAAAGAGAGCGGTCCGAGTTCCATGGCCTTGACATAGAGCAGGATCGTCGCCATAAACAACACGCCGAAACCGACCGACAGGCCGATCGTCAAAGGCCCGATCGATTCCCAACTGCGGTTGAACGCGACGAAAACCAGCACGGCAAGCGTAAAGTAAAAAACGTTGAACAGGAAATAGCTGTCCAGATTTTTCATCAGGCGGCTGTTAAAATCTTTGAAGCTGATCGTCTGGATGGTGAACATCACGATCGCGACCAGGATCAGGCCATATTCCGCCATGCTGTTTGTGTCCGCCTTTCTTTTCCTTCGGGGCATCTTGCCTCAGCATACCGCAAAGAGCAGCCGGCGGGCAAGCACCGGATGCTCGGGCACAATGTCAGCTTTGCGATTGTCCCCGTAAAACAGGGTGTGGTATGCTGAAGTCAAGTCATTCGGAACGCTATCCGGGGAGGTTTTCAAGATGCGTGAGATCGGGATCGGGCTGGTCGGGTACGGCGCGATGGGCAAGGCCCACTCCTATGCCTACCTGACGATGCCTTTGTATTACAGCGGGATGGCTTTCAAACCGTATCTGGCCGGTGTCTGCAGCGGGCATCTCGAAAACGCCAGGCAGGCCCAGGCGGATTTGGGCTACGCCTTTGCCACCGACCGATTCGACGACTTGCTGGCCAGGCCGGATGTCGACGTGATCGACATCTGCACCCCCAACCACCTGCACCGCGAGATGATTCTCAAGGCTGCGGCGGCCGGCAAGCACATCTATTGCGACAAGCCATTGGCCATCAGCGGCAGCGAGGCCAGCGAGATCGTGGCGGCTGTCCAGGGCAAGGGGCTGGTCCACCAGGTCGCGTTCAACCTGCGCTTTTTGCCCGCCACGATGCGTGCCCGGCAGCTGATCGACGAAGGTCGGATCGGCCGCATCCTGGGTTTTCGCGCCGTCTATTTGCATGCCGGTTCCGTCGATCCCCAAAAACCGGCCGGCTGGAAACTCGACCCTTCGGTCAGCGGCGGCGGTGTCCTGGTCGATATGGGCTCGCACATCCTCGATCTGGTCCGTTACCTGGTCGGCGACTACCGTAAAATTGCGGCCCGGTCCCGGGTGCTCTACCCGCAGCGTCCGACCGGCAGCGGCCAGACGCTGGAGATGACCGCTGAAGACAGCATCTGCCTGATCGCAGAAATGGCGGACGGGAGCATCGGCACCCTGGAAGCCAGCAAAATCGCGAC
>JAAYJD010000112.1 GCA_012523135.1 Clostridiaceae bacterium
GACTATCCGTCACTGGACCGCCTGATCCACTACCAGCTCAGCAACGGCTGCGACGGCCTTTTCGCCGTCTGCCAGTCGAGCGAGATGTTTTACCTCGGCGAAACCGAAAAGCTGGAACTGGCGGCGCACTGCATCCGCCGCTGCCATGAGGCCGGCAAGTATTGCGTGGTTTCCGGTCATACCCAGGACGCGCTGGACGACCAGATCCACTACCTGCGCAAGCTGGAAAAGCTTTCTCCCGATGCCATTATCCTGGTAACCAACCGGCTGGCGGGTCCCGACGAAAACGACGAGTGCCTGATCGCCCACCTGACGGCCTTGATCGACGCGTTGGATCCGGCGACCCGGCTGGGCCTCTATGAATGCCCTTACCCATATAAGCGGCTCCTGTCCGCACCGGTGATCGACTTTCTGGTCCGCACCGGGCGCTTCGATTTCATCAAGGACACCTGCTGCCAGATCGACGTGATCCAGGCGCGGCTGGCGCAGATCGAAGGCAGCACGATCCGGCTCTACAACGCCAACGCGGCGACCCTTTTTGAAAGCCTGGTGCTGGGCGCCGCCGGCTATTCCGGCATCATGCTCAATTTCTTCCCGGAGATTTTCCTGCTGCTCAAGCGCTTCATGGCCGGAAAAGACGCCGACACCCACTGGCCGCCCCTGCAACAGCACCTGCGCAGCGCCGGTGACATCGCCTCGTTCATCACCATGGCGAGTGTCTTCGAGTACCAAAAATACCCGGCCAACGCCAAGTGTTACCTGCAGATGAAGGGTATCATCGATCATACGACGATCCGCACCGGCGATGGCAAGCCGATGAACGAATCGCAGCGCAAGGAACTGGCCGCCCTGGCCAACCAGGCCGAGCGGCTGCGCAGCAAGGTGGATGTCTTCAATCGGCGCCAGCTGGTCTTCTCAGCCGGCAAGCACTTTGGCAGCTGCCACGCCTCGTCGGTGCTCCCCCTGGCCGACGGCACCGTGCTGCTGGCCTACTTCGCTGGCACGGCCGAAGGCAAAGACGATGTCGGCATCTGGCTTTCGCGCCAGATCGGCGGACAGTGGTTCGAACCGGTTCGCATCGCCAAGCTGGCGGACGTCCCCCATTGGAATCCGGTGCTGTTTGAGATCCCGGACGGCGTGCGATTGGTTTTCAAGACCGGCCGCCATATCCACAGCTGGCAAAGCCACACCATGGTTTCCAGGGACAGCGGGGCCAGCTGGACAGATGCTGTCGCCTACCCGGATCCCGACCCGGCCTGCGGGCCGGTCCGCAGCAAGCCGATCCGGCTGTCCAACAGCGATCTGCTTGCACCCAACTCCGACGAATCCGCCGATGCCTGGCGGCCGCGGGTCGACCTTTCCCGCGATCACGGCCAGCACTTCGTCAAGCTTGCCGCCATTCCGATCAACACGGACCGGCCAGACCTGCCTGATTACCTGTCGGGAAAAGGCGCCATCCAGCCGACATTGTGGGAAAGCCAGCCGGGTCAGGTCCACATGCTGCTGCGCACGACCAGCGGCCACATTTTCCGCTCGGATTCGGCCGATTACGGC
>JAAYJD010000113.1 GCA_012523135.1 Clostridiaceae bacterium
CTCAGATCCGGTGCATGGTGTCGAAGATGTCCGCGTGCTGGACGCGGATCGAGATGCCGATCGTTTCGCCCAGCTGTTCGAGACGCTCGCCCAGTTCAAGGATGCCGATCGTCATGGAACGGATGTCGACCAGCATGATCATGGTAAAGATATCCTGCAGGATCGTCTGCGAGATGTCCTTGATGTTGACCTGGACATCGGCCAGCAGGCCGGCAACGGCGGCGATGATGCCGACCCGGTCGCGGCCGACCACGGTGATGACGGCGTTCTGGCTGTTGGGGGCCATGGGTCTTCCTTTCTGCCGGTCAGATGTCATAGACGACGAGCGGCGTGGCCAGCTCGGTCTGGGGGCGGATCTGGCGGGCTTCGGCCAGGACTTCTCCGGGCTCGATCAGGGGCAGCAGATGGGTCAGAAGCAGCGTCTTGACCTGGCTGGCGTTGGCCAGCGTCGCGCATTCGGCGGCCGTCATGTGCATCATGCGGGGCTTGCGCAGCCGCTCGATCGAACCGGCGTCCATCAGGGCCAGGTCGGCGCCCTGCAGCAGGGCCTGCAGGTTCGGGCACGGGACGGAGTCGGCGGTCAAAGCCAGCTTCTTGCCGTCCTTCTCGACGCTCAACCCGTAGGTCTCGACCGGGTGCTCCATGGCGTAGAAACGCACGGACGCGCCGTACATGCTGAGCGCGCTGCCCGGGTTGATCTGGCCGATGATCAGGTCGCCGTCGCTTTGCAAGCTGGCGACGATGTTTTCCGGCGAGGCCGGGGCGATCACGGGGATGGCCGGTCGTTCGACACCGAATTTGCGGCTCAGGTCGATCGCGTATTTCAGAACCTGCATGTCGCTGATGTGGTCGTAATGCAGGTGCGTCAGGATGATGGCATCCAGCTGGTCGAGGCGGATGAAGCGAAACAGATTGGCCAGCACGCCACTGCCGCAGTCGATCAGGATATGCCGGTCATCGTATGAGAGCAGGTAACCGGATGTCGCGCCGCCGGGAGACGGAAAACCGCCCGAAGCGCCCAAAACTGTCAGTTTCATGGCCGTCACCTCTTTTCACCAGGACCTGGCCTTGGCAGCCAGGTTGCATACAGGATTATTTTACCATAACGCACGATTTGTCAACAGGAAACCAGCCATCCGGAGTCAGGATGATGTGCATGCGCTGGTCATGCGCTTCGCTGGGCAGCTGGTCCAGCACCTGGAAAGCATAGCCCACGCCGACGCGCAGCGTCCGGCGGGGCATCGCGGCCAGCAGGCGGGCGTAATAGGCTTTGCCCCAGCCGATCCGGCTGCCGCTCCTATCGAAGGCCAGTCCGGGCACCAGGATCAGGTCGAGCTCGGGCCAGGACGGCAGCAGCCGTTCCGGGGGTGGTTCGGGGACGCCGAAATGGCCGGGCCGGAGCACCTCCGCCGGGTCCTGGTGCGGGGCGATCACGCCGGGCAGCAGCCGTCCCTGGCTGACGGCCGGAAACACAAGCACCGCCGGCCAGGCCTGCAGCAGCGGCCAGCAGCGGGCCAGATCCAGTTCGCGGCGCATGGCGGCGTAGACCCCCACTTGAAAAGGCGTCGGGCGCGTCGCCAGATGCCTCGTCAGCAGGTCTTGAAGCGGCGCGACAAGTCGGTCGGCCGCGTGCTGCTGGAAGGCTTCGCTCAACTGGCTGCGCCGGGCCAGGATCTGCTGGCGGATCTGCTGTTTGGGGCTGCCTTGTTCCATCTTCTCAGCCGCCGTCCGCTTCCGGGAACAGCATCGCCTCGATGTACAGGTCGGTGAAGCGCTTCTGGGCCGACAGCTCGTAGTAGGTGATGGTCGAGGCCAGCTCACGGGCCTGCTGGAACAGCTCTTGCTCGACCAGGCAGGCCAGCGCGCCCATCCCTGCCGTGTTGCCGGCCGAGCGGGTCTTGCCGCGCAGAGGCGCCGGCAGCAACCCGATCGTCAACGCGTCGTCGATGTCGAGGTAATTGCCGAAGCCGCCGGCGATATAGACGGTGTCGATTTGTTGCGGTGTCAGGCTGGCTTTCTCCAGGAGCAGCAAAACGCCGGCCGCGATCGCCGCCTTGGCGTTTTGCAGCTCGCGAATGTCTTTTTGGGTCAGCGAGATGGCGCTGCCCCGGGCGCTTTGGACAGCCGGCGCCAGCACGATGCGGGTCAGGCCATCGACGTCGCCGATCCGGCTGGCCAGGGCCGGCGGCAGATTTTCCGGCTCATCCGTGATCCGCCCGGTCTCGTCGATCAGGCCCAGGCGCAAAAACGTGGCGATGGCCGACACCAGGCCGG
Source organism: Clostridiaceae bacterium (assembly GCA_012523135.1). Lineage (GTDB taxonomy): Bacteria > Bacillota > Clostridia > Saccharofermentanales > UBA5734 > JAAYBY01. The sequence continues at coordinate 2,275 of JAAYJD010000113.1, forward strand.
AGCCGCAGATGCCGGCGGGCAGCGGCGCGTCCTGGCCCTGCTGCCCGATTACGCTGAAGGTAAGGTCGCCGCCGGCGGCGCTCACGCGGTCGATCGCCCCGTGGATGCCGCCCAGGCCGCAGCTGATGTTGGCGGCCTCAAAAGCCGGACCGGCCGCGGTCGAACAGGCGATCAGGCCCTGCGGGGTCGCAAGCACGATCTCGCCGTTGGTCCCGATATCCAGGAGGATGGCGTTCTTGCCTGCCCTGGCTTCCAGGTGGAGGCTGGTGGCCAGCAGACCGGCTGTGATGTCGGCCCCGACATAGCCGGCCATCGAGGGCAGCAGCTGGCAGATCGTGTCCGGCAGCAGCGGCAGGCCAAGGTCGGACGCCGCCAGGGTTTGTGCGGCGATGGAAGCCGGGATGAACGGCGTGCGGGCAATCGCGTCGGCCGGGATGTTGCCGAGCAGGTGCATCATGACGGTGTTGCCGGCCAGCACCAGGTGGGCGATGTCCTCCAGCTGGTAGTCGCGGTTCTCCTGGCGTCCGGCCAGGTCAAGCAAATGGCCGGCCAGTTCGGCGATGGCGCGCACCAGCACCTGGTGCAGGCTGTCCTGGTGACCGGCGGCTGCCTGCTCGATGCGGCTGATCACGTCCGCGCCAAAGGCGCGCTGCGGGTTGAGCATCGCGGTGGTCGCCAGCAGCCGGCCGCTGCTCAGATCCGCCAGGTAGGCGGCCAGCGTCGTCGTCCCGATATCGACAGCCATGCCCAGGGGGCCCGGGCTGTCACGGCGCACCAGGCGCAGCAGCGCGCGCGTGTCGGTGCGATAAAAGCAGGTCAGATGGTAGCGCTGCCCGCGCAGCTGGCCGGGCAGCTGGCGCAGCAGGCGGTATGGCACCTCCAGCTGGCTGGTCTCGGTGAGACGCTCGTCATCGGCGCGCTGATCGCTGAGGGACGGCTGGGGCAATTCGAGCTGCCGCATGGCGACCAGGGGCGACAGGATCAGGTCCGGCAGCATGCCGCTGGTCGAAACCTGGGGCCGGACACGCTCCGGCATGCGCACCACCAGCGGCGCGGTTTCGTCAAGCCCGGCCTGTAGCCAGAGGCCGGCGGTCAGGCGGGTCTTGCAGGACAGCACCGCCCCGATGCCGTCGATGGTAACGGCGCATTTGCGGCAGGTCCCCTTGCCGCCGCAAGGCGCGGTCACATACAGGCCCTGCTGGCGCAGCACATGCAGCAGCGTATCGCCGGCTTCGGCCTGGATTCGATTTTCGCGATCGTGATCGATGACGCACAGTTCCATAGACGCCTCCAGTCAAAAACTAGACCTATTTTACCACATGTCCAAGCGTATCTCGCCCGTTCTTCTCTGTCCGTATCCTACATGACTGTTCACGCAGCCATAAAACGGCTAGAATAGGAACACGGAGGTGAGTTGCGTGCCCACACAGCATGTCCAGATCGTGATGTCGTCCCATGTCAACGGGGCCGGTCGGTTGTTCGGCGGTCAGCTGATGGAATGGATCGACGTGGTGGCGGCCGTGGCCGCGCGGCGTCATACCCGCAGCGATGTGACGCTGGCGGCTGTCGATGCCCTGGAGTTTATCGCTCCGGTGCACATGAACGATACGGTGCTGCTGTCCGCTGACGTCACCTGGACCGGACGCACCTCGCTGGAAGTCTGTGTCGAGACTTTTGTGGAGCACCTCACCGGCCGGCGCCAATTGGTCAACCGGGCCTACCTGGTCTTTGTCGCCGTCGACGATGCCGGCAAACCGCGCCAGATCCCGCCCCTGACCGTCACGACCGCGGCCCAGCGGCAAGAATGGCAGCAAGCCGAAGTCCGGCGCGCCCACCGTCTCGGGCAGCGCCAGTTTGGCCAGTCGAAAGCACCGGGTGAGACAGATGCCTGACGAGAAAAAACCGGCGCCGGCCCGGCCGCTGCGTAAAAAGAGAACCCCGCTCATGCTGGTGATTGATATCCTGATCATCGCCCTGGCACTGACCGGCATCGCCCTGGTGGCCAGGCCCAAGATCATCCACTGGCAGCAGGACCATTACAGCCAGCAGCTGCTGGAAAACTTCCAGCAGGGCGAAGGCACGATCACCTTCTCGCCCGACGCCATGGTCGTTGACGGCGAGGATATCGAGTATTTCGACGACATGGAGGGATACGAAACGTCGCCGACATCGACCCCGCCGCCGACATCGACCACGACCAGCACCACCACGGGCACGCAGCCGACCACCTCGGCGCCAACGGGCAGCGTGACCGAACCGGCCCGTCCGACACCGCAGCCGACCGCGACGCCGAAACCGGAACCCAAAAAGGTCACGGTCAAGGCGATCGGGCGGATCCTGATCGACAAGATCGGCGTCGACATGCCGATTGCCGAAGGCTCGAACAAGTACAACCTGCGCGTCGCGATCGGGCACTACACACCCAGCGCCGGTCTGGGCCAGGCCGGCCGGAGCGTGCTGCTCGGCCATCGCATGTACACTTACGGGCGCCACTTCAACCGCCTGGGCGAGATGGCCGTCGGCGACACGGTCGTCATCGATGACAAGCAGTTCCGCTACACCTACACGATCGACCAGATCGACCGGATCCTGCCGCAGGACTTGCTCAAGGAAATTTACGCGCCGGCTGACGGCAGCCGCCTCATGCTGGTCACCTGCGACCCGATCCGGGTCGCATCCCATCGCCTGCTGGTGCGCGGCGAACTGACCCGGACAGAACCCCTTCCCTGAGGGTGCTTATTCGCCTCTGCAAATTTGTCACAAAATATTTTCAATTATACGTGCAATTTGACGCAGCCTGTGTTATAATGATCCCATTGGAAATCTTGACAGAGATTTAATTTCCTGGCGATCAGGATCAGAAGCATGTCTCAACCTTTCAATTTCAGTTACTGTCATTGACTCGGGAAGCTTGTTGCTGAACCACCATGATTTCAGCTTGGAAAAACAAGTTTCGGTTTGGATCATCCAAAATTGCTGAACCAGCGAAATTGAAAGAGGAACAGAACATGCCAGACAAAAACTTAACCTGCCGGGACTGCGGTGCAGCCTTCGTCTTCACAGAGAACGAACAGGCTTTTTATCGAGAGAAGGGTTTTGAGAACGAACCCCAGCGCTGTCCGGATTGCCGGGCTGCAAGAAAACAGGAACGGAATCGCGGCGGCAGTGGTGGCCAGCGCGAAATGTTCCCGGCGATTTGCTCGGAGTGCGGCCGTGAGACCATGGTCCCCTTCAAGCCGTCAGGTGACAAGCCGGTCTATTGTAAAGATTGCTACAGGCCCAGAAGCCGTTATTAAGCTTTAGCAAACCATCACCTTGAGACAAGACCTCCTGCAGCGGTTTGCTGCAGGAGGTTTGCATTTCAACCCGTTCCTGAAACGGAACGAAAAACCGAGGAGGACACTAACGCCATGCACGACAAATCTTTACAGCTGCTGATCCATGATCTGGCCATTCAGGCCCGGTCTTCTGGAAATACGCTAGCATTTGATGCTGTCATGCAGGCCATGTCAGACGCGGACATTGACCCCAACCAGGCCGAGACGGTGCTTGGCTTGCTGTCCACCAAAGGCGTCTCGATTCAGAAGGAAACCGACCCCGAGGAACAGGCCGCCAGCAAGGAAACCGCGACCAGCGACGACCCGGTCCGGATGTACCTCAAGGAGATCGGCAGCATCGACCTGCTGACCCAGGAAGAGGAAATCGAACTGGCCAAGGCGATCGAGGCCGGCGACGAAGACGCCAAGAAGCGCTTGTGCGAAGCCAACCTGCGCCTGGTCGTCAGCATCGCCAAGCATTATATCGGCCGGAACATGTCGTTTCTCGACCTGATCCAGGAAGGCAACATCGGCCTTCTGAAGTCGGTTGAAAAGTTTGATTACACCAAAGGCTTCAAATTCAGCACCTACGCCACCTGGTGGATCCGCCAGGCGATCACGCGGGCGATTGCCGACCAGAGCCGGACCATCCGCGTACCGGTCCATATGGTGGAGCTGATCAACAAGACCATCCGCTGCCAGCGGCGCCTGAGCCAGGAACTTGGCCGTGAACCGGATGACACCGAGATCGCCGCCGAACTGGGCTTGACGGTTGAGAAGGTTCGCGAGACGCTCAAGTACTCGATCGACCCGGTCTCCTTGGAGAAGCCGATCGGCGAAGAGGGCGACAGTTCGCTGGGTGATTTCATCCAGGACGACGATGCCGTCTCCCCGATCGATTACGCCTCCCATTCCCTGTTCCGCGATCATCTGCTGGAGCTGATGAACCACCTGACCCCCCGCGAAAACCGGGTTCTGCGCCTACGCTTCGGTATCGACGACGGCCGCACCCGCACTCTGGAAGAAGTCGGCCGTGAATTCAACGTGACGCGCGAGCGAATCCGCCAGATCGAGGCCAAGGCCCTGCGCAAGCTGCGCCACCCTTCCCGGAGCCGCGTACTGGCCGGCTATCTGGACTGACCATATCACAGGCGGGTTCATCCCGCCTTAGTGAGCAGGTATCTGGCAACGAAATATCAAGCTGCTGTTATGCCGTTTGGGTTCTTATGTGACATCTGCTCTTTTGCCTTTTATTCCCAAATCAACCTTCAGCCATCATCTCCCGGAACACCGCTGTGATGTGCGGGTCAAACTGCGTGCCTGCGGCTTTTGTGATGACCCTTAGCGCCTCTTCACTGCGCTGTCCGAGGGGTTGTTCGCCGCGGTTGAGCACCCGGTCATAGGTTTCCGTGATCGCGATGATACGTGAGATCAGGGGGATCTGTTCCCCCTTGAGACCGCGGGGATAGCCGCGGCCGTCCCAGCGTTCATGGTGGCTGTAGACATATTCAGACAGGTCGAGCGTCTCGTCGAACAGGTTGAGGATGCGGTAGCCCACGATCGCGTGCTGCTGCATCGCTTCCAGCTCGTCTTCGTCAACGCTCTCCCCTGCCAGTGTCTTGTCATCGAAAGCGATCTTGCCGATGTCGTGCAGGTATCCGGCCCGTTCCAAGGTCTTGATTTCGGCTTCCTTCAGGTTGAGCGCGCGGCCGAGGCGGGCGCATAGCACGCTGACAGCGTGTGAATGGGCCAGCTCGCGTTCGCGGCGGCTATGCAGCGTTGCCACGATCGTGTCAATGGTTTCGCGCTGGACGGCCTGACGGTTGAGCGTCTTGTCTTGGTACATCGCGTTCTCGGCGTTGGCCATAACCTCCTCCAGCGACAGGTCCTCGCCAGTTTTGGTTTCAACGCCAAGGGAGATGCTGCATTTGACGGCGGCGACCCGCGCGTCGGCAAAGCCGGAACGAATCCGTTCAAGCAGCGTGAGCGCGTTCGCCTTGCCGGTTGCCGGCAGCACAATGACGAACTCATCGCCGCCGATGCGCGCGACAAGATCCTTCTCGCGGCAGTTTTGGGCCAGAATATCGGCTGATGTCTTGATCAGCTGATCGCCGGCGGCATGACCGAAAATGTCGTTGGTCAGCTTGAGGCCGTTGATGTCGGCAAAGATGATCGACAGCGGCCAGTTGCCCGGCTGGTTTATTTCGGCCAGAGATTTTTCCAGGACACGCCGGTTGTAAAGGCCGGTCAGAGCGTCATGTTCGTTCAAGTAGCGGATTTTCGCTTCTTGCTTTCTGCGCTCCGTGATATCCATAAAGGTGATCACCCCGCCGACGACCGCACCGTTCTTGATCTGGGGATAGGCGTGGTAGGCGACATCAAACGGGCTGTGGTCCGCCCGCCAGAATATTTCGTCGTCCGCGGCGTAGCCCTGGCCATGCTGGATCGCCCGGAAGACTTTGCACGCCCCCAGCGGGAATGGCTGGCCGTCTCGCGTGGTGTGATGCAAAAGCTGATGCATGTTCTTGCCCAGCAGATCCTCAGGCCCCCGGTAGCCGAGCAATGTGACGCTGCTGCGGTTGCAAAACGTGCAGTTGCCCTGCAGGTCAATCCCATAGATCGCTTCGGCAGTCGAGTCCAGGAGCAGCTGCAGCTGGCTGTTGGAGGTTTCCAGATCCGCGGTGCGTTCGCACACAGTCTCTTCGAGGTTGTTGATCAGGTGCTGCATCTTGTCGGCGACCTGGTTAAAGCTGCTCGAAATCACCCCGATCTCATCGTTGCGAACCACCGCGACACGCCGTGACAGATCACCGTCAGACAGGGCGGATGAGGCCTGAAGCAGGTGCCGCATCGGCTTGAGCAGCTTGTTGGTCAGCCAGACATTGATGCCGATCGCCAGGAACAAGGCCAGGCCGGCTAAAAGGATGGTCCAGAGCAGGTTGGCCATGACGGGCGCCAGCAGGTAGCTGCGTGGAATCGCCGCCAGCACAACCCAGTCGATGCCGGGCAGTTGAATTTCCCGGGTCGCGATATACAGGTCGTTGCCGCTGCCCCGATAGCGGAAAAATTCATTGCGGTCGCGCGTGTATTCCTGATACGCCTGGTGAATCGCCTGGCTGGACATATCGCTGACCAGGGTGCGTTTCAGGGAGCCGTCCGGCCAGCTGGTGAAATTGTCAAGCCCCATGGAATTGGCGATCAGGGCACCTGTCTCTTTTTCGACGATCAGGGCATAGCCGTCGTACGCCTGGACCGCGTCGGCCAGGCGGCTGCCGATACCGGTCAGCAGCATGTGCGCGCCGAGTACGCCCTGCAGCTCGCCATCCGGCGCGAAAATCGGCCAGCCGGCGGATATGGCCAGATCGTCGATCACGAAATGCTTGTAGACCGGCGAGAAAGTCGGCTGGCCGCTTTGGCAGACAGCCTGGTACCACTCGCGGGTGCGCGGATCGAAGGGGCCGGCGTCGCTGATTTGTTCGCCGGCGGTCAAGTCGGCGCGCAGCGCATAGTACCAGGAATGGCCGCCGGTCCGCGCGTCGTTGCGCATGATTTCCATCTGGCCCGCGTCGTTGCGGCGCGCGCCATAATAGGCGCCTTCGTCTGTCCCGTAGCTGAAGCTGTAGACCTCGCCGTCGTGTGCCTGCATGACGGCGAGGAAAAAAGCGTCCCGCTGCCGGTCATCGGCCATCTCGAGCAAGCCGTTGCCGATCGTGTTGTGGTTGACTTCGTTGATGTGCATCGGCTTGTGGACAAAATCCTGGATCTGCTCTTCCAGGTCCTGGCTGATGTGCCGGGCAAACACGCGCGTCGTTTCGTCTGCCGATCGATACCAGCTGGTGAAGATCAGGGCGCCGATGCCGCAGAAAGCCGCCGCCATGATCCCGATAATGACCAGGCTGATGATCGTTCGTATGGAGAGGGTCCTGCTGTCAGACTTCACTTGTCATACCATCCGCTTCTCGGTGCCTAGAAAATCCAGGGCCGCGTCCTGATCGAGCGGTCGGCTGATCAGGTACCCTTGGATTTTATCACAGCCGTGCGCTTTGAGGTATTGGCGCTGGCTTTCGTGCTCGACCCCTTCCGCCACGACGCAATGGCCCAGCTTGTGCGCCATCGAGATGATGTCACCGGTTATGGCCTGTTCCGGTGACAGCCGCAGCAGCTTGTCGACGAAGCTCTTGTCGATCTTGAGGCAGTTGACGTTCAGTTCCCGTTCCCGGGCCAGCGAGGAGTAGCCGGTACCAAAATCGTCGATCGCGATCTGCATGCCCAGCGCTTGCAGGTCACCCAGGATGCTGTTGATCTCCTGGTAGTTGACCGCCAGGATCGACTCGGTGATCTCCAGGTTGACGCTGGCCGGCGCGACACCGGTTTCCCGGACGATACGCTCGAGCGCCGGCAGGAAGTCGCCGCGCAGCAGCTGGATCGCGGAGATGTTGATCGAGATATGCAGCGACGCGTAACCGCGCGCCTGCAAGGTCTGCAGGAACTGCAGCGCCTGGCGGATGATCTGGTAGCCCAGCGGCACGATCAGCTTGGTTTCCTCGGCGATCGGGATGAATTCCAGCGGCGAGACGCGGCCGAAACGCGGGCTGTCAAAACGGGCCAGGGCCTCGAAACCGCAGACGCGATCGGTCGTCAGATCCAGGATCGGCTGGAACTGCAAAACCAGCTGCCCGTCCGCCTGGCCGGCCGCGACCTGGGCCAGTTCGCGCTTGATCTCCCCTTCGCGCAGAACCGAGGCCTCCATCTCCTGGTCGAAAAAGCAAACGGCTTCGTCGTCATAGGATTCCAGCGCATGTTCCGAAGCGATCAGGAGGCTCTTGAAACATTGTTCGGCCGACAGGTTGTTCTGCTCGTTGAGCTCAATGACCCCGATGCCGACGTCGATGCGCTCGATGGTCAGCAGCTGGCGCAGGGATGTAGCGATGGCCGCACAAAAGCCGGCCAGCGCTTCGTGGTCACGGTAACCTGTCAGGTAAAAAGAAAAGTGGTGCTCGTACATGCTGAACAGCTCCCGGCCGTCAGAGCAAAAACCAGCCAGGGTGTCTGAGACGCGCTTGATCAGGTCCCAGGTGTAATGGAATCCGTAGACCCGGTTGAGCGCCTGCAGCGAACCGAGGTTGATCCCGACCAGGGCCCGCTTGACAGGATCCGGTTTTTGGTCGTCCTGCTTGAGCTGCCGCTCCAGGTAGCGGCGGTTGTACAGCCCGGTCCAGGCGTCGTGTTCGTTGTTGAACTGGAGCACACGCTCCATCGACTTGCGATCCGAGATGTCGAGGATAATCCCCTCCAGGGCCTCGACCCCGCCATCGGAATCAAACAACCCCTGGCCCATTTCGATGACCCATTTGCGTTCCCCTGCCCTGGTGATGATTTCATATTCGTATTTGAACGGTTTTCGCCCGGCCAGAACTTGTTTCCACTGCTGCCACAAGATCTCGCGGTACTCCGGGGCGATCAGGTCGTTAAAGGACATGTCGTGGTTGCCGATCAGGCTGGACACCGTGTAGCCGGTCAGTTCCAGGCAGCCATCCGAGACGTATTCCATCGTCCAGTCGTGGTCGTAGCGGCAGCGGTAGGCCATCCCGGGCAGATGCGACAGCAGCACCGATTTGCTGCGCACGCTCTCCGCCAGGGCCTGCTCGACGGCTTTGCGCTGCGTGATGTCCTGGACCAGGCAGATGTGATTGCAGCGCTGGCGGTGTGACAGGATCACGGGGGCTACCACGATATAGACCCAGACGATTGAGCCATCCGGACGGAGGTAACGTTTGTCCAGCGAATAGCTCTCAATCTCACCGGCCAGCAGGCGGTGATACAAAGCCAGGTCCGCCTCCAGGTCGTCGGGGTGGGTGATCGCGGCCCAGCCCAGCCGGACCAGTTCGGCCGCACGCCGGCCCGTGATCTTTTCCAAAGCCGGGTTGATCTTGACCTCGCTTTGCTGCGTGTCTTGCGGATTCGCGCCGTAGGCGAGCGCGATGCCGATCGGGGCCTGCTCGAAAATGGTGTCAAAGGTCAGGGCCTGGTCCTGCATGCGCTGTTCGACATCCCGCTGTGCCTGGATCAGTTCGGCTTGCAAGTCGATGCGGGCCTTGAGGGCGTCCATCTGGATCGGCTTGCGGATGAAGTCCACCGCGCCCAGCTGCAAACCCCGGATCTCGTTTTCAGGTTCGTCATGGCTCGACAGGATGACCGTGCGCAGCTGCTTGGTGCGCTCATCTGACTTGAGCGACTCCAGAACCGCAAAACCATCCAGCTTGGGCATGTGCAGGTCGAGCACCAGCAGGTCGATATCGCCATGCGCCTCGAGCTGGCGCAGGGCATCCAGGCCATCGCAGGCCGTCAGAATGCGATGATGCTGCAGCAGGCTGCTGATCAGCAGCCGATCTGTGGCAGAATCATCGGTGACGAGGATCTTGATGCTCATCTTCGTCCTCCTTATAGTACCGTGTCGTTTCAATTTTCATTCATTCAATCGCCATGCTGCATGGGTGTCCTGTCGTGGTGCAAGTATACGCATAATAATGACATGCCCAACATGGCGTCGGCATGCTCATCTTAACACACAGCGCATTTTATTGTATATATGTTGCAGATTGATTTTCAGATCACGGAAAAATGACGCAATTAGCGTATATTATGAATAACGCTATATGCGATTATTCATGCAGAGATTTTTTCGTCTGCAGGCACAGCATCTGTCTGATTCGTAAATGCCTGATAATATTGAGCGATACGGTCAGTCAAAGGGCACAATTTTCCGGTCAGCACATACGAATCAATCAGATATCTTGTATGTATATGCATCTGGCGCAGCCTTGTATCGGCCTGTCGGAGAACCGCCAGGACGTGAATCGTCATGAAATATTATGACATGGCAGCTTGGGCACATGGGGTGCGGGTTCGATTGCGATTTACCTGATGCCTGCAGGCCTGTACTCAGGAGCCCGATTCCACCTTGCGTTCAGGATCCTGCAGCTTATCTTGGCGGCAAAGCCATGAGGTCCATGGCGTTGCCGGACCAGATGGCTTGTTTCTCCGCCGGTGTGAGGGTGGCCTGCTCCACGGACAGGACGGTGCTTTGCAGGCTGTACAGGGGCGACAGTGAGCCGTACAGGACGTGTTCGGCCCCGATGGCGGCGACCGCTTTTTCGACGCTGAACAGCTGATCCTTGAGGCCGGATGTGTCGACGCAGATCCGCCGGCCGGACCGGATGACCGGCTTGAGCTGCTCGATTTCCGCCAGGCGGACGCTCAGCAGGACGATGGTCCGGTTTGTGTTTGCCTTCAGGAAATCGCCCAGTTCATCCAGATCAACCGGCCTGGGCCGGATCAGGTGATCGAGTCGCTCGTCTTCCATGCGCAGGGGCAGCAGGAGCGGCAGGCGCCTCTTTTCCAGGATTGCCAGCAAGGCGGCAACCGCCGGGTCGAGCAGGCCGAAACCATGGTAGCCGGGATAGATCCGGACTCCGGCGATCTGGAAGCGCTCCAGCCCGATCTGGATATCCTGGCCGGCCTGGTGCAGTGGGTCGATCGTCTGGATCTGCCAGTAGCCGCTGCCCCGGATCTGCGTATATAGTTCCGCTTCGCCTTCCAGAGGATCGGCATAGAAGATGCTGTTCAGCGAGGCGATATAACCCGTGTGGATACCGCAGGCCAGGTGGCGGCGGCGCAGGTCGGCGAAGCTGTCCCGGGGGATATGCCGGAACGGCCAATGGCCCCAGAGGCAGTTGACATCGATACGCGGCGCCTGGTCCATGCTCTTCCCTCTTTTCCTACACGCCGGGAATAACGCGTCTGGCGTTTTCGCGGTAAATCAGGGCCTTGTCGGTCTCGGCTAATGCAGCGTCCTCGACCTGGCCCCAGGAAACCAAAAAGCTGGCCCCGGGCATGTCGCTGCCGAAAAGGACGCGCTCGCTGCCCAGCCATCGGATGGCACAGTCGAGGTCGCCGTTGCGGAACAGCGATCCCGACACGTCCGCGCAGACGTTGTCATGCGGCGCGATGACCTTGAGCTCATGCTGGCAGTTGCCGCCCAGATGGGCCATGATCAGGCGGGCTTCGGGGTAGCGTGCCGCCAGGCCGGCCACGTGAATCGCCTGCGTCTCGAACGGCAGCTGGCCGACGGACTTGTGCCAGGCATGCAGCAGAAGCGGGATGTCGTAGCGGATGCACTGCTCGACCAGCGGGAAAACGAGCGGGTCGTCGCACAAGGTGGCGACCCATAGCTTGAGGCCGACCATGCCGCGGTCCTCGACACAGGCGCGCAGCTGGCTGAGGCTGCCGGGATGGCGTGGATTCAAAGAACAAAAACCTCGGATCAGGTCCGGTTCCTCGGCCATAAAACGGGCAACTTCCCGGTTGAGCCGCTCGATTTCATCGCTGTCCGGCGTATAGCTGCCCAAGCCGGAGACGCAAACCCGCTCGATCGGGTAACGCTGGCAGGCGGTCACGATCTCCCGCTTGTTATCGGCGAAACGGCCGTCCCACAGGTGGGCATGGCAGTCGACGATCATAGCTCTTTTTTGACGGCCAGGCAGGCCTGCCCAAGCCGCTCCAGGGTCTCCTGGATATCCGCATCCTGGTGGCTGAAGGTCACGTAGGGCACACGGTAGAGCGACACGCCATGGCCAAACGCCTCGCGCAGGAACAAGGCCAGCGCCGGGCTTCCCAGCTGTTCTTCGCCAAAGACCGGACAGGGTGCCAGGCCGCGGACCCTGAGCGGCAGCCCCGTATCCCGGAACAGGCGGTCGACACCCGACCAGACGGTCTGCCCCTGGCGCCACAGATGCTCGATGACACCGTGCGTCCGGTAGGTCTCGATGACAGCCTTGGCGGCAGCCAGGGACAAGGTCTCGCCGCCGAAGGTTGACGAGATCACGACACCCTTGCGGTTGCAGGCGTCCATAACGGCTTTGGACCCGAGGTAGGCGGACAGCGGCATCCCGTTGGCCAGCGCCTTGCCGAACACCGCCAGATCCGGTGTGACGCCAAAATAGGCTTGCACGCCGCCGATGGCCAGCCGGAAGCCGGTCACCACTTCGTCGAAGACCAGCAGGCTGCCGTACGCCCGGGTCAGGCGCCGCAGGGCCGGATAGAACGTCTGGCCCTGTTCCATGTCCTGGTAATCGGCCGCGACCAGCACCGCGGCGATCTGGCCGTCGAAACGGTCAAAGAGCTGTTCGAGGCCGGCCAGATCGTTCCAGGCGCACACGTGGTGCAGATCGCTGAGACTGGTCGGGACCCCAGGCGGCCCTGAGCTGGATGTGACAGACGGCAGCAGGTTGGCGCCGCTGGCCAGGCTGTTCAGCCAGCCGTTGTAGCCGATCTGGACGATGTGCTCCCGGCCCGTCGCGAACCGCGCGATGCGGATGCAGGCCGCCAGCGCTTCACCGCCCGTCTTGAGGAAGCGGGCCTTTTCGGCGCAGGGGATCAGGTCGCAGAGCATTTCGGCAACTTCGCACTCCAAAGGATTGGGATGGCCGAAGATGATGCCGCGCTCAAGTTGGTCGCGGATGGCCGTGTCAACCGCTGGGTAGCGGTAGCCGAGGGACACAGGACCGAGCCCGTTGCGGTAATCGATGTAGCGATTCCCGTTCGCGTCCCAGACGCGGCAGCCGTCGCCCCGCACGATGACCTCCGGTTCCTCCGGCAAATACACCGGTGCCTTGGAACAGGTGCTGGACCCCCAGGGCATGATCTGGTTCAATCGTTCGTGCCAGCTCAGCTCGTTCATCGCTCTCTCCCCCTCGTGATTCAATCCGGTTAAAGTGACGCCAGGATGCGTTCACGCGACGACTGCAGGTTTTCCCGGTTGGCGTGGTTCAGTTCCAGCATGAAAAGACCCGCATAGCGGATCTGCCGCAAGGCCTCGAAGAAAGGGCCGAAGGCGATGTTGCCCTCCCCGATCGGCAGGTGCGCGTCCACATCGCCCCAGTTGTCATGCAGATGCAGGTGGCCCAGACGCCCGCCGGCTTCGCGAACCTCCCGGACGATGTCCCCTCCGGCGGCGTGGCTGTGGCCGATGTCGAAGACGATATCCAGCCCTTCGCACGCCACCTGGTCGATCAGCTCGTTCAGCTCGGCGCAGCGTACGGTCAGGTGCTCCCGGTCCAGGTTTTCCGTATGGATGGTGATGCCGCAGCGGCCCGCGATGGTGCACGCTTGGCGCAGCAGCTGGACCGTCAGATCCCAGGCGCGGCGAAACGGAGCGTCCGGTGCCGGAGTCTCACCGTCTGTCCCCACCAGCGGGACATGCAGGGCGCTTCTGACCCGCCCGCTGTGGAGCACGATCGCCCGGCCGCCCAGTTCGGCACAATAGCGGCAGCCGTTGTCGATCTCCTGCAGGATGGCGCCGCGCAGCACGCTGTTTTCCTCGGACAGGTTGAAGGCGGGCAGATGGACAACCACCTGCGGCTGATACATCTTCACGATGCTCCGGATCGCCGTGTTGTAGGCGCAGGTGTCGAGGTCCTGCATGTGCTCGTAATAGGTGACCTCGATGGCGTGGAACATCCCGGTGCCCAGGAAAGTCCGGCCCAGTTCCAAAATCTCGGCCGGCCTGTTCCTGTAGTTGATGTTAAAGCCCAACGGGTTCATGGCATTGCGTCTCCCCTCCAGGCTCGCTTAGTCGGTCTGCAGCCAGATCGGCGTGCTCCAGGCGAAGGGGCCGTCGGCTCTGGCAAAATTATGCGGGTAGCGCGCGCGGTCGTCGCTGAAGAAGACACGCGCCGGATCCATGACGCCGTCCGGCGCGTTGAAGGACGGGTCTCCGGCCAGCTTGACCCTCACGTAATAGACATGTTCGCCCGGTTCGGGGCGCGGATCGAGAAAACGAACCTCCAGCTGCTGCGCTTCGGGCTCAAAGGTCCTGACCGCCTGCCCGTCGCGCAGCAGGGTCACCGACTCGATGCGGCGCTCGGCCAAGACCTGCAGCCGCACCGGCAGATCGCCGCGGGCAGCGCCTGACTGCCCGATGAACAGGCCTGCCACGCTCAGGTCGATGACGGTCCGGTTGCCCTGGGTGGCGATCACGCGATGGTTGCGATAGGCGTCGAAGATCGCTTCGGGGGTCAGCGCGGTGGCATAGATGCCGGTCAGCGCGCCGCCCAGTCCCGGGACGTTTCGGTGTGTGTCGCTCGACCCGATAAAGCTGAACCGGTCGCCCAGTGCCAGCCGCCTTTCGATCTGGTTCGATTCCTCTTTGCAGACGCGCCAGGAGGAGCAGACCTCGACCTGCCGGTCCCGGTCGCTGGCACTGAGCCGCCAGGTGGTGTGGTGGGCCACTGGCAGGGCGTCCGAACCCTCGAGCGCTTGCATCAGGCCGTCGAGCGTGCCCGAGGCCGGGTCCGTGCGCCGGAACAGGCCACCCCGGCCCCGGGGGTAGATGACATAGCGGTGATTGAAATCCGGCTGGAGGCCGGCGTCGTGGTAGGTATACTCGTAACCGGGGAAGCAGGCAAATGCGCCACCTTGCGTAAAGCGCTCCGCCAGGGCCAGGTGGATCTGCCATTTCAGCCGCGTCAGGCCGAAATACGGGTAGAAATCGTTGTCCACGATGGCCATCGCATCCAGGTGCGCGACATGGCGTCCGAACCGGATCAGCTCGTCCGGTTCGCCTTCGGCGTCCGGGCTGAAGACGGAATGCGTGTGGGTGTCCGCCCAGAAAAGCTGGTATGTTGTCCCGCCGACCGTGGTCGTATAGCGGGTCTGCGCCGCGGCCGCCGGCTTATAGGGCTGCCAGGCCGCCCAGGGATCGGCCACAAGCTTTTGCAAAACACCCGAATCGGGGTTGACCTGAGCCGTGCGGCAGACCGGTCCGGCGGGGTCGCTGAGCAGATCGAGATAGATGATGGGGATCTCGGTTGTTGGACTGCTGCCGGGCAGCGCATAATGGCTGCCGCCCTGGTGGACCATGCGTGGCTGCGACCAGCCGCCACCGGTCCATTTTTGGGCGATCAGCTGTCCGGAAGACGCCGTGGACGCCACCGCATCCGGTTCATGCAAAACGGCCGGTTCGAGCATGGCTTCCCAGACCAGGCAGACGCCGTCCGCGCAGACAACCGGCCGCGGCCGGCGGCGCAGCCCGTAGTAGCCGCTGTAGCGACGGTATCCCAGCAAGCCCGGACGCAAGTCGGCGGCGGCAGCCGGGTCTTCCCCGGTGCTGGCAGGCATCAGGATGCAGGACTTTTCCGTGACCCGGGCGCAGCCGGCCATCGTCCGATGGTCGACGATGCCGCGTTCGGGCTCGATCACGTCGGAAGAGATCACCCAAGAGAGGACAAAGCCGTCCCGGTCCGCCGCCAGGAAGGGCGATAGATAACGTTCGTCGGCGCGGCAGATGGTCTGGCGCGCGCCGGGTTGGCCGACAGCGGACCAGATCAGGTAGTCGATGCTGCTGCGGTCCTCTGTCATCGTGTCCCAGGCGAGCATCAGGCAGGTCCCGTTGGACGCGATGGCCGGCCGGTTGGCGTCCTCGCCGGACGAAACCAGCCAGACCGGTTCGATCGGGCCGCCGGGCAAAATGGCGGCATAACAGACCGACAGGTGTTGGTCTGGCGACATGGCCGTGAAGGCGACGGTCCAGAGTCCGTCATACCGGCAGAGGGCCGGAGCCATCAGCAACGACGGGCTGGTCCAGAGGCAACGGCGAGGGCCCGGCCGGCGGTTCGTCAGGATCGTGTGCATCAGGCGCCAGCCTGCATCCTGATCAGCTTCGATCCAGACCAGGGCCACTTCTGTCTGGGCGGCTGCGACCGCCGGCTGGCCGACAGCCGGATACGTGGCCGGCATAGCGATGCGCTCGGTCAAGCCCGTCCGCTCGTCTGCCCAAAAGACGGCGATGCCGCCCGTTTCTCCCTTTTCATAGGCGGTGCAGGCGACCAACTGGCCGTCCGCGGTCCGGGCGCAGCTGAGCACGCGCTCGAAAAATTCGATGCCCGGCTGGGGATGGGATACCACGGAATGGTTCTCAGATCCTGGTAAAGCGGCTTTGGAGGACATAGGCAGATCCTTTCGCCGGTCAGCCCGACCGGAGAGGACAAGCGATTGCACTGCTTCCATCATACACGCCGGTCAGGCCAGGGACAACCGGGCGCGGCCGGATCATCACTTGCTTCTTGTTTTCTTTTTCTCAATTGCGCTGTACGGTTTCAAACCTGCACGACTAAATAAGCTGCTTTCGATCATCTTGCATAAAAAAACCGGGAGCTTGAAGCTCCCGGTCTCGTGGTTGGGCGGTTGGTTTGTTCAGGCTTTGCCGTCGCAGCCCAGGACGTTCTTGATCTTGTGGGCCACCATGCCCTTGATCGCCGTGCGGGCCGGCCCCAGATACTGGCGGGGGTCGAAATGACCGGGATTCTCGGCAAAATACTTGCGGATGGTCGCGGTCATGGCCAATCGCAGGTCCGAGTCGATGTTGATCTTGCAGACCGCCATGCGGGCCGCCTGGCGCAGCATGTCTTCCGGCACGCCGATCGCGTCAGGCATGTTGCCGCCGTAGGTGTTGATCATCTCGACATATTCCGGGATGACCGAGCTGGCGCCGTGCAGTACGATCGGGAATCCGGGCAGGCGCTTCTCGACTTCCTCCAGGATGTCGAAGCGCAGCTGCGGCTTGGTGCCGGGCTTGAACTTGTAGGCGCCGTGGCTGGTCCCGATGGCAATCGCCAGGGAGTCGCAGTGCGTCCGGGTAACAAAGTCGTAGACCTGGTCCGGGTTGGTGTAGGACGAATCCGCTTCGGAGACATTGACATCGTCCTCGACGCCGGCCAGACGGCCCAGTTCGGCCTCGACCACGACCCCGCGGGCGTGGGCGTATTCGACGACCTGGCGGGTCACTTTGACATTCTCTTCATAACTGTGGTGGGAGCCGTCGATCATGACAGAGGTAAACCCGCCATCGATGCAGCTCTTGCAGAGCTCGAACGTGTCGCCGTGATCCAGGTGCAGGGCGATGGGCAGATCGGTCTCGGCCAGGGCCGCCTCAACCAGCTTGACCAGGTAGGTGTGGTTGGCGTATTTGCGGGCGCCGGATGAAACCTGCAGGATCAGGGGGGCCTTCAGGTCCTTGGCTGCCTCGGTGATCCCCTGGACGATCTCCATGTTGTTGACATTGAAAGCACCGATAGCATAGCCGCCTTCGTAGGCTTTCTGGAACATCTCTTTTGTGTTGACGAGTGGCATAACGTTCAACTCCTTCTCATTTGTCTGTCCATTCATGGGATTTGGCTACTGTTACCGGCCATGCGCCAATCCCATACACGATTATTCTATGATTGATTCCGGCCCGCGTCAATGTTTTGCGAAAAAAGGCCGAAATCGCCACGCCAGAGTTACACGAGAGTCCAATCGTCACTCCCATTACGTCCCTGATCTTTTCAGGCGCGATGGGCCGTGATAGAATAAAATTATTAGTTGTTCCGGAGATAAAATCATATGAAGCACCAAGTCAGGCTCTCGTCTTGGGTTATCACTTTAATTTTCCTGTTATGTTTAGGTTTATTGACAGGCTGTTTACCTGCTTCAGAACCGGCGGCAGCCACAGGTGAAACGCGTTCCGATTCATCGACCCCGATCAATACCACAACTAAAAAAAACACTCTGGCAGCATCCGATACACCGCAAACCAGCAGCTCGCTGGCCCGCCAGCCGTCAGGACAGCCGGAGCGTCAACCGGCCGGAAACGGCTTGTTGACGATGCACATGCTCGATGTCGGTCAAGGGAGCAGCATCCTGCTTCAATTAGATGATCTGAATCTGATCATGGATGGCGGCGGATCCGATGCCTCGTCTTTTGTTGTTGCCTATCTGAAAAAACAGAACATCGAGCGATTCGACATCATGATTGCGTCCCATTTCGATGAAGACCACATCAATGGCCTGGTGGGCATCCTGCACCAGTTCCAGGTTGATCAGGTTTATTCGGGAACCGAAAGTACGCAGACACGCGCAGCAGAAAGCTTCCTGCGCTTGATCGAAACAAAAGGTATCGCCAGCGAGGCCCCCCGGCCGGGCCAGATCATCCCGTTCGGAGCTGCAACCATCACCGTACTTGCTCCGTCCCACTATGGAAATCCTGCCCATAACGATGATTCAATCACGATCCGGATCGAATATGGTTCTCGTTCCTTCTTGCTTTCGGGGGACAATTCGTCACACGTCGAAGATGCCTTGATTCCCGGTCTGACGCCAACGGATGTTGTGCTGGCCAGTCACCACGGCAGCGACACCAGCACGTCCCTTGCCTTCCTGCAAGCGCTGAATCCCGTCGCGGTGCTTGTTTCCTGCGGCCGCAACAACCCCTATGGATTTCCAGAAAAGGATGTTCTGGATCACATCCGTTCTGTGCAGGCCGACTTGTACCGGACAGACCTGCAGGGGACGGTCATCTGCCAGACAGATGGCATTGACCTTATCTGGAATACAAAGCCTTGTACCGATTTTTCACCCGGCCGGACGCAGGAGGCGATTCCGAATCTGAATCCTGTTGAACCAAGCGGAACTTCAGAAGCCATCCGTTCGCCGGATCCCACATCGGATTCTTATTATGTTTTAAATACCAGCACAAAAAAATTCCACAGGCCAAATTGCTACTCGGTAACGCAAATGGCCGAAAAAAACAAATCAATCAGCCA
>JAAYJD010000018.1 GCA_012523135.1 Clostridiaceae bacterium
GATCCCAAATGAGATCCTGTCCCCTGTTGCGCCATGCCACCTTGTGCTACACTTGCAGGTGGAACCGGAATTCTGGCCTGGATCCTGAACGATCGGCCACCCACATGAAAGGCGGTATCCGCATGAAAGCCATCGTCTACCTTTCCAACACGGGCTTCACGAAAAAATACGCCGAACTGCTGGCGCAAAAGACAGGTTACCCGGTCTATGCCCTCCAGGAAGCGCGCAGGAGACTGGCCGGAGATACAGAGATCATCTACCTGGGCTGGGTCTGTGCGGGCGCGATCAAGGGGTACGGCAAGGCGGCCCGGCTGAGCCGGATCGCCGCGGTCTGCGCCGTCGGCATGGGCGGTCCCGACTCCGACCAGCTGCCGGCCCTGATCAAGCGGCATGGGCTGGACGCGGGCCATGCCTTCTACCTGCAGGGCGGTTTTGACATGAGCCGCCTGCGCGGGATATACCGGCTCATGATGAAGATGATGGCCAAAGCCACCGTGCCGCAGCTGGAAAAAAAGCAGGACAAGACCCCGGACGAGCAAAAATCGCTCGAGCTGCTGAAAAACGGCGGCGATTGCGTGCGCCCGGAGAACCTGGATCCGGTTCTGGCGCTGCTTCAGGCAACCTGATTCATCTGTCAGGCTGACCGCTCTACCCCAAACTCAGCATTAGAATAGCCAGGGCGTTGAGGATGAAACCGGACAAGGCCCTGCGGCTTAGTCGTTCCCTGAAAATCAGGCTGGACACGGCCAGCATCAGGATGATCCCCAACCCGCGCGTGGCCGGAAAGAAAAAAGCCGAGGATGACACGCCGATCGCCCGCATGAAAAAGGTGTTGGCGCCTGCCATGGCCGTGCCGGCGACCAGGCACAAGGCCAGGTACTTGCCGCCAAGGCTGTCTTTCAGCGGCTTGGCCCCGGGCGCGCGGCGCCTCAAAAACAAGTATGCCAGCACAGACAGCACCATGTTGGCCGCGATGTAGACCAGCAGGTAGGAGCGGTTTTGGTCGGGCCGGATCAGGGCCAGCTGCTTGGACAAGATCATGGTCGTACCGCCGCACAGAAAAGACAGCAGCACGTAGACGAGCCATTGGATACCAGTCTTTTTGGCCGTGTTTTGCTCGTAATAGGTCGCATTGGAAACAAACAGGATGCTGACAATAAACAGGACCAGCCCGCCAACCGCGCGGATGGACAACGTTTCGTCCCAGAAAAACATACCGTAGACGATCGGGATCAGCATGTTGATGCCAAACAGGCTGTTGGTCAGGGCCAGCGGGCCGTTGGCCAGGGCCAGGACCATGAACAGGTAGTTGGCCAGGATGAGCAGTCCGGCCACCAAACCGTAGATCAGGCTCTCCCGGGAAAAGGACAGCCTGGCAAAGGGCGGCAGCAGCAACAGGACAATCGCCTGCACCAGGTTCATCAGGAAGCTGAACAGGAAAAAATCGTGCCTGGCCCGGATATGGTCTTTCTGCAGAATTTTGAGGCACAGGGAATAGAGCGTGGACAATGAACTGACACCGATGATCGCGACCCACAGCATGGCCGTCACCTGCCAGGGCGAGCGGGATCCGGCAGCGGGCCCATAAGGAACCGGACCTGTCCGCCGGCCATGAGCTGATCGGCCCCGATCCAGTCGCCGGCGACCTGGCCGTTCCAGTTGACCGAGCGGGCAAAGAAAGCCTCGTCAGACAGCCCGTCGGCCTTCAGATCCAGAACCTTGCCGCTGGCCAGATGCAGCCGGGCACCTGCCACGGCCGGATTGCCGAATAGAATCCGGTTTTGGCCGGAAACCGGGAAAAGCCCGAGCATGTTCCAGATCAGGCAGCTGCTCAGTCCCCCGGAGTCGTCGTTGCCGCACAGGCCGCCCCGTCCGTGACCGAAGCAGCTCCGGGTCGCGTCGCGCAGGATTTTTGCGGTCCGGTCGCGCCGACCGGCGTATATGTAGGCGTACGGGGCTTCCATATCGGTCTCGTTGTTCAGGCCTTCAAAGGAATAGTGCTGCTCGCCGCGCCGAACCTCGTCAACGGTCACAGGCGCCGAAAGCTGACGGACCGGACCGCGCCGGTAGCCGAAGAAGGTGTCGAGCTGCCCGACGAAATCGGGGCTGAGCCGCATGCGCCCTTCCATGTCGGGCAGCAGCCGGAAACTGTAGTTCCAGTGGGTGCCCTCGTAGTACTGTCCGTCGGCACGCAGCAAACCGGTCCGGGGATCGTATTCGTTCAGCCACAAATCCTCTGCCTGGCGCAGGCGTCCAGCCAGCTTGTCCTGGCCCAGTTCCACGGCCAGCAGCCGGGCGGCGTGACAGGCGACCGCCAGGTCGATCGTGTGCGACGGGTACGCGCTGACCCGGCCGCCGCCAAAAAAGGCGCGGTTGTCGTCGCGGTCCAGTTCGCCGGCGATGCAGGCCAGGACATGGGGCCAGTCGGCGTCGACGCCGCGCACAAAAGCGTCAAGCAGCGTACAGACGGTCAAAGCCCGGGCCTGCATGTCGTGGGCACTGTCCGGCTCTTGCAGCAGGAACGCGTTGGGGAAAAAACCGAACTGCTCGAAGGACGCCGTAAAGGAGGCGACCATGCGCCGGCCCAGGTCCGGAAAGAGGGTCAGCAGCAAAGGCAGCTGCGTTTTCTGCTGGTCCCATAAGGTCGCGTAATCGATCAGGCAGGGGCGGTCGTTCCAGAAAGGGGCATCACCGCTGCAGTCCATGGGTTTAAGCAGACCGTGGTACAGCGCCGAGTAGAGCTTGATCTTGTCCTCGCGCGACGCGTCGAGCTCCATACGGGACAGCATCGCTTCCCAGGCCAGGCCGGCCGATTCACGGCAGGCGGCGAACCCGGCTTCCAGGGCGCTGCGCGCGTGCCCGAGTGCCCGGTCCCGGAGGGAGAACGAGATGCTGACAGCCAGCGTCGCATCGCGGCCCCGGACGACGATAAGGAAGCGCCCGTCGCCCAGCGGCTGCACGGATTCGGCCTGCGGGCAGACCAGCGCGATCTCCATCGGCAGCTGACCGCTAATCCGGGCTTTGAGGCCATCCGGCAGCAGGCTGACCTTATTGACAATGGCCAGCGGTTCTTCTGGCACACCGGCTTGCACCAGGCCGTTCAGACGCAGGTCTGCGATGAGCTGGTTGCCCGATTCGTGTGCGAAGCGATATTGGTGGAGGGCCGCCCGCGGTGTGACCGTCAGGGCGACCTGTGTCTGGCCGATGCGGGATGAATAAAAGCCGGGCCTGGCCGCCTGATCGGTCAGGGGCTGCCTGGCGTAGCGGGCGGTGGCCGGGCCGTGGACCGGCGTGACAATCACGTAGTTCTCGTACTGGCGGATGGCTCCGGTGCCGCTGTGATGCAGGTGCGACACGCCCATGACCGTCTTGTGCTCCGGGTCCATGATCGCCCGCGGCCGGCCGCAGGAATTGGCGGCGTAAGGCCCTGTGCCGTTGGGGTAGCCGCCGGTATATGGAGCCGCGGTCATCAGGCCCAGGGGCCAGGCGGCGCCAGGGTGGGTGTTGCCGGTCTGGGCTTTGAGAAAAAACCAGTTGGCTGCCAATCCCTGAGGCGGCGGCAGCTGCGACGCGTCATTGCCTAAAAACGGATCTGCAAAATCGATGAGCATGCCGGTCCCCCATCTTGCCCGATCAGGTGGTTGTTTGCGGGTTGTTTTTCATCATTATACTGATTATTGGCGCGAAATACAGCCAACGATGGCGCCGGGCCGGCTCCTCTTTGCTTTCCGGCCCGGTGGCTGTAAAATTGAAGCATAACCTCTTCGGCTGGCGTTGCCATCAAATCAAGGAGGACCATAATCATGATTATCCGTGTAAATGCCCGGAAAACCGTGCGCAAGATTGAAAATTTCTGGTCGCACATCCATTTCCACCCGACCGACGCCATCGAGGACAACTGGGGACGGGAGATCCTGGACCAGATCAGCCAGGATAAAGCCGCCCGAACCGTCCGCATCTACGCCATGCTCGAGGATATCGTCACGCGCGACGGGCAGGGCAAGCTGCGCTATGACTTTTTCCTGAATGACAGCCGCATCGACTACATGGTCAGCCACGGCTTCCAGCTGTTGATCTGCTTTAATTTCATGCCGCGCTGCCTGGCGAAAAATCCGGATCAACTGTCCAAGCTTGAGCGCTACAAAGGCAAGCGCGTCAACTATTCAGAACCTTCCGACTACGCCGAATGGCAGGAGGTGGTCTTCCAATACACCCAGCACCTGGTCAGCCGTTATGGCGAAGCGACCGTCTCCCGCTGGTACCTGCACTGCTGGAACGAACCGGATATCCTTTATTGGCTTAACGACAAGGTGGAATACGACCCGGATAAAATCGAAGCGTACATCAAGCTCTACGACCATTTTGCCCGGGGGATTTTGCGGGCGACCGACAAGGTCAAGTTTGGCGGTCCGTCCGCCGCCTTCCACATGCCCTTTTTCGAGGCCTTCCTGGAACATACCCGTTCCGGGATCAACCAGGTGACAGGGGAGCAAGGGACGCGGCTCGATTTCATTTCCATCCACACCTATGCGAATAACCCGGCGAAAATTGCCGCCGGCGAGCACCCCGAGGTGCGCCGCAACCTGGACCGGATCATCGCCTATCACGAGATCATGCAAAAATATGGTTACGGTGACAAGGAAATGCTGATTGATGAATGGGGCGCCAGTTCCGGCGGGTTCATCGGCATCGACCGCTTCCCGGAGATGGCCTTCCGGGATACAGCCTACCTGGCGGCCTTCTATGCCAGGATGGCCGATGTCTACCTCACGGAGCTGGCCAAGCGGGGGATCAACGTCAGCAAGACGATGATCTGCCTGAGCGGCCAGCACGACCTGAAAAAAGATTTTGCCGGCTTTCGCAGCTTCTTCACCTTGAACCGCTTCCCGAAACCGATCTACAACGGTTTCGTGATGCTGTCCCGCCTGGGCAGCCGACTGCTGGACGTGTCGCTGGCGGCGCCCAATCCGCAGGTGGGGGTCATCCCGACCGCAGACGAGGACGGCACCTGCCGGATCCTGATCTATTACATGGACGAGGATTTCAGAAAGACACTGCCGAACTGCAAGGTCACACTGCAGCTTAGCGGCCTGGAAGGCAGCTACCGGCTGAAGCACATTCGCCTGGATCAGGCCACCTGCAACAGCCAGTCCAAATGGGCCGAGTTGGGCAAGCCCGAAAACCCGGACCAGATGCAGCGCGAGATCATCCGCAGGGCCGGCCGGCTCGACCTGTATGTGCCGGAAGAGATCATCGAAGGCGAGCGGTACGAGGAAAGCATCGTCATGACACAGAACGCGCTTTCGCTGCTTGTTTTTGAAAAAATAACCTGAACGGCGCCTCAGAGCGGCTTGCCGGCCAGCACCTCCTGGTAGTCCCGGGCGTTTTTGCGCAGCAAGGCCGGCGTGTCCAGGTTGTACGGGCACTTGGCGGAACATTGGCCGCATTCGATGCAATCGGCCACCTGCCGCATTTTCTCCTGGCCGGCTGGACCGAGCAGCGCTTCGGACGGAGCCCGGCGGATCAAAAGCGACATCCGGGCGCAGGTGTTGATCTCGATACCCTGCGGGCAGGGCATGCAGTAACCGCAGCCCCGGCAGAAATCGCCGCCCAGTTCCCGGCGGTCCGCGTCGATAAACGCCTGCAGCTGAGCGGTCAGGCGGGGCGGGTTGGCGATCAGCTCAAGGAATTCGTCCAGTTCGCGCCTGCGCTGAATGCCCCAGATGGGTACGACCTGGTCAAAACGCGTCAGCCAGGCGCAGGCCGCGACGGCGTGGGTGATCAGGCCGCCGGATAAGGCTTTCATGGCGATGAAACCGACATTCTGGGCCTGGCAGGTCTGAACAAGTTCGATCTCCCGGTCTTCGCTCAGGTAGCTGAATGGGAATTGCAGCGTGTCGTACAAGCCGGATACAGCCGCCTGGCGGGCGACGTCCAACCGGTGGTTGGTGATGCCGATATAGCGGATTTTGCCTTGTTCTTTCGCTTGCAGCATGGCTTCGTACAGGCCGCTTGCCGCGCCGGGAACCGGCATGACCGCCGGGTTATGGAACTGGTAGATGTCGATGGTGTCGGTCTTGAGCAGCCGCAGGCTGGTTTCAAGGTCTGTCCAGAACGCATGCACCGTTTTGGCTGGCGTCTTGGTCGCGATCACAAGTTGGCTGCGCCGGTCGCGAAAGGCCAGACCCAGCTTTTCTTCGCTGTCGGTGTAGCCGCGTGCGGTGTCGAAAAAGGTCATGCCGCCATCGTGGGCCGCCTGCAAGAGGCGCATGGCCTCCCTTTGGCTGATCCGCTGCAGCGGCAGCGCGCCAAACCCGTTCTGTTCAACCCGAAGACCGGTTTTACCCAGTGTGATCTGCGTCATATGCCTTCCTCCCGGACCAGGTTTTCCAGGCCCTGTCGTGTGCCGCAACGCTCGAATTCGTCGCTGGCCATCTCCTGCCAGATCGGGTCCAGCCCGATCGAGGCATTGTCCGAATAATAGCCCGCGATGAACCCGCCGCGGCCGCGCCAGAGATGTTTCAGCATCTGGCGGGCTTCGGCGCGAATCACGCGTTCATCGCAGGTCTGCAGCGTCTGCTGGATATCCACCGGGCACCAGAAGGTGATCTTGGCCCGTTCCTGGTGGGCGGCCAGGTTCTCGATGCCGTGCAGGGCGGGCTGGTCAAACTGCAGGACATCGATGCCGGCTTCGATCAGGCCCGGCACGATCGCGCCGATCGCGCCGCAGGAGTGCATGAAGACCTTGAGCCCGGCTTCGTGGGCCAGCCGGCACAAGCTGACGAAGCGCGGAAAGAACTCTTCGCGCCAGATTGCGGGGCTGATCAGGGTCTGGGTCTGGGTGCCCCAATCCTCGACCAGCATCACGCTGTCCAGGCCAGCCGCCGCGTAGCCTCGGATCATGTGCCCGAGCAGCTCGTCGATGCGGTCATGCAGGCGGTGCACCGCTTCCGGTTCGAGCATCAGGTCGCACAGGTAGTGCTCCAGCTTGAACAGCTTGCGCGCGATGTTGAAGGCAAAGCCTGGCAAGCCGCCGACGGTCCACTTGTCGGGATTAGCCGCCCGGGTGGCCGCGGCCCGCGCATAGTCGGCCGGATTGGAAAAATCGGGGAACACATAGTGCTCGGCGTCCGAAACATCCCGCAGAACGCCGGCAACGACTTCGCCCTTCGAGGTCGGGTCAATGCGCGCCCAGCGGTTGCCCCATTCGTCCAGTCGCTCCCAGCGTTTCGGACCAACCAGCAGCCAGTCGGTCTGGTGTGTCTTGACGGTGTGGCCGCAGAAGACGAGATCGGAGTCGCCGAACGAACGCGCGACCCGTTCCGGGTAGGCATAGTCCAAAGTTCTTAGCAGAATTTCTCTGCTGTTCATCGGGCACCTCGCCTGCAAGATGTGGGCAGTCCCAGCTCTTGAACCAACCGGGCGATGCCGGAATCATTATCGCATACAACGGTCGCGACTGTCACGGGCGTGGCTTTACAGCTTAAAAGGCATCTGTTATTATGTGCGCATTGCATATAGACAAAGCGTAGCTAGAAGACGAGGAAGGAAGCGGACGCAACATGAACGGAGACAAGGTTTGCTGCAAGAATCCCAGGCATCTGCAGCACCTGACAGAAGTTTCGCTGCTGATCTTGCTGCGGCAGGGCATCTGCCACGGGTATGCCATGCTGGAACATCTAAACCGCCTGGATCTGTGTGCCGAGTCTTTCAACGCCAGCACACTGTATCGGAACTTGCGTAAAATGGAGCAGGACGGGATCGTCCGCTCCAGCTGGGAAGCGGGCGGACCAGGTCCAAACCGGCGCGTCTACCAGCTGACGGAACAGGGTGTGTCGTACCTGGGGCAGTGGATCGAGCTGCTTGAGGCGCGTCAGGCTCGCATTAGCAAAATCATCGCGGCGTACCGGTGTTCCGGCTTTCCCGTTGAACCGAAGCACCAACCGGACACATGAGAGGGATCACGGATGGAAAATATCGTCTTGTATAGCGTGACGGCGCTGCTGGTCGTCCTGTCTTGGGTCAAGGACCGCGGCAAAACCAAGCAGGCCTTGCGCAAGGCCTGGAAATCCTTTGAGAATATCCTGCCGCAGTTTTCGGGCATCATCCTGATGGTCGGCATCCTGCTGGCATTCCTCAACGCGGATGTGATCGGGCGGATCATCGGCAGCTCATCGGGCTGGCTGGGCGTGCTGCTGGCCTCGGTCGTCGGGGCCATCACCCTGATTCCCGGCTTCATCGCGTTCCCGACCGCGGCCATGCTGCTGCAGACCGGCGCCGGCTACATGCAGATCGGCGCGTTCATCTCCTCCCTGATGATGGTCGGCGTCGTGACGCTGCCGCTGGAGATCAAGTACTTCGGTAAACGGGCGGCCATCTGGCGCAACGCCCTGGCCTATGTCTTCGCCTTTGTGGCGGCGCTGGTGATCGGGAAGGTGATGGGGGAGTTATGAAACAGCTGAAACGATACGTATTTGCCCTGATCATGCTGGCCGTTACCGGCCTGCTCATCCTGGTCAATCGCGAGCTGGGCCTCAGAGCGGTCAATACGACCTTGTTCAGTTTAAAGGAAATGATCCTGATCCTGCCCCCCATCTTCGTGTTGCTGGGGCTGCTCGATGTCTGGGTGCCGCGGGAGACGATGATCCGTTTTCTCGGCGAAGGCTCCGGGCTGAAAGGCGTCCTGATTGCCATCACGCTGGGCTCTGCGGCCGCGGGGCCCTTGTACGGCGCTTTTCCCGTCGCGGTCATCCTGATGAAAAAAGGCGCCAAGTTCGCCAACATCCTGCTGTTTATCGGCGCCTGGTCGACGACCAAGATCCCGATGCTGCTGTTCGAGATATCCTCGATGGGCCTCAGGTTTGCCATGACCCGGCTGGCCGTCAGCCTGACTGGCATCTTCGTGATCGCCTTTGTTGTCGAAAGAGTGCTGGGCAGACAGGCCATTGACGCCCTGTACACCAGGTCCGCCGAGTTGGATTCGTAAACGCGAAAGCTATCTTGTTTGCAGCAGCGCCTTGCCGACGACCAGGCAGGTCAGGGAGATCACGGCGCTGAGCAGCGTCCCGATCAGGTACTTTTCGGCGAATGCCTTGTCTTCGAGCTGCTTGTACCTGGCGATGCTCTTGGCAGCCAGGACAAAGCCGATCGCGCCCAGCTGGCCGTTGAAGCCGAGAATCAGAATGACCGTGCGCTCCAGCATGCCGACCAGGGCGCCGTTTGGGCTGGACGAGCGTTCGTCGGGCAGCCGGATGGTATCGAGCATTTTCTGAACCAGCTCCGCGGCCGGCGCCAGGCAGATGAGCAGCATCAGGGCATAGACCATGCTGTTATGCAGCGCGGCCGGATGGACGTGCCCTAGCACGAACGCTTTGACCGCCAGGCCGAACGGGCTGGGCGGGCCGGCCAGCGCCGAACAGGCCAAGATCAGCAAAACGGGCCAGAGCTTCAGGCTTGCCCAGGCGGCAAACCTGCCCGACCGGTTTTGCGGCGGCTTGTGCGCAAGATGCCAGATCAGGAGATCTGACGCCGCATGGCCCAGAACCAGGATGGACCAGAGGGCCAGGCTGGCGGCAAGCGGCGCGGTTCCCAGCAGGATGGCCAGCGGCAACGCCGCGTACAGCAACGTTCGCAGCCCCCAGCGCAGCCACGGAAACGAGACCCGGTCAACGGTCCTCGTCAAGGAAAGCAGCGGGTCCGCTGCGAAATGGGCGATCAGCAGAATCAGGCTCATCTGAATCACCTCACAGGTTGTGCCGGAGCATGTACAGGATGGCCAAGTCGATCTGACGCAAGGTCTGGATGTCGGCCTTACGCAGGATGTTGTCGCTGTTCTGCCGGCTTGTTCCGGTTATTTCCGCCAGTCGGGCGGCAATGCCTTTAAGCAGGGTGGTGGCGTATTGCATCTCGTTGCGGCGAACCGCCGGCTCGTAGACCCGGATCGGCTCCTGATGCGCGAGATGGGCCGTCAGCTTGTCGGGCAGCAGTTGTTTGCCGGCACGGGCAGCGTGGAAATAGGGGATCTGGTCCCGATCTGCCAGCCTGGCGCCGACAGCAGGGAAAGCGGCCGCGTCCATGGCCTGATCGTCAAAAAAAGGCAAGAGCAGTTCAACAAGCAGGTGGATGTCGGCCTGAATCAGGCTTTGCTTGCTGGCCAGGCAGACGGAAGCGAGCAGCATGGCGTTGAGCGGCAGGTCCATTTCGCCGCCGGTATTGAGCAACACGGCATTTCCGGCCGTTTCGTGCGTTTGTTCGAGGGCCAGGCGCGCACGGTGATAGGCCGGCCCGTCCTGTTCCGCGGATGTTCCGCCCGGGACCCGGACATCCCACGCGCCGACCCCGATGCCGCAGCGCAGCGTCAGCGGCGCCAGCAGCAGCTTGAGCAGGCGGACATACAGGTAGGCGGCCCCGGTATCGCGAAACAATCCCTGCATCTCGTCACCGGCGCTGAACATGACAGCAAAGACCAGCGAGGGCCTGAACAGCTGATTGAGATCCTGCAGGCACCGGCGGGTAAAATGCTGAACAGACGCCCGATCCTGGCGGTCCAGCTTGCGCGAGTCCATGATATCCAACAAGAGCGCCGTATGGGACACGATCATCCCCCCTGCTGTCATTATAGGGTGATCAATGGATAAAAGCAACTAAAAATGATTGCGTAGTTGATTAGCAATTATTTATAGTTGCTTTTATTGCCGGCTTATGCTTCCGATGATGAACGTTACGCGGTGCCGTCGAAAAAGCTCTGCCTGTAGCTTTTAAGCGCACCTTGTCAGGCGTTCATCTTTGATCAGAACGACTCTGAGGATGCCAGGAACACGTCATCGGCACGACTGTCTTGACTTGATAGGTTTGCGGATCATCGGTATATGTGGCGCTAAGTGGCTGCAACGAAGGCGTTGCTCTCGGGATTCTCTGATCGAATAACCCGTCTCAATCGTCTTTCGGAGCAAAGACCAACTGCTTTCATAACAGCACCTGAGAAAAACAACAGCTGTCTGGGAGGGATGGCCAGATGAAAAAATGGTCGCGTATGCTGCTCTTATTGTTGTCATGGTTGCCGTCACGCTCGCACTTGGCCGAACCATCTCAAAGGTTTGGCCAAATAGGCGGATGCTGCACCGACAACGCCTGCGCGTGCTGCCGCTGCGCATCACAACGCAAACGGCAGTGACGCCGACAGAGGCGGCAAAAGAGACGTCCATGCGGGTGCCGACGGTCATCGCGACGATGGCGCCAACAGATATCGGCACGCCACCGGTCCTGATGATCACAAAATGGCAGGAACTGACCATGTCGACTGGCCTTGGCGGAACATGCGATCCGAAGAGCTATGCGCTGACCTCGGGCACATTGCCTGATGTCAGCCAGCTGATCCCGGATGCGATCAAGCGCCAAGCCTGACTTGCGAAAGCAAAGGCCGTTGCATTGGCTTAGACCGACCATCGGATCGGCGTCAATCCGCTCGCGGGCGTACGAATAACCCGCGAACTATTCTTCATGTCAAAAGCGTGACAAGACGAACATAATCTCCTGACATCTCCGGTTCAGAATGAAAGCATGAACAAACCGGTAAGGTGCGGGCCAAGTCCCGGCCATTGGAAAAGGAGATGAACGAGATGAACAAGCAGATCAAGACATGGGCGGCCAGCCTCCTGGCTGTCGCGATCGTCGGTACGGCGGGCCTCGTCATGGCAGAAGAAAATACGCTTGGCGCGCAAGCAGCCGCAAAGGATTCGAGCTACACCCTGGAAGAGATGCTGACGTATGCGATCCAGGACGAATACCTGGCTCAAGCGGAGTATGCCGCGATCATCGCAGCCTTCGATGTGACCCGGCCCTACACCAACATCCTGCGCGCTGAGGACAACCACGCCGACGCGCTGCTGGGGCTCTTCGAAGCCCATGATATGGCATTACCCGATGCGAAATCCGTGGCCGGCCAGGCTGTGATCCCGGAAACACTGGCGGAGACTTTTGCGATCGGGGTCGAAGCGGAACAGAACAACATCGCCATGTACGATGCCTTCCTGAAACAGGATCTGCCGGACGATGTCCGTGTGGTCTTCGAGAACCTGCGGGATGCGTCCGTCAATCACCTGGCTGCTTTTGAGCGTGGTGTCACACGCGACGGGACAGGCAATCGCTTCGGTGGCAGCGCAAGACAGTCAAACCGCGGCAACAGCGGTTCCCGGGGCACCCGGGCGGCAAACGGAATCGGACAGCAGGGCGATCCGGACAATTGCATCATCGCATGAGCAGCAACAGGTCATGCATCCCTGGAAGGTTGTCGGCAACGACAGCCTTTTTGGGTTTGTTGGAAAAGGCGAGCAGGCAAGGTTGCTTTCTGCGGTGCTGACCGGGATAATACAAGCGATGTGATATCGCCGCAAGCTGTCTGCCGGGAGGTTTCCATGCCAAAGTCAAGTCATCTGCAAGAACAAGCCGAGTTGATCGTTTTCGGATCCTGCTCGGGAACGGAGCCGATGCCGGGACGAAAACATGTCTCGTTTGCGATCCGGATCGCGGATCAGCTCTATTGGTTCGATGCCGGAGAAGGCTGCTCCTATACGGCGCACACCATGGGGGTCGACCTGCTTCAATGCCAGGCGATCTTCATATCGCACACCCACATGGATCACATCGGGGGACTGGGCAACCTGCTCTGGAACATCCGCAAGCTCGATGGGATAACCGGCCGGTTTCATGGCCGGCACCTGGAGCTATATTTGCCGGACCTTAGGGCCTGGCAGGCGCTCCAAGACTTGCTCTCCCTGACCGAAGGCCAGTTTGCCTGCGACTTCACCATCGAGCCCCGGCTAATCGCGGACGGCCTGCTTCTGGATAACGGGGATATCCGGGTCGAAGCCTGCCATACGCACCATCTGCCGCACCAATCGGGCGAACCCTGGCTGGCGTTCGGCTTTGTCATCTATTGCGCCGGCAAGAAGATCGTCTACAGCGGCGATACCGGCGGCGTGGACGATTTTGCCGGTTTGCTGGAGTCCTGTGACCTGCTCCTGGTCGAAACCGGCCACCACCAGCCGGCCGCGTTGGTCGAGGCCCTGATCGCGCGCGACCGTCTGCCGGCCCAAGTCGGGTTCATCCACCATGGCCGGACGATCCTGGACAAGCCGGACGAGGTCGTCGAGGCCCTGAACCGACTGATTCCGGACCGCTGGATCATCTTCAACGACGGCGACCGGGTCCGTTTGTAGCCGGCCGGAAAAAATTGGTTAGCACCAAAAAAGCGCCGCCGGCACTAAATGCCGGCGGCGTCATCTGCAAACAGAAACCTTCTGGTTTAGGGAACGAAGTCACCAGCATAACCGTCGGACAGCTGCGGCTGTGATTGCGGTTGCTGCGCGACAACCAGCGGATATGCAAAAGCATGAGCGGCCTCGATCGAGTCAGCCTGGCCGTTCAGGAGGCCGAGGTCGACAAAATACTTGGCCCAGAGCGTGTTGCCCAGGGTGAGATAGTCCCAGCCGTACTGGTCCGCTTGGCAGGCCGAGGCGATGATGCGGCCGTTGGCCTGCAGGTCGTCGTTGTCGTCGAACATGCCGCCGGAATGGCAGGAACCGAACAGGAGCGCCACCTTCTGTGCCTCGAGACCAGCCAGGGATTGCCGCAGCAGTCCATCCGGTAACCCGTACAGATCGTAGCTGACGATCCCCTCGTCGAAACCGTCCGCTTCGGCGTCGGCATCCCAGCCGTCAACGTCCGCAGCCCGGAAACCATGGCCGCTGTAGAAGAAGACGACCGTTGACTGGCTGTTTTCATTGGCTTTCAACCAATCGATGGCCGCCAGTATCGCCGCTGCCGTCGCTTTCCTGTTCAGCAGGATCTTGATGCGGTCAGTGGCAAAGCCGCGGCTAACCAGGTAACTGGCCATTTCACTGGCGTCTTCATCCGGATGCCACAAGTCGTTCTCGCGTCCGGAATAGTCGGCGATGCCAATGACGAGCGCCCACTTGTTTGCCGCGTCCGGCGGCGGTTGCGGCGCCGGCTTTTTCAGCGGTTTGATCTTTTCATCCGCGCTGCTGGCAAGCGCCAGATCAGCCGGCAGTTTCTTGACGTCCAGTTCCTGGCGGGAAAGCGCGGGCCCCGACGCCGTCGCGAGGACAGCTGCCGGAGCGACAGCAAGCGGTGTCAGCACCAGGACAACCGTCATCCATCCGATCAAGAGCAAAAGCAGGGATTTTTTCACGGACCATCACCCCCTTGTGCGCGATTTAGTTTTGTTCGGTAAGATCATTGTACATCGCCTGTAAAGCGATAACAAGAGACGTTTTACAGGTGGCGCATCGCCTCTGCGGCCTGTCTCAAGTGCTTGGGATCTTTGACCCCGGGACGGATTTCCACGCCGCTCATGATGTCAATGAAGGCTGTGCCGGTTGCGGCAACCGTCGCTTCGATCCGGTCGGGCGTCAGTCCGCCGGCGACCATCACGGGCTTGGCGGCGTGCGCGACAACCGCGCGGCAAAAGGCCGGATCGAGAACCAGGTCGGCCTGGGCGGCATTGGCCGGCGAGCGCATGTCGGCCAGCAGCGCGTACACCGCGGTCTGGTTGAGCGCTTCGACCGCAGAAGCGATATCCGCCGTTCCATACCTGGCTTGCCGGATGACCGGGTCTCCGGGGATCGCCTGGATGACCCCGATGCCCAGCGGTTGCAGCGCTTCAGCAATTTGGCGCGTTTCGGCCAGCGTCTCCTGGTGGTGCAGCTGAACCAGGTGCGGATGAAGTTCGCTGGCCAGGGACACGACAGCCGCAGGCCTGCCGCCGGTGACCAGGCAGCTGCGGCTGGACCGGTTGTTGTCCCGCACGGTTTGGACGAGCCGGGCGGCTTGTTGCCGGGTCAGGTTCCAGGGAACCGGGAGGGGATACTCGGTGACAAAACCCAGGATATCGACCCCTGCATCGAGGCAAAGGGCGACATCGCCGGCTTGTGTCAGCCCGCAGATTTTGAGCGTGGGACGAGCCTGGCTCAGCTGGCGGTAGAGCAGGATCATGTCTTCCGCTTGCCAGAGGGCGGTGCCGACCAGGACCGCATCTGTGCCGTTGGCGATGGCCCGGCGCACGTCAGACGGCGTTGCGATTGCGCTTTCGCTGACCAGGACGCTGCCGGACGGTTTTCTCCCGGCTAACTCGGCGGTGGCCTGGACGGTGCCGCTGTCTTTTTCCAGCTGGCGGATGTCCCGGTTGTTGATCCCGGTCAAGCTGGCCTTGAGCGAGGCCGCGAATGCCAGTTCATCTGCCGTGTGCGTCTCGACGAGCGGCTCAAGCCCGAGTTCGAGCGCTTGGTGGTACAACCGCGTCAGCAGGGGGCGGTCCAGCATGGCGGCGATCAGCAGGATTGCGGCGGCGCCCGCCCGTGCCGTCTCTGCGACAGCCGCCTGATCGCGGATAAAATCCTTGCGCAGGACCGGCAGGCCGGTGGCCTGAACGGTGGTCTTAAGCAAATCGAGCGATCCGCCGAAATGAGCTGCTTCCGTTACGACGGACAAGGCCGGCGCGCCGGCTGCGGCCAGCATCCGGGCGGTTTGAACCGGATCGCGTCCGCGCAGGAGGTCGCCCTCCTTGGGCGAGCGGCACTTGATGTCTAAAATGACCGGAACCAGGCCGGCGGCCTGCCGGCGCTTTAAGCTGTCTGAAAATAGCCGTCCCATTTTGTCACCCGTCAAAGGGCGTTTGACAGCCGGCACAGCTGTTCCAGCTTGTCCATCGCCGCGCCGCTGCAGATCAGCTGGTCTGCCTGCTGGATACCCTCGGGGAAATCGCCGGCCTTGCCGCCGACGATCAGGGCGCCAGCAGAATTGAGCACGATCGAATCGCGCCTGGGGCCGTCGATCTCGCCAGAGAAGACGCCGCGGATCGTGACTGCGTTCTCCTGCGGCGTGCCGGTCCTGATCTCCTCCAGGCTGCACCGCTTGAAGCCGAAGTCTTCCGGTTCGATTTCGAACGTGGTGATCGCGCCGTCATGCAGCCGGTTGATCCGGGTTTTGCCTAGCAGCGAGATTTCGTCCAACCCATCCAGTCCGTGGACGAACATGGCGTCGGTGTAACCCAGTTCGCGGGCGACATAGGTGACCGTGTCCAGAAGTTCGGGCTTGTAAACACCCAGCAGATGCCTGGGTGCGAACGCGGGATTGATCAGCGGGCCGATGATGCTGTAGAAAATGGTCTTGATGCCCAGTTCGGCCTCAGCCGGAAGCACTTTGCACATGACGGGATGGAAGAGCGGCGCGTAGATGAAGGCGATTCCGATTTGTTCGATCAGCTGTTCGACCTGGGTCGGCGTCAGGTTGATGTTCACGCCCAGCGTCTCCAGGACATCCGCCGAACCGGACAAGCTGGAAATCGAGCGGCTGCCGTGCTTGGCGATCGGGATGCCGGCCGCGGCTGCGACGATCGCCGTGGCCGTTGAAATGTTGAATGTGCTCAGTCCGCCGCCGGTGCCGCAGGTGTCCATCAGGTCCTCGCTGACGTTGGGCCTGAGCGGGACGCAGTTTTCACGCATGGCTTTGGCGATATAGGAGATTTCCTTGAGTGACGCGCCCTTCATCAGGAGCGCGACCTGGAAGGCGGCGATCTGCACGTCGCTGACCTCCTCCTGGTTGATCGATTGAATCAGCTGAAAGATTTCGGCCTCTGTCAGTTCCTGATGGGTGGTGGCTTTGTGTAAGATGTTCTTGTACATGGTCAGATCCTCCTGATTTTTTAGGGCACGCCTGGGGCGGCCCGGTCGATGGCGTTACGCATGCTGCGGATATAGGCCTGGACAGGTTCTACGGATGCCCGTCCGTGTTCGGCGACGATCCTGACGATGGCGCTGCCGACGATGACTCCGTCTGCGACTCGCGCGATGGCCTCGGCCTGGTCCGGTGTTGAAACACCGAACCCGACGGCGCACGGCACCGATGTGACGGCGCGCACTTGGGCCAGCATCGAGCGGATATCCGTTTTGATTTCGCTGCGCACCCCGGTCACGCCCAGTGAGGACACGCCGTAGACGAAACCTTCTGCTTCACCGGCGATGGCGGCGATCCGGTCACCGGAAGTCGGGGCGATCATGGCAATCAGGCTCACGTTATGGGCCTGGCAGACATCGGCCAGCTCCTGTTTTTCTTCGAAAGGCAGGTCGGGCACGATGATCCCCGCAATGCCCGACTGGGCGCAGCGGGCCATGAAGCGTTCCTTGCCGTAGGCGAAAACCGGATTGATGTAGGTCATGAAGAGCAGCGGCACCGGTACGCGGGCGCTTATTCGGCTGACCATATCGAAGAGCCGGTCAACCGTGCAGCCGGCCGCCAGGGCGCGCGCGTCCGCCGCCTGGATCACCGGCCCTTCCGCGACTGGGTCGGAAAACGGGATGCCGATCTCGATCAGGTCGGCGTCGGCCTGCGCCATCGCATCGATCAGCCGGGCGGTTGTTTCCAGATCCGGGTCGCCGCCGGTGATGAAGGCGATCAGCGCCTTCCGTTTCTTGAATGCTGCCTGGATCCTATTCATCAAGACCAACCCCCTTGTACCTGGCGATCGCCGCCACATCTTTGTCTCCGCGGCCGGATAGCGTGATCACCACGATCTGGTCGGCTGCCATGAGCGGGGCCAGTTTCCTGGCGTGGGCGATGGCATGCGCGCTCTCGATCGCCGGGATGATGCCCTCGGTGCGGGAAAGGTATTCGAATGCCGCGACGGCCTCGTCATCGGTGACGGGCACATACTCTGCCCGCTTGCCGTCGTGCAGAAAGGCGTGCTCCGGGCCGATGCCGGGGTAGTCGAGACCGGCCGAGATGGAATAGACCGGGGCGATCTGACCGTACGCGTCCTGGCAGAAATACGACTTCATGCCATGAAAGATCCCGACGCGACCCTTGGCGATGGTGGCGGCATGCTGGTCGGTTTCGATGCCGTGACCGGCTGCCTCGCACCCGATCAGGCGCACTGAGGGATCGTCGAGAAAGGCAAAGAAGGACCCGATGGCGTTGCTGCCGCCGCCGACGCAGGCCAGAACAACGTCCGGCAGCCGTCCCGTCTCCTGGAGCAGCTGTTGGCGGATCTCCAGACCGATGACCTTTTGGAAATCGCGCACGATGGTGGGAAACGGGTGCGGCCCCATGACGGATCCCAGCACGTAGTGCGTATCGTCGACCCGGCTGGTCCA
>JAAYJD010000114.1 GCA_012523135.1 Clostridiaceae bacterium
ACGATCAGCGCTGATTTCAATAACCTGCGGCCCGGCGGATCCGATCTGCTATCTTTCGATCTTGCGTTTCACTGCGACCAGGCGGGTATCGACCCGGAGCAACTGCAGGCTTACCTGGACGGACAGCAAAAATGGCTGCTGGTCAACGGGCAATTTATCGAAGCGGCCAACAAGGCCCAGCTCGGCCGCCTCCTCGAACTGCTGTCGCGGCTGCGCCAGGCCGACGACGGCTACGCCTCCGACCCGGCGCATATCGCCGCACTGGTCATGGCGGGCAGCGAAACAGCCTCGGCCCGTTTCGACGCCACCTTTGCCGCCCTGCGTTCCGGTTTAGCCATGACACCTGCCGGCGCGGTCCCCGGTCCGCTCAACGATCTGCTGCGCCCCTACCAGCGCCAGGGCGTGCACTGGCTGCAGTTCCTGGGGCAGTACCGCCTGGGCGGTATCCTGGCCGACGAGATGGGCCTTGGCAAAACCTTGCAGGTGCTGGCCTGTCTGGCTTCGTGCCCGCGTTCCCGCCCCTCCCTGATCGTCTGTCCCAAAACCCTGATGTTCAACTGGCTCTCCGAGGCCCGGCGCTTTGTCCCCGAACTGAAGGCGGTTCTGATCCAAGGCGACCAGCCATACCGGCGGCATCTGCTCCGCCAGGCCGACGCCTTCGACCTTCTGATCACGTCCTATCCGCTGGTCCAGCGGGACATTGAGGCGTACCACAAGCTCGAATTCGACTGCTGCATTCTCGACGAAGCCCAGATGATCAAGAACCCGGATACGCACCTGGCCCGCCATGTCAAGCATCTCAAAGCCAGTCAGCGCATCGCCTTGACAGGAACCCCGCTGGAAAACAAGCTGGGTGAACTGTGGTCCCTGTTCGATTTCGTTCTGCCGGGCTACCTCGGACCGCGGGACGCCTTTGCGGTTGAATACGAGAATACGGACCGGAGCAAGCTGCAAGGCCGCATCAAGCCGTTCATCCTCCGGCGCGTCAAGCAGGATGTCCTGCCCGAACTGCCTGCGAAAATCGAGGAGACCTGCGCCGTTCCTCTGACGCAGAACCAGCTGGCCTTGTACCAGCAGACCCTGGAACAAATCCGCAGGGACATGAACCAGTCGATCCAGCAGCACGGTCTGGCTCAGTCGCGCATGGCGATCCTGGCCGGTCTGACGCGCCTGCGCCAGATCTGCAACCACCCCGGCCTTCTCCACGACGCCTACCTGACCCAGCACGGTGTCTCGGGGAAACTGGCGCGCTTCGAGGAGATGCTGCATGATCTGCTGGCCAATGGACACAAGGTGCTGGTCTTCAGCCAGTTTACCCAGATGCTGGCAATCATCCGCAGGCACCTTATGGAACGCCAGATCGCCTATTGCTACCTGGACGGCCAGACCCGGGACCGGCAGCAGGTTGTCCAGCGCTTCAACACCGACAGCCAGGTGCCCGTGTTCCTGATCAGCCTCAAGGCCGGCGGATTCGGCCTTAACCTAACCGCCGCCGACACCGTCATCCTGTTCGACCCCTGGTGGAACCCGATGGTGGAAGACCAGGCTGCGGACCGCGTCCACCGCATCGGGCAGCGCAGAACCGTGTCCATCTACCGCCTGATCACCCAAAGCACGATCGAAGAGAAGATGGCGCTGCTGCAGGAGCGCAAGAAACTTCTGTTCGACCAGGTCATCAACGCGTCCGCCGGCCATGTCGAAGGGAAGATCGAGCTGGCAGACCTTAAAGCCCTGCTGGATCCGGACCCGGTTTGACGCTGTCCTTCGGCAGGCCTATAATGCTTGAATGCACCTGTTATCGGTGAGGAGGCGTGACAAATTTGGCACCTGCTCTCATGATTGCCAAAGAGGACCGGCGTGACCTGCTGCTGAACGAACCGCTCCATCGCATCATTCCGCGCATGGCGATCCCGACGATCATCAGCATGATGATCACGTCCCTGTACAGCCTGGCCGACACGTATTTTGTCAGCTCGCTGGGCACGGACGCCGCGGCGGCTGTCGGGGTCAATTTCTCACTGGACAACATCATCATGACCGCCGGCTCGTTCCTGGCGGTCGGCGCCAACAGCTACATCGCCCGGCTGCTGGGCGCCCGGCAGGACCGAAAGGCCTCGCAGGTCCTCTCGACGGCTTTCTTCACCGCCTTTCTGACCGGGACGACCGTGATGACCTTTGGCTTCATCTTCATGGACCCGCTGGTCCGGCTGCTCGGCGCGACGGGTTCGGTCATTCCCTATTCCAAAGATTACGCCAGCTTCATCCTCTATGCCGCTCCGTTCATGGCGGCCAATTTCGTCATGAACCAGTGTCTCCGCTCAGAAGGCAGCGCGGTCTATTCCATGATCGGCATGGTTTCGGGCGCGATCCTGAACATCGGGCTTGACCCGCTCTTCATCTTTGTCTTCGGCTGGGGCATCAAGGGCGCGGCGGCGGCGACGGCCATCTCCAAGTTCGTCAGTTTCATGATCCTGGTGTCGCCTTACCTGCGTAGGAAAAGCCTGCTGCACCTTAGCTTTCGCAACATCGCCTATTCGCGCGACATCGTGACCGAGGTCACCAAGATGGGCTCACCGACCCTGATCCGGATCGGCCTGGTCGCGATCTCGACCATCATATTGAACAACCTGGCCGGCCAGTTTTCCAATTCGGCGCTGGCCGCCATTTCGGTCGCCAACCGCGTCATGATGTTTGTCAACGCGATCGTGCTTGGCTTCGGACAGGGCTACCAGCCGGTTGCCGGCTTCAACTGGGGAGCGAAACGCTTTGACCGGGTTCGCGACGCGTTCTGGTTCTCTTCTGTAACGGGTGCCGGCGGAGCTGCCGTGCTGGGCTTGTTCCTGGCGATCTTCGCGCCCCAGGTCATGGGGTTGTTCACAACCGAGGATGCGGCGATGCTGACCACCGGCTTGTTGTGCATCCGCCTGCAGTGCCTGACGCTGCCGATCCATGCCTGGGTGATCATCGTCAACATGAGCTACGCCAGCCTGGGCAAAGCCCGCGGCGCGGCGATCCTCAGCATCAGCCGCCAGGGCATCTGCTTCATCCCGATGGTCCTGCTGCTGCCGGCCCTGTTCCAGGAGAACGGGCTGGCCGCAGCCCAGGCCGCCGCCGATGTCCTGTCGTTGCTGATCGCCCTGCCGCTATGCATTTCCCTGCTCAAGGAAGTGCGCCTGCTCCTGGCCGAACAGCAGCGCAGACTATCGGAGCAGCGCATGGAGCCATCGGTGCAGCCAGAAGCTGACGTTCAATGTTCCTGATAACGTTCGATCAAGAGCCTGTGGCGGCCTTTGCGCGACAGGCCTTCGTCTGCCTGCAGCCGGATCCGACCGAGTCCCCGCACCGAAATCACCGAAC
This sequence comes from Clostridiaceae bacterium, assembly GCA_012523135.1. Taxonomy (GTDB): domain Bacteria; phylum Bacillota; class Clostridia; order Saccharofermentanales; family UBA5734; genus JAAYBY01. The sequence continues at coordinate 3,358 of JAAYJD010000114.1, forward strand.
CGATCGGCACCTCGCGGTCGGG
>JAAYJD010000115.1 GCA_012523135.1 Clostridiaceae bacterium
AAAACAGCCAATAACGCATCGAGGTGATCAAGGTGTTCCTGGCAGATATCCTGACAGCCGCAACGGTTGTCATCAGCGTTGTCCTGTCCGTTTATTCCTTTTATTCGATCGGCCTGGCTCTGGTGTCTCTGCTGAAGGGCCGCCGCATACCGGATGCCGCGCCCCGGGCGCGTTTTGCCGTGCTCATCGCCGCCCGCAACGAGGAGGCGGTTATCGGCCATCTGGTCGAGAGCCTGACCCGGCAGCATTACCCCCGGGATTTGTTCGACATCATCGTCATCCCCAACAACTGCACCGACCGGACGCGGTTTGTCGCCGAGCAGTCCGGCGCCCGCATCCTGATATGCCCGTTCCCGGTCCGCTCCAAAGGCGATGTGCTCAACTTCGCCCTACCCGAACTCAGCCGCCTAGAGCGAGGTTATGACGGGATCTGCGTCATTGACGCCGACAACCTGGTGCACCCGGATTTCCTGGCGGCGATGAACCGGGCTTATTGCTCTGGCGCCAAGGTCGCCCAGGGCTACCGCGACATCAAGAACCCGTCCGACACCGGTATCTCCGGCAGCTATGCGATCCACTTCTGGCTGATCAACCGCTTTTTCAACCGGGCACGGGCCAGAATCGGCCTGTCAACCCCGATCGGCGGCTCCGGTTTCATGATCAGCACCGAACAGGTCCGCGCCATGGACAACCTGCGTTTCGTCACCATGACCGAAGACCTCGAGCTGACCATCCAGTGCGCGCTGGTCGACAGCAAGGTCGCCTGGGTTCCGGACGCCATCGTCTACGACGAGCAGCCCCTGACCTTCGGCCAATCCTGGAAGCAGCGTTCGCGCTGGTCGGGCGGCATGTATCAGCTCAGCGAGCTCTACACCGGGCCGCTCTTGCGCAAGGCACTGCGCGACCGCCGCATCCGTCTGCTCGATCTGGTTTTCCTCTACCTGACCGCCCACATGCAGGTCCTGTGTGTGGTGTCGCTGGTCTTCCGGGGCCTTCTGGACCTGCTCGAACTGCTCAATCACCATCTGACCCCTGCAGCGTTCTGGACCGGCTTTTTCATTTCGCTCGCCTCAACCTGGCTGGTGGTGACAGCTGTCGCATTCCTGACCGTGCTGCTGGAGAAAAAATTGGGCCGCAACGTTTGGCGCGGCATCCTGAGCTACTGGTTTTTCATCATGTCCTGGATCCCGATCAACTTCATCTGCCTGTTCAAGCGCCCGGCCACCTGGGAGCAGATCAAGCACGAGCGCAGCATGCGCCTGCAGGACATCAGTTAAAGTCTTGTCGTTTTTACTATGAATATATGAAACACATTTGTGCGGTACCAGTTATTTTATTATGCCCTTTTATGACCTGAATATCGGCTAAGTATTTCTCTAATATCCTCTCGGGCGCCGACATGCAGCATGTCGGCGCCCGGATACCATCAACTTGTCCAAGCGCCCTGTCCCCAGATAGTTCTTCGCCTCTACTTCTTTTTTTGCGCCTAGCCTGGCCATACAGCCTCGCAATCGGCCTTCTATGTCCCTTTATCC
>JAAYJD010000116.1 GCA_012523135.1 Clostridiaceae bacterium
ATGGCCTGATCCCGAATATCCGGATACGATGAATGTGGACGAGTTGGGCAACCTTGGATTGAGAGAACTTGAAGAGGAAGCCCTGGTTGCATTCATGAAGACACTGAGTGATGGCTATATCCCCTAGTCTATTTCCACCTCATTGCCCATTGCATGATGATCGTTGGTTGGAAGGGCAGCTCATAAAGGTGAAAGGGCTGTCCTTCTAATATGCGTGTAATCCTGTGAAAATGTAGTTTCCGAAGAATGTCAGCAGGATCGCCGCGAATCCGATGATCAGGAGCCATGCGGAGCGGATGCCACGCCAGCCGCGCATCACGCGGGCATGAAGATAAGCAGCATAGATCAGCCATGTCACCAGACTGGCTGTTTCCTTGGGATCCCAGCCCCAGTAGCGTCCCCAGGCGATGTCAGCCCACAAAGCACCGAGCAGGATAACCAAGGTTAGAAACGGAAATCCAATCACGACCGCACGGTAGCTGATGTTGTCCAGCAATTCCAGTTCCGGAAGCCATGGTGCGTTGCGGCGTTTCTGAACAAGATACATGATTGCAGAACCGAATCCAATGGTCAGGGTTCCATACGCGACACCGGCCGAGGCGACATGGATCGAAAGCAGCGTACTTTGTTGCAAAGCAGGGACCAGAGGGTTGGGAACTGCATATTTAACTCTGGCAAAGATCAGCAATAATAAGGCGATAAACAAACCTATATTCAGGATTGAGTCCGTCTTATAGCGCCAGCGGAAAATGAAACCAGCTACGACGATCCCCCAGGCAAAAGAGATGGCAAATTCATACATGTTGGAAAAAGGTCCGTGTTTCGTCTGAACAGCCCGGCTGACAATCGTCAGGGTGATCAACAAGACTGTAGCGACAACCATCGCGATGGCTGCCCGGTTCCATAACATCAACGGTCCAGAGACTGCATGCCCCGATTGTGTGCGTGCCGAGCGTTGCTGATTGATAAAGGCAATAACGGAAAGGATCATGGACATCAGAATGGTGACCAGAGACAGGGTCAGCGACAGGTTTTCAAGATCAGCCATAAGTCCCTCCTTGAGCGATGATGATCAGGGGTGCGATTCAACAGTCCTTTTGATTGCTTCAAGAGTTCTCGTCATTTCTTCTGCCTGGCTGAATCCGCGCGGCGCGGCCAGCCGGAGGTATATTCGGGATTTTCCAGTGGGAAGCGGTTTGATCTGGATCCATAGCTGTAGATGAACAAAGAAAAGGACCGCGATCATGCCAAGGACAAAGAGAGACGAAGCAATCCAGATTAACGTATTGCCAGGATCTCTGCTGACCTGGAAACCAGAGAACTGAATATCCTCCAGGTATGTGATTTCGATACCGGATGCTTTGGCCGGTTTGCCCTTCTCAAGGATATGGATGCCAGTTTGCGTATTTTTCTGCCAGATTTCGACTGCCAGTTGATCTTTTGGAACGATTTTGTCTGTGGCATTGACAGCAGAACCGATGAAGCGAAAGGATAATCCAGCAGACTCAAGAACCAGCGAACCAACAGGCCGCTGATATCCCTGGCTTGCTGAGACAGCTGGTAAGGCGACGCTTATAGTCAAATCATCCTGGCTTGCCTGTCTAAACTTTATCCGGACCGCCGGGCCGAAAAAAGACTGATAGAAACGCGTTCCCTCGTAATTCAACGGATGATTGACACGGATAACCGCTTGCTTAACCAACTGGCCATTTTTGTATAAAACAACCTCGCTGCGGTAATCCATGGGAGTCTGGTCTTCGTAATAAGCGTCCGTGAAGGATAACAAGTTAAGGGACAAGCCAGTATCATGGCCGACAAACCGTGTTTCCTGTTCGGCGACGATGAATCCTGTATCGCGAAAACCGAACGCACTACCTATCAGGAACGCGAGCACAAACAAGACCAGGCTGAGGTGACTGACATATGTGCCCAGTTTGAAATATCGATTCTTGTCTGCTGCTAGATAAACGATCTCGCTACAGCTTTCGCTGCGTACACGGTAGCCGCGCTTTTTTAAGACATCACTCGTCATCGCAGCGAGGCTTGCCGTCATGCAGGGCAGGTCTGTCATCATGGAGTTGCCTTCTGTGCTACTCCAAAAAGCTTCCGGCTGACGAACCTTTCCGCCCTGCAGAAGAGTTTTGATCCGTTGCCATCGATTAAAGCTACAGACCAGAATGTTGAGCATCAGAAGAAAGCCGGGGACGAGAAACCATCCAGTATGAAAAAAAGCGACAGGCGCAAAAAAAGTGCCAAACAGACTAAGGCTGGTGATGATCAACAACAGAATGACAGCCAGCTTCATCGATGCAAAAAGGTTCCACAGCCATTTTATGTTTTCAGATATTGATTTGGCCATTGTTTTGTCCTCAACCGCATGGTGTCTGCTGGAGAACCTTGATTAGGTGATCTTATCAATCAAAATGAACAGATAATAGCCAAAAATCTTAAAAAAATCCCCAAAATGCTTGTCGTGCAACAGGCTAGACAGAACGAAAATCGTTCTGATCTGCACTTTCGATTATTATACCATAGACAAACCTCACATAAAGCAAACGGCTGCTCAAAGGATCCATCTGGAAAATCAAAGAAATACAGGCACGCACAATCGCTATGCGATTGCTGGTGCCGGTTCCATAAAAAAAGCGGCATATGCCGCTTTTTTTACTATGGTTGCGGAGGGAGGATTCGAACCTCCGACCTTCGGGTTATGAGCCCGACAAGCTACCAGCTGCTCCACTCCGCGTCGACTTGCTTCACAACTTCGAGTTCCCACGACCTGGTGTCATTCATGGTGCTCGTGGCCGGACTCGAACCGGCACGGATTTTGGTCCGACGGATTTTAAGTCCGTTGCGTCTGCCAGTTCCGCCACACGAGCAGGCCGCTCTTGTTGTGCGCTCGATTATGATAGCACGGGTCTCTGGGTTTGTCAAATCGATTTTTTGGCCGATCTGGACGGCAGAAGAGAGCCGGAAAGGCTATTCGGCGTTATAATCATTCTTTCCATTGATCGCCAGGTGGTCCGCCGTTATAATGAAAGCACAGTCGCGACTTATTTTTCTTCTGAAAGGGGGCGATCGTGTGGTGAAAATTGATGAGGTGGCTGACACCTGAATCAGCAGGTGCCGGGCCTGGGCTGCCAGATGGTGGTCCGGGTCCGGCATCCTTAGTCGCATCCCCCCGATTTCCGGCCGGGCAGGCTTCTTGCCTGCTTTTGACGGCCTGGTTTCACACCGCGGGCGATCCGGCGGTGTTTTTTGTGCAGAAGAAAAAGGAGTGGAAGATGGCCTATCTCAACGCCCGTCAGGTGTTGCCGCCGGAACTGCTCGCGCAGATCCAGCAATACCTGGACGGACAGCTGATCTATATCCCCAAGAAATCCGCCCGGCGCAAGCCCTGGGGCAGCCGGAACGGCAGCCGGACCTTGCTGCAGCAGCGCAACCAGTCGATCCGCCAGGCACACCGCCGCGGCCAGTCCCTGGCCTGCCTGGCCGACCAGCTGCACCTGTCGGAAGACGCCATCCGCAAGATCATCTATGCGGATAAAGCGCGTTCACAACCGTCAGAGCCAGCAGACAAAGCGCAGCCGTGAACAGGGCCCACAGTCCGGCCACAATATCCTGCCTGGCCGCGAAAATGCCGGCGAGCAAAGGCATGAGGGAAGCCCCCAGGCCGCCCAGGCCCATGATCAGGCCGCTGGCGACCGGCGATTCGGCCACCAGGTGGCTGGCGTTGGCGATCACCATGCCGTAGAACGCCGACAGCGAAAGACCCAGCCCGAACACGGCCAGCGCCAGGAAGACGGGCTGGCTGGCCAGTATGAGCAGCAGCGCGGCCAGGACGGCGCCCAGAGCCTCGAGCAGCAAAAAACGGCTCTTGTTCAGCCGATGGCCGAAGATGGAGACGAGAACACGGCCGACGATCATGGCGACCCACAAGCCCGACAGCAACGACTGGGCGGCGGAGGAATCCATCTGGCGCCAGCGGGTCAGGTAGGTGACCAGCCAGCCGCTGAAGCCGGTCTCGATGCCGACATACAGGAACAGCAGCAGCATGTAGAGATACAGGCGCCAGTCCCGCAGGTAAGCGCGTGCGCCGGGCGTGCCGGCGCTGCCAGCTGCGCCGCTCTCGGGAACCGGCAGAAAAACGGCCAGCGCCACCAGGCCCAAAGCGGCCAGGGCGACCAGCGCGACCGGCCAGCGCCAGCTGATCTCCAGCCGGACCGCCAGGGCGACCAGCAGAGGGGCCAGAAACGCCCCGACAGAAAAGGATGTATGGACGCGGCTGATTCGCCCGGAATTGCCGCCGCTGATCTGGACGACGATGAAATTGACCAGGTTGTTGCAGATCCCCCAGGCCAGGCCGGACAGGAAGAGCGCCAGCTGCAGCGCCAGCAGCGGCGGCTCCAGGGCGATCAAGCCCAGGCTGACCGCAAAGCCGATTGCGGACAAAACCAAGGTCCGTTTGCGTCCGACACGCAGCGCCAGCGGTCCGGAAAGGAAGCTGGTCGCGATGTTTCCGACCGCCTGGATCGTCAGCAGCAGGCCGCCCTGGTCATAGGTCAGGTTGTAGTCCTGCATCAGGAAAACCAGCAGGGAACTGGTCATCAGCACCAGCGCGCCGTTGACCAGAAAAAATGCCATGCAGCCAGCCAGCAGCAGACGGCCGTTTCTGGCCGCCTGTTGTGTTTTTTGGGTCGACACATCGTCAGCTGTCATCTTATCCTCCCGGTTGTGCGGGGCTGCTGCCGCAACAGATCAGCATTATTATAGGGGCAAGCGGTCCGCTTGTAAAAGCCACACCCGGGCCGCGCCGGGGCGGATGGTTTGTTTGCCAAGCGTAGAAAATTAAGCGATAATAGAGGATACTGCGACGATACGCAAAGGCAGCAAGCTGTGCAACCTGGCCGGACGGCCGAGGAGGAACGAAGATGAAAACAGAAACCATCAAAATGATCAGGCTGGTCGGACTCATCGCCCTGGTCATCGTGCTGATCGCCCTGGGGCGCTCCAGCTTTTTTTCCGTCAGTGAAAGCGAGCAGGCCGTCCTGACCACGTTCGGCAAGTACACCAAGACGGTCGATGCCGGCCTGCACGGCAAACTGCCCTGGCCGTTCCAGGCGGTCATCATCCTGCCGGTTAACCTGACCCAGAAAATCGAGCTGGGCTACGGCAGCTCCGGGGCCAACCAGTACTACAGCATCCCCGAAGAAAGCATGATGATCACCGGCGATCTGAACATTGTCAACATCGACTTTTTCGTCGAATGGAAGATCTCCGACCCGTACAAGTACCTGTTCGAAACCGACAGCCCGAATGTCATTCTCAAGAACATGCTCCAGAGCACCGTGCGCTCGGTGGTCGGCACCAAGCAGATCGACGACGTACTCACAACCGGCAAGATCCAGATCCAGGCGGATGTCAAGGAGATGCTGCGCCTGCATCTGGACAGTCAGGACATCGGGGTCATGATCCTGGATGTCAAGGTCAACGACTCGGAACCGCCGACGGAAGAAGTCGCTAAAGCGTTCCGTGACGTGGAAACCGCCAAGCAGGAAAAAGAGACGGCGCTCAACCAGGCGATTGCCTACAAAAACAGCAAATTGCCGGAAGCCAACGCCCAGGCGGATAAGATCGTGCGCGCGGCGGAAGGCCTCAAGCAAAGCAAGATCAACGAAGCCATGGGCGAGCGCGACCGGTTCCTGTCCATGTACCAGGAATACGCCAACTTCCCGCAGATCACGCGCGACCGCATGTATCTTGAAGCCCTCGAGGATATCCTGCCCAACATCCGTGTCTACATCGACGACGGCAGCAATGTCCTGAAGCTCCTGCCGCTGGACGGCTCCGACAGCACGCCCGTCCTGCCCGGCAATGCCGGAAACTGAGGAGGATCACACCATGAAAAAATGGATTATCATCGCCGTTGTCGTCCTGATCGCCCTGATCGGTGTCAGCAATTCCGTCTACACGGTCCAGGAGGGCGAATTTGCCTACATCACGCAATTCGGCGCGCTGGTCTCGATCCGTCCCGATGCCGGCCTGGCCTTCAAGATTCCCTTTATCCAGGATGTCAACCGGCTGACCAAGAAGCAGATGATCTACAATGTCAACTCGTCTGAAGTCCTGACCGCCGACAAGAAGGCCATGATCGTGGATAGCTATTCCATCTGGAAAATCGTCGATGTGACGACCTTCATCCGCACGGTCAACAACATCGGCGAGATGCAAAAGCGCATCGACGCCAGCACCTACAGCGTGATCAAGAACCTGATGGGCCAGATGGAACAAAGCGAGATCATCTCCGACGGGGAAGCCGACCGGACCTCGCTCAACAACCAGATCACGGAGCAGGTCGCCGCCAGCCTTAAGCCTTATGGTGTCGAGATCCTGTCCGTCGAAGTCAAGCGCTTCGACCTGCCCGATGACAACACGACCGCCGTCTACGCCCGCATGATTTCCGAACGCTCGCAGATGGCCGCCTCCTACAAGGCGGAAGGCGAGTACGAAGCGGCCAAGATCCGCAACGAGACCGACAAGGAAATCGAGATCACCATCGGCCAGGCCCAGGCCGCGGCCCAGCGGCTGCGGGGCGAAGGCGAAGAGGAGTACATGCGCATCCTCAAGGAACTTTACAATGACCCCGCCAAGGCGGAGTTCTACTTGTTTGTCCGCGAACTGGAAGCCATGAAAAAGTCATTGCAGGGCGAAAAGACGATCATCCTCGGTTCCGACTCGCCGCTGGTGCGGATCATCAACCAGGTCGGCGACTAAACGCTGCCCCGCCAAAAGCATCACAGCCCGGCCCGATCAGCCGGGCTGTTCCATTTCCGGCAGAAAATAGACGGCCGCGCCGCCCAGGCGCGTGGTCCGGTACCACAAGGACAAGTTGACGCGCTTTTTCTCGCCGCTGTCCGAAAGCTCGGCGAAAAGCTGACCTTGGGGATCGCCAAACAACGCCGTGACCGTGACCCAGTGCCAGCTGTCCAGATTATCGAGCTTGCCGTTGGACAAGTTGAGGAACGCCACCGGGGTTTGCCGGGACAGGCCGGAGACGATGAAGTCCCGAAACGACTCCAGCGGCTGGCGGCTGCTGGTCAGGCCGGGGATGCAGAAGATGGCCGATGCCAGCCCGATCGCCCGCGTGCCGGCGTAGCGCACGACGCCGTCGACCAGCATGCCGGCTTCGTTGACCCCCATCCGGCCGGGAGTGACATACTGCCAGATCTGGTCCATGAAAGCGCGGAACTGCTCCTGGCTGCCGGCGGGTAGCGTGTACAGCGCGGACAAGTCCGGCCGGCTCAGCGCGAGGTAATAGAGGATCGTCGCCGATGTGCAGGGCCCGCAGCCGGCCTGGCGCTGCCAGTGCTCGCCATACCAGTCCTGGTCGCAGCCGAACGCCGCCTGCGCGGCGTCATCGAGCGGGATATCGAGCAGTTCCGGCCGGTCCAGGGCGGCCAGCAACTGCCATTCAGGCGGAATCGGCACCGTTATCTCAGGCACAATCAGCACCTCCGTTGCATTTTCTGGCGTAGAGTATATCATGAAAAGCAGGGAGAAACGGTAAGCTATGCGACTTTTTTATGCCTTTGAACTCGATGAGCCGGCCCGGCGCGCCCTGAACGAGGCTCTGCAGCCTGTTCGCAACCAGGTTTCCGCCCGTTGGACGCACCCGGAAAACCTGCATCTGACCTTGCAGTTCATGGGGGAGCAGCCTGCAGCCGCGATTCCTGGCCTGACAGATGCTCTGCAAGCGGCCAGCGTCGACACACGGCCGTTTTCGGTTTCGTTTGCCGGCTTCGGGACGTTTCGCGCCGCCAGCGGCCTGCTTTGGGTCGGCATGGCGAGCGGGCCTGAACCGGCCTGGCTGGTCAGCCGGCTGCGCCAGCAGCTCCTGGCGCGGGGCTTTGATGTTGAAAAACGCCCCTGGCAGCCCCACCTGACGGTCGCCCGCGACGCTGTGCTCATTGAAAAAACGCTGCCGCCCTGGCCGGCTGCGCCCATCCGCTGCCGGATCGACCGCGTGACCCTGATGGAAAGCGTCCGGCTGGAAGGCCGGCTTGTTTACCGCCCGCTTGCCCGGACACCGCTTAATGATAAGCAACCCAGTGATGACACATTTAAGGAGGATGACCATGAAGAACCTGGATAAACTTGACCTGCTCGCACGCCAGTACGGCTGCAACGCCCCCGAAAAAGAGGCGTACGCCGGTCCGGAGTGGGGACGGCGG
>JAAYJD010000117.1 GCA_012523135.1 Clostridiaceae bacterium
ATTCAAGATCCCCTCAGGCCGCCGCAGGCCCAGCAGCAGCTCGAAACCGACGTGACAACGGGATCCGATACGACCGTGCGGATTCGCTTGCCGCTGGACGAGCTGCAGCGTCCGGCAGCCTGCCGCACCCATCCGCTCCGCTTCAATGTGCTTATCGCCGGCGATGTGGCCGGACGCTGGGTCTGGCGCGACGCGATCGCGCACCGGCTGGCCCAAAGCCCGATCAACCCGGATGAATACGGCTGGCTGCAGTTTGCCTGAGTCCTGCCAGGAGCGAGGAGCGAAAACCAAATGAGTCAGTTGACTGGAATCGAACGGGTCGGCAGAATTCTGAAGCGGCAGAAGGTGGACCGGAGCGCCGTCTGCGAAGCCTTCTGGACGGAGACGATTCGCCGCTGGACGGCCGAAGGCCATCTGTCCGCCGACGAATCGCCGGTCACACATTTCAATTTCGACCTGGCGAACTTCAATCCGTTTCGACTGATGGGCGATTATCTCCAGCCCAAAAAAGTTATCACCGAGACGGACGAGGCCGTTCTCTATGAGGACGGCAACGGCGTGCTGCAAAAGCGGCTGAAGCAGACGACCAATGTGCCGCAGCTGCTCAGCTACCGGGTCAAGACACAAGCCGATTGGGAGGAATACATCAGACCTCTGCTTGAACCGATCCCGGACCGCCTGAACCTGGAAGGCTATCGCCAGGCGATGGAACAGGCCCACGGTGCGGGACGCTTTTTCTTTGCCTCGTCCATGAACGTCTTTGAGCTGCTGCGCGCTCTGTGCGGCCACGAGACGATCCTGATGGCGATGGCGCTCGAACCAGATTGGATCGAGGACATGGTCCAGGTTTACGCCAAGCTGATCGTCAGCCTGATGGAGACCCTGTTTGCCGGGGCTGGAAAACCCGACGGCATCTGGTTCTACGAGGACATGGGCTTCAAGGGGCACACGTTCTTCTCGCCGGACATGTACCGGGACCTGATCAAGCCGGCACACAGCCTGACCTGGCAGTTCGCCCACAGCCAGGGCCTGCCGGTCGTCTGCCACAGCTGCGGTATGGTCGAGCCGCTCGTGCCGGACATGATCGATGCGGGTATGGACTGCCTGCAGGCGATGGAGGTCAAGGCCGGTATGGACCTCAACCGGCTATACCGTTTGTATGGCGACCGGATTTCATTTATCGGCGGCATGGACACGCGCGTGCTTCTGACCAACGACATCCGCGCCGTCGACCAGGAGCTGGAAGCCAAGATCCCGGTCGTCACCGGCCGTTACGGCTATATCCTGCATAGCGACCACTCGGTTCCCAGCGAAGTCGACTACGCGACCTACCAGCATTTTGTGCAGCGAGGCCTGGACCTGGGCACCTACAAGGCATAGGCGCAGTTTGGCCATTCAAAATGAACAATTGCGCCAAACAAACCAATAAATGTTCATATATCTATCCGATACCGAATAGATCATTCATATAATTGACAGATCTGGCGATCAGAACTAGAATTTTACTGAAACGTGCACCTTCTGGTGAGCAGCGACCAAGAGCCGCGGCCAAATCTGGCTGCACGTCGATGTCAAAACGTCAGAACCATATTTCATGCGCATCAGAAAATGACAGCCCCCGATCGACAACCCCAAAACGAATCGCGTTGAGAAAGGCAAGGATGGAAGATGATGGATAAAGGACAGGAATTGATCCTGGAAAACGACCAGCTGCGGCTGGTTGTCGGAGCAGACTGCCTGGCAAAAAGCCTGGTCCACAAGCCGACGGGTGAGGAATGCCTGGTGGCCGGCGAGGAAATCGCCTTGTTTTCGGTCACCCAGGAACGGCCCTTCAACAACGAGGTCAAGCTGGCCCATCCGAACAAGCGGACGACGTTTCAGGCCAATCGCCTGCGCCGCGAAGGCGATCAGCTGATCGTCGGTTTCGAGATCACCCCGTTCGAAGCGGTCATTGCGGTCCGGGAAGCGCCTGAATATATCGCGTTCAACCTGACGGATTTTATTGTCCACCCGGCGGATTACGGTGGGCTCGTGATGTCTCCGCCGCCCGTCGCGGAACTGCGTTTGCTGCAGCTTCCCGTGCGCAACCGGGATCATTTCGGCGAGTGGCTGAATGTCAGCTGGGACAGCCAGGTGGCGGTCAACGTACTGGCGACATCGCCCTACGCACGGATCGAGTCTGAGCGGCGCAAAGGCTACCGTGTCATGAGCGCTGACGCCGTCAGGGACATCAAGCTCAAGGGAACGGGTGCGGCCCTGCTCACCTGTGCTACGGACAGGCTGCTCGACGCGATCGCCCAGGTCGAGGCGGATTTTGATCTGCCCCGGGGCGTCGAAAGCCGCCGCAGCGACCTGATCAACGCGTCCGCGTACTGGTCGAGCCATGTCAACCCGACCAACGTCGACGAGCACATCGCTTACGCCACAAAGGGCGGCTTCCGCCTGATGCTGCTCTATTACCCGGCGATCTTCCAGGAAATCGGCGGGTATGCGCTCAACGGCAACTACGATTACCGGCCGGAGTACCCGAACGGCCAAGCGGATCTAGAACAGATGCTGGACAAGATCAAGGCCGCCGGCATCATCCCAGGATTGCATTTTCTGCATACGCACATCGGCCTCAAGAGTCGCTATGTCACGCCCAAGGCCGACCATCGCCTTAATGTGACCCGTCGCTTCACCCTGGCCAAACCCCTGGGGCAGGACGATGCCGTCATCTGCGTGGAGCAGAATCCCGAAGGAACGGTCATGGCGGACCGCTGCCGCGTGATCAAATTCGGCGGCGAGCTGATCACGTACGAGGCATACACGACCGAACCGCCCTATTGTTTCACGGGCTGCGCACGCGGCGCCTACGCGACAACGGTGGTAAGCCATCCGCTCGGCCTTGTCGGGGGCATTCTCGATGTCAGCGAATACGGCGGGACCAGTGCTTATCTTGACCAGCATTCCAGCCTGCAGGACGAGATCGCCGACAAACTGGCCGGCGCCTACAATGCCGGGTTCAGGTTCATCTATTTCGACGGCTCAGAAGGAACCAACCCGCCTTTTGAATTTCATGTGCCCCACGCCCAATACCGTGTTCTCAAGAAACTGGAAAAGGCGCCCCTATTTACGGAAGGCGCGGCGAAGGCCCACTTCAGCTGGCATTTCCTGAGCGGCGGCAATGCCTTCGACATTTTCCAGCCCGAGGTGTTCAAGGAGAAGATCCGTGAATTCCCGGCCGAGGAGGCGCCGCGCATGCGGCGGGACTTCACGCGGCTCAACTTTGGCTGGTGGGGGTTCTGGTCGCTCAGAACCCAGCCGGACATGTTCGAGTACGGCACGAGCCGGGCGGCTGCCTGGGATTGCCCGGTCACGGTCATGGAAAAAATGGAGGCGTTCAAGACGCATCCTCGCACCGACGTCATCCTGGAGGTCATGCGCCGCTGGGAAGATGTCCGGGCGCAGAAATGGCTGACGCCGGAACAAAAACTGGCCCTGCAGGACCTTGACCAGGAACATATCCTGCTGGTCAACGAAAACGGCGCCTACGAACTGGTGCCGTACGACCCGATCGGGGGGGCGGCCGGCGGGAACGGCGACCTGCGCGCGTTCGTGTTCGAACGGCAAGACGCGCGTTATGTCGTATTCTGGCACGCGACAGGCAGCGGGACGCTTGCCCTGCCGCTGGCTCCGGGCGATGTGACGCTGCAGCAGGAACTGGGCGGCGCGGCCTTGCCGGTCACGGACGAAAACGGCGGTGTGGCCATCCCCGTCACCGACCGCTGCTACCTGAAGAGCCATCTGTCGCAAGCCCAGCTGATCGCGGCGTTCGAAAACGCCAGGCTAAGCTGAGCCGGGGAGACGATTCGTGACCACTCATGAGCAGACTGTCCTGGACTACGCACGCCATAACAAAGACCAGCTGTTTCAATCCCTGGCGCGCCTGATCCAGTTCGACAGCCAAAATTTCATCTCGGAAGGCCGGGAGGGTGCGTGCGCCCGTCACATGGCCGATGTGTACCGCCAGCTGGGCCTGGAGACGGTTCTTTATAACCCGGATGACCTGCCAGGATTCACGGACCACCCGGATTACCTGCCGGGCCGGAACACCCGCAGCAGGCCGAACGCAGAGGGAATCTGGCCCGGGCTGGACAAGGCGGCTTTTGGGCAGGCGATCATGCTGGCGGCCCACACGGACACGATGCCGGCTGGAGATCGCGCCCGTTGGCACCATGATCCTTTTGGCGGCACGATCGAGCATAACCGGATCTACGGCCTGGGTGCGGGCGACAACAAGGCTGGGCTGGCTGCCGCGGCGTTTGCCGTTCGCGTTCTTA
>JAAYJD010000118.1 GCA_012523135.1 Clostridiaceae bacterium
GGAAAAGCAGGCCGGGTCGGACACGTTCGTCTGTTTCCACAAAAGGCAACAGGAAAATTAGGCGGTCGAGGCCTGAAAACGATCCCCGGTGACTTCTTTTAGACATATTCTTAGGCTACAATAGGGGTAAGCCGCACAGCCATTTCGAAACAGCGGCAAACATGCAAGGGAGTGTGCGCCTATGATCAAAGTAATTGTCGGCAGCAAAGGAAGCGGGAAAACCGCCCGGCTTGTGGATGACCTGAACGCGCAGGCCATGAGTGATGCGGCCAACGTGGTTTGCATCGAAGCCGGGCAGCGGCTCGATCGGCTGGTCAAGTACCAGATCCGTCTGACGGACATCACGGAGTACCCGGTTCACGGCTACCGCGAACTGCTGAGTTTTATCGCCGGCATCAGCGCGAAGGACTACGACATCACCCACCTTTACATTGACAGCATCTATAAGGTTGCCGATGACGACAATCCGGAAAACCTGGCGGCATTTTTGCAAGATCTCGACACGTTCGCCCAAAAAGACAATTTCCACGTGATGATCATTCTCAGTGCAGATCCCGACGAACTGCCGGAAAGCGTTCGCCGCTACTGTTAAAACACGCGATATGACGCCCGCACCCGTATCGGGTTTGGGCTCTGGATATAACAGGACCCGAAACAGCGCGGCTGGATCAGGGTAAAAATGGGATGCTCCCGTGTTTCGGCAGGGGGGCATCCCTCTTTGTCGCCGCGACCTGGGCGGCAGCCAGGGGGTTCTCCGCCAGGTAACGCCAGTATTTCTTGGGCATATTGGCCATCTGGAGCTTGCGGTTGCGTCGTTCCGGGATGGCCAGCCGTGCCAGGTAAAGCTGCCAGAGCTGTTCAAAATCCGGGGCTGGCTCGCCGCCAGCCTGGGCAGATGCGGCCGGCGCGGGCAGGCCCGGCAGCACGGTTCCGGTCAGGGTCTCTTCATCCGGATCCAGCAGCAGGTGCAGCGAACAGCCCCGGCCCGGCCGGTACCAGGCCGCCAGCTGGCGGCGCCGGTCACAGATCACAAAGGGCTGGTCGGACAGCCGGTCGGCAAAATGGGGCAGGATCAGGGGCAGTACATGGCAGTCAGGCGAAAACTCAGCCATGTAAAGCTGGCCGTGGATAAGCCGGAAGCGCAGCAGCCCCAGGTATTGATGCGCCTGCCCGCCGGCCCGGCGGGCAGCCTGGACGACTGCGGCGACCGAGCGGTCCTGCAGCAAGGCTGCCGGATCCTTTTTCATGTCCAGCGCCAAAAACAAATAACGGTACAGGTGGGCCGACAAGCCCTCCTGCTCCGAAAGGTAAGCGGTGTAGACCGTTTCCAGAACAGCCTGGCCGGCCGCGTCGCCCAATTGGCGGCAAAAATGGCGCCGGAACAGCGCCCGGATGCCGGACTCGGCGGCTACCGGCTGAACCGGCAGCAGGACAGGTTGATCCGAGTCGGCAAAAAAAACCGGATGGGGCTCCCTGCGGCGCAGGCACCAGGCGAAAGCGGACAGCAACCCGTCGAAAGTCGGCTCATGCAGGACAAACATAGCCCAGGTCCTCCAGGGAAATCTGCGCAGGCGCCTGACGGGCGGCGCCCGCCCGGGCAGTCAGGATGCGCTTCAGCGTCATCTCGTCCGGCAGGCGGGCTGCCGCCAGCTTGCCGTTGCAGGTGATGAAGCAGCCGGCACGCTTCAGCACCAGGTTGATCTGCTTGAGGTCTTCCAGGCGCAGGCGCCCCAGCCGGCGGGCGGCGACGATTTTTTGCGCCGACCGGACACCGATCCCGGGTACCCGCAGCAGCGTTTCATAATCGGCCTCGTTCAGTTCAACCGGAAACTGGTCGAGATGGCGCAGGGCCCAGGCGCATTTGGGATCCAGGTCAAGCTCGAGATCCGGACTCTCCGGACCGAGCAGTTCGCGGACATCGAAATGGTAGAAGCGCATCAGCCAGTCGGCTTGGTAGAGGCGATGCTCGCGCAGCAGCGGCGGCGGTTGGGTCAGTGCTGGCAGGCGGTCGTCCTGGTTGACCGGGATGTAGGCGGAATAGTAAACCCGCTTGAGCGCAAAATTGCGGTACAGGTGCTGTGACATGGTCAGCACCTGCAGGTCGCGCTCGGGGCTGGCGCCGACGATGATCTGCGTGCTTTGCCCGGCGGGCGCGAAGGCCGGGGCATGACGGTAATGAACCAGTTCGTCACGGCTTTCAGCCAGGCGGCTGGTCAAAAAACGCATCGGTGCGGCGATGGCCTGCTCTGTTTTCTGCGGCGCCAGCAGGCGCAGGCCGGCGGGCGTGCATTGTTCGATGTTGACGCTGACCCGGTCGGCCAGCAGGCCCAGCCGCTCCAGCAGGGCGGCCGATGTGCCGGGGATGGCCTTGGCATGGATGTAGCCGTTGAAGCGGCCCTCCTCGCGCAGCAGCCGAAGGGTCTGGATCATCAGCTCGGTCGTGTGGTCCGGGCTGATCAGGACGCCGGAACTGAGAAACAGGCCTTCGATGTAGTTGCGCCGGTAAAAAGCCAGGGTCAGGTCGGCCAGCTCACGGGGCGTGAACGCGGCCCGCCGGATGTCGTTGGAGCAGCGGTTGAGGCAGTAGGCACAGTCGAACCGGCAGTGGTTGGTCAGCAGCACCTTGAGCAGGGACACGCAGCGGCCATCTTCCGTCCAGGTGTGGCAGATGCCGCCCAGGGAGGCATTGCCGACGCCCTGGCCGTTGTTGTCCCGCGCGACACCGCTGGTCGAACAGGACACATCGTAACGGGCCGACTCGCCCAAAATTGCCAGTTTCTGCATCAAGTCCACCCGATCGCCTCCCCCGTCCGTGCCTGTCCCCATTATACAAGGCGCGCCGATTGATGTCAAACATTTGTTCTTTTAGCTCGATAATGAAAATGTTCACAAAAGGCCCGGGTTTTTTCTGTACAGATGTCCTCTGTCTTTACGCCGGGCGGCAGATTATAATGATGCTATCAGGGACTCAAGGCGGGTACCAATGCGCAGGAGGGATTCTATGTTTGCTGAATTCAAGAAATTTATCTTACGGGGCAATGTCGTCGACCTGGCGATTGCTGTCGTTATCGGCGGTGCGTTCTCAGCCGTGGTCAACAGCATTGTCAACCACATCATCATGCCGGTCATCGGCTGGCTGATCGCGGATGTCAACTTTGCCGATCTGAAGGTTGTCCTGTCCGAAGCCATCATCGAGAACGATGTCGTCGTCAAGCCGGAGGCCGCGATCGCGTACGGCCTGCTGATCCAGGCGATCATCACGTTCATCATCATTGGCCTGGTCCTCTTCTTCATCATCAAAGGCCTGAACAAGATGAAAAAACCGCCCGAAGCGCCAGCACCAGCAGCCAAGCCTGCGGATGTCGTCCTGCTCGAAGAAATCCGCGATCTGCTCAAGAACC